>PLIO01000273.1 GCA_003140075.1 Acidobacteriaceae bacterium | reverse complement strand
TAGTACGAGTTGGCCATCAGGTTGTTGGCGGTGTCGTTTCCCGCGCAATTGTTGTTGTCGGCATTGGTCACGAAGGGAAGGCTCACCCCTGCCGGAGGTGTGTCGTTGAAGCAGATCAAGGCATTCTGGATCACGCTGTTGAAGTTGTACCCCAAATCCAGTCCGAAGCGTTCGCGCGGCGCGAGCGACGCGGTCAGCCCGTAGTTTTGGTTGTGGCCCACGTACTGGGTCTGCGCGTCGGCGTTGGATTGTTGCAGGATGTTAATAGATCCGCCCAGGACCGCCCATGGGCGCGGGGTGTAGGTCGTCTGGAAGCGGTAGCGCCCTTCCTTGCGTGGCGACATGCGGACGAATACCGCATTGTAGTTTGTGTGCTCCAGATCGAAATTCAATCGTAAGGCATGCGTAGGCCTTGCCCACAGGCCGAAGAGCGCCGTTTTCTCCAGACCTACGAAATGGTCCAAGTCTCCGGGCAGAAAATCGTTGTAGTGGTTGAAGTCCCGATCGCCATAGCGGTAACCGATGCGCGCCCCCGCTTTTTTCGAAATGTCCCACGCGAGTTCGGTCTGATTTCTCGTCCAAGTCTGGTTGAACGAGGCCTGTTGGAGGGTGGGCACAATCGTAGGCGTGGTTGATGTCAGCGGGGTCAGCAGCGTGCAGGTTTTGGCGGCTATAATCGCAGCCGTGCAATCGCTGTCGACCTCGGTGAAATTGCCATTCTCCGGAATGCGGTAGGCCCAAAAATAGAATTTATCGATCAGGCGCAGATGTTTGGTCAGATGAACCGTGGCCCCGAGATCGGCTGCGTCGGAAATTCGGTTCGCGGCGGCCGTGCCGGTGCCGAGGAAAGCGAGGGTGTTGGTGCGCGTGATCAGGCCGCCGAAGGACTCGTACAGTGGCGTGCTCATATCGGCGGAGCTGTAGGAAAAAGAAGCGACCAGGTCTAACCGCTGAAAGTAGTTGCTGCGCAGGCTGACGCGCTCGGTAGGAGTGGAAGTGCGTATCCGCTGGTTCCGCAGATAGCTAGAGTACGCGCTGCACGTGACATTGGTCAGAGTCCCATTGACGATCAGGCTGGTTGCCGGGGGCACTACGGCACAGGGTTCATTGTTCACCGTGTCGAAGGACAAGCCCAGCGAAACGGAACTTACCGGCGTTGCGGGCACGAGCGCCTCATTGATGGGATTCAGTTGGTAGTCCGTGTCTCCCTTGTAGTAATCGAGGAATTGGTCGTAGCTGAGGACAGTTCGCGGCGCGATTCTAAAATCGACCCCCAGGCGGTATGAGTTCATGGTCGTGTTCCAGTCCTGGAGCAGCGAAGCCTCCGTACCCTCATGGATACTGCTGAACGAAGGCCCAGTCATGTTGTTGTGCGAAAACCCCAGGCGAAAGCTGACCAGGGACTGCGGAAGTAGGGTGAGATCGACGTCGCTCATGCGTCGTGTCGTCTCGAATTCGTTGGGCGAGTTCAGCACGGGAATCGACGGAGTTGAGGTCGGGGGATTGAGGGGATTCGCCAGCAAGTCGTAATCGGAGAAATACTGATCGCGCCGGAAGCTGCCCTGCAGGTTATACCACTTGTTTTTGTCTGCCCGAAGCCGCAGGGCGTTGTTGGGATCGCCTCCCCACCCAAAGCTGTTGAGGTAAAGATCGTCGAACAAGAGGCCCTGATGATCGAGCGATTGCATGGAAAGCGTCTGGCCGAGAATCCGCGGGCCGGTCTGCAGGTTCACCAGTGTGTCGTACATATCGCCACTGCCGGTCACGTCAGTGGAGCGGTAGCCCAGCTCGACGGACTGGTGAATCATATAGCCGCCACTGGTAACGGCCGCCGGTTCCTCGGGCGGGTTTTTGCCGGCATTGGGAGATTGCGCCAAGAGCATTCCCGGTAAAGACACCATCAAGCCGGAAGCCAGCAGCACGAGGACCAGCCTAAAACCACACGATGCCGCTGTCAGACTCTGCCTTGAAGTCACAGGGTCGGTTCCGGAACAGCCGAGGACAGATTGCTGGTCGAGTTTTCTTGGCGACACCATCGGTACTCCTCACTTGAAAAAGACATCGCTGAAGTTGGAGCCATGAATCTGGGTGTGACACATGGTGCAGGCCTGATACTTCGCCGACTGATTATGCGTGGGACCGACTGGCCCCCCAGCCGTCAACTGGGTCGAGAAAGTGTGGCACTGCAGACAGAGCATGTTCACCAGGCTCACTTTGAGGAGCCGGGGATTGGTAGAACCGTGGGGCGTGTGGCAACTGCTGCAGCCCTCGGTCTTTACCGGCACATGCTCGTAGACGAAAGGTCCCTGCTTGTCGACATGGCACTTGTAGCAGACGGCGTCGCCGCTGGGCAGGGCGCGCAGCTGCCGCACCGTCGCCGTCCCGTGAGGGTTGTGGCAGTCATTGCACTGCACCAGACCCTCGTTGACGCGGTGGTGGAAGGGTTTGGCAAAATCTGCCTTGGCCGCCGTATGGCAGCCGTAGCACAACTGGGGCTGCTCTTGGACTAACAGGTGCTGCTTTTCCCTGGCGTGATGAGGAGAGTGGCAATCGATGCAGCCGACCTCACTGCTGGCGTGGGCGGATTCCGCAAAATGCGACTGCGCGTGAGCTTCGCCGTGGCAACTCAGGCAGCGGGCGCTGGTCTCCTGCCGCGACTTCCCCTCGAACACGTATATTTTGGGTTTGTCGCCGCCGCCCGCCACGTGGTCGGCGCCGGGACCGTGACAACCCTCACAACCTTGCTTCGCGGGACCACCCGCCTTATTCAATGTGGTCTTCCAGTGCGGCGTTTTCTCCCATGCGTTGTAAATTTCCTCGTGACAAGTCTTGCAAGTCTCAGCTCCCACGTACTTCGCGAGTTCCGGAGCAGGCGCGCTAGTCGCCGATGCACTGGGGGATTGAGCGCCCTTATCGGCAACCGCCTGGCGAGCCTGGAGTGGAGTAGGGGCGGTGACGGCGAAGAGCAACGAGAAGAACAGAAGAATTCGAGAGGTCCTGGAACTTCCTGGCATTCGCATCAGCATGCCCTTCCTCAATACCTGCCGTTTGTCTGAACCTTTGACAAAGCGAACTTTGCAGTTCACAACTTCTAATCGACATTTTCTGGCGGCGAAGCACTGCGACACAACTAAGGGCAGCGAGGAATAAGCACATCTTGGTATGAGTATTCCCGTTTTGAACCTTCGACTGGCAGCGGGAACTAACCCCGGAGCTCTGCCTCAGGCAACTTCGAGTTCGTCCGTGGCCATTGATACGCCCTCAAGATGGCCACAATTGTAAAGCGACTCACGATGCCAGACTGATCAATATTGAACACGGTGAAGAAAGCAGAGACCGCCGTGTAGTAACGATTACGCGCTGCCGTCACGCGGCGGCGAAGACGACGAGACTTCCATCTATAGAGCGACGACTGAATTGCCCGTTCGGAGAGAGGCGGTTACTCGGATTTGTAGGATTTAGGAGGCAGCAGGAATTGAAGCCCGAAATAACCCAGGAAATAGGACTGATTGGAGTGAGTGGGTTCGAGGCTGCGTCCGGCCATGAAGAGCAGGATCACCGGACGGTGGATTTTGTAGCGAGCGCCAAAGTCGATCGTGGGCTGGTTTTCGGACGGATGGAAGGTGCCCTGGTAATAGAGTTCCACGTCCATTTCCAGCTTTGGAGTGAAATCGTGGCCGATGACCAGGCCCGAGATCAAACCGTCCGGGCCTTTGTGGACCAACTGATAACCGATTTCGTAATCCACATCGACCGGGCCAAGCTTCTTCGAAAACTCCACGGGCAGCAGGAAGGACTGGCTCGCCGGCGTGATGCCGCGGCGGACGGCATCGTTAGGGTTGTTGAGGAAAAGCTGGGGAAAAACCGAGATGTTGAGGCCGGACTCTCCGGCATCGTAGAAACGCCATTTTACGCCGGGATTGGATTGACCCAGGCCAAACTTAGTCGGCGAACCGGGACTTTGGACTCTCAGCCACGCATTCTCGTAAGTAAGCTGGATGCGATCGCCGACTCCGAAATTGATATCGAGATCGGGAGTATGGGAGACGGACTGATCGCTGTAAAAGAACGGCATGTAGCCAAGATTGATCTCCCAATTGAAATTGCCCGGAGTGCCTGGATCGTTTGTGTAGTAGGGAGGCCCGCCTTGAGCGGCTGTGGAGGTAGCGGCGATACAGCACGCGAAAAAAAGGACTACCGCCCGCAACATCGCGACGGAACCAACGGCAGAGAGCGGAAAGCGTAGGAACAGATCAAAAGGAACTACATCTGCCTTAAGTTTCGAAAGAGGACCCAAGTAAGTTTTATAGCACAGCTCGCTTTGCCAGCACACCCGCCGCCCTAGGGGAATTTGTACCCGGGGTTAAGCTCGCATCGATAGGATTTGGATTGGTCCTTGTCGACTCCCACGTGACACTCCGCCCAGCGCAGGATGAGGTCTGGCCCAAGGGGAAAAACGATGGCTTCTCCATCGATTTCGGCTTCGATGCAAGGGCCCTCCGCGGTCGCGGGCAAGCTGAAATTCAAGGCGCGCCCGAAAATCACCGGATAGGTTTCACGGACCAGATCGCTGGTCATGGGATGAACCACCTCGGCCTCCACCAGGAAAGTGGTTGTGTCCGACCAATTTCGAGCTGCCGCTTTGAAGTGGCGGCGGTCCGGCGATGGGTTCTCCAGTTCTGCTTTGGTGAAGGGACACGGTCCCGCAATGCAAGATACTCTTGCGTTGCGGAATTCATTCCCTTCCCCGGCATCGAGAGACAAAGAACCAATCGCCGCTTTCCACTTGCCGTCAGGCGAGCACGGAGGCTGCTTATGGCACAATGTATTCCCTGTGTTGACGACCTCGAATGTGCGCACAGCGCTTCCTATATTCGCCTCGGTTGTGGCCTTTACGGTGTACCTGACGCGCGCATTCGAGACCACGGACTGGGCGCGGGATTCCACGCTGGTGGGCTTGTGGATCGGCACCATGCGGGCGACGTACAGTTTGTCTCCCACAAAGTCATTCAGGTCGAGAGCCTGATAGTCTTTGCGCCGGAACTGAAGGAGAACCTGTTGCCGCCGGCGCAGCCCCTTGGGCAGCGTCAAACTGAAGAAGCCCAAAGCATCGGACTTGGAACTGCCACTTCCCAGTGCATTGATGGCGGTGATTTGCACGTCGGCAAGCGGCAGCTGCTTATTCGGGTCGGGATCCTCTTGCAGCACGGCACCTCTGAGTGTGACCGGTTGCCGCCGATGCAGCAGGATAGCGAGCAATGCAGCGGCCACAATCCCCATGCCAACGAACATCCAAATCGTGACCGTCTTCCCTTTACTCATCGTGTCACCTTAAGCGCATCTTCACGATTCCTAGGAAGCCTTTCCGGACGCCGGGGTTGGCGACCGCGGCACTGGCTCAGTGCGTTCAACCAGTGGCGGTTGTCAAGAAGCTTCCCCCACCTTCGCAATCGGCACTCCAAACATCTAAAATCCAGGTAATGCGTAACAAGGAAAGCGAAAGCGGTTCTGCCCAGCGTCGCATTTCAAGACGAAACCTCCTCTTGCAGATAGGGAGCCTCGGCCTGTGGAGAGCGTTCAATCCGCCGCGATTATTTTCCCTCCCGAAGATAGCGGAGGAACAGCGTACGAGTCCACAACCTTCGACGTCTCCGGCCTCCCTTACGCAGGATGATGACGAGTTTCTCCAGGAACTGGAGAAGCGGAACTTCCAATATTTTTGGGATCAGGCAAGCCCGCAAACCGGGCTGGTAAGGGATCGATGCAACGCGACGACGGGCGGCAATTCGGTGGTCGCCAGCATTGCGGCAACCGGCTTTGGGCTCACGGCTCTGTGCATCGGCGAAAATCGTGGGTTCATTTCCGTTTCGGACGCGCGGGAGCGGGTCCTGGTCACTCTGCGTTTTCTGTGGAAAACGATGCCCACTCATCGCGGATTTTTTTATCACTTCGCGGACCTGAATACCGGTGAGCGAGTTTGGGATTCTGAAGTTTCTTCCGTCGATACGGCGATCCTCCTGTGCGGGATTCTCACTTGCCGGCGGCACTTCCAGGAACATTCCGATATCAGCCTTTTGGCCTACGAAATCCTTAACCGAGTCGATTGGAGCTGGTTGTCCGAAGACACCTCGCTCCTGCCGCATGGCTGGACCCCCGAATTCGGTTTTCTTCCCTATCGCTGGGACTACTACAGCGAAATGATGATGATCTATCTCCTCGGCCTGGGATCGCTTCCTCATCCCTTGCCCGGACAAGCCTGGAACGCATGGAAGCGCACGAAATTCGAATTTGATGGTATTCGCTATATCGGTTCGTTCGCCCCGTTGTTTGTGCATCAATATTCCCAAGCCTGGTTTGACTTCCGCGATAAACGCGACGCCTATGCCGACTACTTCCAGAACTCAATATTGGCGACGGATGCCCACCGCCGCTTCTGCCTGGAGCTGGCGAAGCAGTTCCCCGATTACAGCGACGACCTGTGGGGTATTTCGGCTTCCGATTCGGAGAAGGGCTACGTGATCTGGGGAGGGCCGCCCATAATGGGGCCGATCGATGGAACCGTCGTCCCCAGCGCTTCGGCGGGTTCTCTGCCATTTCTGCCGCAATCCGTGATGCGTGTGCTTAAGAACATCAAGGATCATTACCCTCGGGCATGGAACCAGTATGGATTTGCGAATGCGTTCAATCCGCTCAGAAATTGGTACGACACCGACGTGGTCGGGATTGATGTTGGAATTACGATGGTTATGGCGGAAAATGCCCGCACCGGTTTCGTCTGGAAAACCTTCATGAAAAACCAGGAAGCCGAGCACGGCATGGAGCGCGCAGGCTTTAAGAAGTACCAGCCGTGACGTAGGACTCGGCATAGTCGATTCCTGGCCTCTCTGGCTACTTCAGTTCGATCACTGCCAATCCATGTTCCGGCAAGGTTAGGGTCAGTTCGCCGTGCTCTATGCGGTAGGCTTCCGGAGCCTGCAGGTCGGCAGCCTGGCGCAGCTCCTGAATCTGTGCCGGGCGGGGATAACGCGGGAAACCCATCTTCCCGTAGGCGGAGTGAAAATCTCCGTGGTCACTGTCCACTCGCGAGATAGAGGCATGTTTTACATTCTTCGCGTTTAACCGCAGGGTGATTCTCTTCTCAGCGCCGGGTTCCTCGGGCGGGGCATAGTTCCACAGCGCCAGAACGAGAGTCCCGTCTTTCCTCCGGGTTAGCAGCGCGGAATCTGAGTCGACCTGAATACGTTCTTCGCCCAACTGGTGCAGCAGTTTGAAGGCGTTGAAGGCCGGTTTGGGAATGCCATCCTCCGCGAGAAGCCCATAGCCACCATAGAACGGTGTCTTCACCACACCCTGTTCTTCGAAGACATCCGAGAAGGTCCAGTAAGACATGGCGTCCACCAGCCCGTCGCACTGCCTGATGGTGTCGGCCAGCCACGGGCCCATGTAGGTGGCATCGGTAACATCGGTCTCATTCTTGTAGCTGGCGTTGAATTCGCTCCAGATCAGGGGCAGGTCCGGCATGCTCGACCTTTTGATCTGATTATGAACTTTGTTCACGGCGCGGCAGACCATCTGATCGCGGCGAATGTTTTCCTGCGTACCGAAGACATCCTTGGCTTGATCGTTGCCGTAGACATGGCTCGAGACGAAGTCCAAAGGAATTTCTTTCTCGGCACAGTGGCGAATGAAAGCATCAACCCAGGCCGCTTGCGCGGACGCCGGCCCACCCACCCGCAGTCGCGAATTTATCTTCTTGATCGCGAGCGCAGTGTGGTCATAAAGTTCCCAATAACTTTCCTGCTTCGGCTGTCCCGCCCAGAAGTCGAGGTTGGGCTCATTCCAGACTTCGAAATACCATTGTGCAACTTCGTCTGCACCGTAGCGATCGCTGAGATGCTGAATGAACACCGTAACCAGATCGTCCCATCGAGCCCAATCCTTTGGCGGGGAAACATTGGGGTTGTACCAGAAGGCCTGATGGACGTTCTTTGCGGCCAACTTGTTGGGCATAAAGCTGAATTCCACGAAGGGGCGCACACCATTCGCGAGCAAGCCATCATAGATTTGATCAATGTAGGAGAAGTTATAGACTGCGTTTCCCTGGCTGTCTTCGTCGTAAATACCCACTTCGTCGTTGAAAATGCCATGGAAGCGGACGTAACCGAAGCCGGTAATTTGCTTCACCGATCGCAAGTCCTGCCGATAGCTGTCGCGCAATGAGAGCACCGCCCGCCCCGAACCGAACATCTTCTCCCAAAAGTGCGGGAAGGGATGCGAAGGCGCCGTTGCATCGATGACAATGATCTCCGGCTCCGGCCCCTGTGGCGCATCAAGGCTGTAGGCGTTGCGCGTCAGCGTCAAAAGAAGCGCGAGACCGAGGATGTACGAGTACTTCGAGATGTGCCAGTGTTTCATAAAGTGCCTGCAGCAAATCGCGGAATGCCTGCCGATTCAACGTGTCGCTTCGATTGAGAAGGGTTCACGATACCCGGGCGCGCGGCCGCTGGGGACGACCCGCAGGTTTTTCCTGGAGTAGCAATTCCGTGGCCTGCACCCGCGGGTGACTGTGAAACCAGCGTTGTACCACGTCACCGCGCAGGAAATTTGCGATCGCGAGCAGGCTCATACCCTGATGATGCGCCATCCAGCAATGCACCAGCTCGAAACGCCGGAATCGGGATTGACATCGCGAAGGATTGAAGTCCAATGCTTCGTAGAATCCGTAGGTGCCCAGACCTTTACGGCTTTGAATGGTGCGCAAGTTCCGCAGCGCAGCCGAGGAATCGATAGGCAGCGCCAGGAACGTCGAATAGGGCGAAACTACCGGTCCTTCGATATCCACTTTATGGATAGCCAACTGAGGAACACCAAAAGCGTGGTATTGGTAGTTGCCGGAATCATCGAGTTTGTAGCAGGACGATTCGGAGATACCCCAGGGGATGCTCTTGTCGTCGGCGTAGGCTCGCTGCGCGCGCACCGCCGCTACCGCCGCACGCTCCAAAAGAGTGTTGGGGTAGATGCGCATCCAAAGTGATGGCATCAGGTATTCGAACATCGTCCCTGTCCAGGAGAGCAGGCCGGCGACTCCCTGAATGATCGTGTTCGGGCGCATAAGCTGAAACCAGCTCTCCTGCGGGATATCGTCTTTCGCGATGGCGGCAAAGAAGGCAACGCGGGCTTCGCTGGCCAGCAGGTCGTAACAGGCGGCATGGAGTTGCTGCTTTTCGACATCGAAGCCGATCGAGAGCAGTCCCCGGCTCCGGTTCAGCAAAAACCCAAACTCCATTTCGTCCGCAAGGTTGCCGGCCTGGTCGGCGATCGTATTGAGATCTTCGATAAGACGCACCACATGGGACTGCGCGTCCGGCAGCAGGGATAGCAATCGCTGACAACACGCACGCGCTGGCGCTTCCATGGAATGGCCTGCAGCTTGCAGCCTCACGGTAAGGCTATCGATAAACGGCGGCATCCGCCGCAGCACAGGAGCCTCATCGAGCCAGCCCGGTGCGTGGGTCCCGACTGCATCTCTCAAGGCCGCGAACTCCGGCCGCAGCCACGGAGCGTAGAGCTGCGCCATCCGGCTAACCTGGCTGATCCGTTCTTCCGCCTGCTCACGAAACCACTCAACATCGGCGGCCGGCTTAACGCGGGAACCCGGTCGGTAGCCAACTTCCCTGGGATCAGCATCGGGAATATCCAGAAGGCGGCGCAGCCAGTCTTGCCCCTCCAGCGTTCTTCTTAATGCGGAGAACTTCCGGCGCGGAATTGCACCCAGGCTCGCCAGGAGGTAAAGATTGTCCAGCAAGCCATCCGCCAATTGAGGCCGCAACAGAGGCCGGTCAAGCAGTTCCAGACACCCTCGCTGCAGAGTCCAGAGCGAAGCGACTAAGTTGCCGCTGTCAACGCTGGACACAGAAGTTGGAGCCAAAGGAATCAGCGATTGTGTATCATACCAGTTGAACAGGTGGCCTCGATGCTTTGGCAGTTGTAACACTGTTGCCAACGTGCGACGCGTTTGTTGAGCGAATTCCGGCACCGTGAGATAGCCAAATTCGCAGGCCACCTGGCGCGCATTGAGAAGAAAGCCGAGGTTTGTTGGGGAAATCCGAGACGCGATCCGTGCATCATCCCCCTGCACGTTATCGGGAATCAGCCAGTGGTGTTCTTCGGTGCTGAACTCGGCGAAATACCGCCAGGTGCGAAGGGCGGAAAGCCGCAGCAACCAACGATCTGCTTCCGTCGCCTGCTTGCGCGGAGCGCGAGTAGGGCGGTTCAGCCACAGCGCGATCGGCTTGCTGCAGGCCCATAACAGAAGAATTGGCAACGCGGCGAAGATCGCCCCGCGGCGTACGAACCATACTAAAAGGAACGACCCAATCGCGAGGGCCGGAGTCCAGTTGAGGTACGAGTCCAGCGTTGTGCGCTTGTAGCCGCTAAGCTCCGCTTCGGCCGCGGTCTCCCACTGCAGGAGTCTCTGCCGCGTGATCAGGCGGCGAACCGCGGTTCGCACTACGGCATCGATCGACAACAACGCCTGATGCGCCAGAAACGTGACGGTCAACCAGTTTGCGATCGTGGCATTCAGAAACGCATCCAAAGCATCGACCACGATGGCCCGCTTCCTCAGGATCGCCGCCTGGGCCGAGTCGAATCCCAACTGGCAGAGCGCCGGCAGAAACAAAATACCGATGGCGGCCAGAGTCCAGGCCCACGGTCCTCCGGGCAGGACCAGCCAGCCCAGCAAGAGCAAAAGAAAAGAGGCGGGTTCCACCAGGCTGCGCCGCAGGTTGTCGAAGATCTTCCACCGCGAAACCACAGAAAGAGGATTGGGTACTTGCCGCCCGGACTCTTCAGGAACGCGGGGAAGCAGCCATTCCGCGATCTGCCAGTCACCTCTCAGCCAGCGATGCTTACGGCGAGTGTACGCACTGTAATGCGAGGGGTAGTCTTCAATCACCTCGATGTCGCTCACCAATCCGGCTCGCGCGTAGGCGCCTTCCATCAGGTCGTGACTCAAGAGCGCATTGCGCGGGAATCGGCGATCAAGGACACGGTGCAGCGTTTCCACCTCGTAGATCCCTTTTCCAACGAAGGTGCCCTCGCCATACAGGTCCTGATACACGTCAGAGGCGGCACGGCTGTAGATGTCAAGCCCGGTCTGTCCTGAATAAATGCTCGCCAACTTGGAACGTGCCGAACTTTGAACGCTTACTCCAACCCTGGGTTGCAGGATGCCGTAGCCCGTAACCACGACCCCTTTCTCCGGATCGATGATCGCCTGGTTTAACGGGTGCGCCAGGGCTCCGACCATCCGGCGAGCCGACCCGCGTGGCAGTTCTGTATCGGAATCGAGGGTGATTACAAAACGAACGCTCGATAGTATGGCCAGATCGCCGACCTTCAGCGGGAAGCTGTCAAACCGACCACGCAACAGGTTGTTCAGATCCGTCAACTTGCCGCGCTTGCGCTCCCATCCCATCCACAATCTTTCGCGCGGATTATAGATGGGGCGCCGATGCAGCATAATAAAGGAACCCGTCCCGTTTCCCCGATACTTCTCGTTCAATCCGCGTACCAAATCCGCGCACAGATTCACCAGCGCGTTGTCTTCCGCCGGCTCCTCCGCCGCATCCGGCAGATCCGTGAGAAGCGTGAAATGCAGATTGGGATCGTGATTGCCTAAGAAGCGAACCTCAAGGTCATCCGCTAGCTGGTGAACCTGCGTTTCATTTAGGAGCAAACTCGGGATCGCGACCAGAGTGACGCAGTCGCCGGGAAGGCTTTCGGAGAAATCCAGCTTGGGCAGAATCTGCGCGGGGAGCAGAAGCGTTGCCAGGTAATTCACGATTTGCACTGCACTTTGTGAACCCGGCAACAACACGGCGAGCGTCGAAAGCAGAACCAACTCCAGAAACGTAGCTGGAGACGTCACCGAAAATACGATGCCCGCGACAATGGCCAAAGTGAGTGCGGCAATACTGGGCAGATAAAACTCATCCGGGTGCCGGCGCGACCAAGCCCGCAAGCGCTGGGCAATCGAAGGGTGGAAGCCTACCTTTCCCTCGAGGACTGCGGTCTGCTCGGCCAACAGATACGATCCAACGTGCGATGCGCGCAGGGTCACGCGAGGATCCTCATTCGGTTGCCTCTGCGCCTGCCGAGCGAGGGCGAGTACTTCATTGGCAACTTCCGTCTCGGAACAGTCGGAGTGGTCCGCAATCTCTACAAGTTTCCTCCGATAGAGATCACGGCTGTCATAATCCATCCGGGAATAAGCTCCCGCCGGATCTTCGCGCAGGATGCGATCGAACAGGATCAGCGGCTCAGTGACTACTTTCCAGTTGGTTTCTCGTATGTCCCGCAGACTTCGAACCCGCTCGCTGACTCCATACGATCCATCGGGATCGTCGAGGAGACGGCAGCCGCGCTCTGCGATCTGTTCGAGCAGCACCAGTTTGAGGACAGGGACAAGGGTCCACAACTCCGCCATTCTGAGCACGGCGACTTCCTGAAAGGCTTGGACGTACTTCGTGAAGCTGTGTTCGTTAAACCGGTACGCCGCCGTAACGAGATAGTCCTCAGCTAACGCCGCGATTCGGGGGACTATCTTACCGCTGGCGGTACGAACCTGGGGAAGATCGGAGGTACGCCTGAAAGTCGCGCAAGCATCCTGGAGCTCCGCGCCCAGCAGGAACATCGCTTCATGGAGCGCGCGTAAATCGCCGGACGCCGCTTTGTCAGACCTGGATGCAAGCGCTGCCAGCGATCGTTTGAGGACGCGGGACAGGGCTCGACGACGATCACTCAGGGCGTGGGACTTCTTCTCCCCCGGCACCCATGCCAGGTTGCGGGCAAATTCCGTAGCAGTCGAATCCAAGGTCCGCGTATCCGGAGCCATGTCTCTTAGAGGGGAAGGCCTATCCTCCGCTTCCGCATGGACGACTTCCAGATGGCCGCTCTCTGTCATTTTGTATGCTTCCTAACGATAGCTCGACGCCTGCATTTCAAACATCTCTGCGTAACGCCCTCCCAGACTGGCCAGTTGGTCGTGAGTGCCTTCCTCGGCGATCCTGCCGTTCGCCAGCACTAAGATGCGGTCGGCCGCACGCACGGTGGAGAAGCGATGCGAAATAAAAATCGCCATCTTCCCCGCCGTGAGTTCTGAAAAGCGGTGGAACACCTCGAACTCGCTGCGCGCGTCGAGGGCGGCAGTGGGCTCGTCCAGAATCAGCAGCTGCGCGTCACGCAGATAGGCCCGGGCCAGCGCGATTTTCTGCCACTCGCCACCGGAGAGATCCACTCCTTCATCGAAGCGCCGGCCCAGCATCTGTTCGTAACCGCGCGGCAGTCGATCGATCACACCATCGGCCAAACTCTTGCGGGATGCGGTCTGCAGCAGGTCCAGATTGTCGATTTCCTCGATGCGGCCCACCGCAACGTTTTCGCGAGCGGTCATCTCATAGCGCATGAAGTCCTGGAAGATAACGCCCATCTCACGGTGAAGATCTTCCAGGTCATATTCGCGAAGATCCACGCCATCGAGCAGGATTTGTCCCTCCGTGGGGTCATAGAGCCTGGTCAGTAGCTTCACGATAGTAGTCTTACCCTCGCCGTTTTCGCCGATCAGGGCCAACCGCTCGGCGGGATGCAACTGAAAATTAACGCGGTCCAGAACGAGGCGCGAGTTTCCCGGATAGCGGAATGATACGTTTTGAAACTCAACTCCACGAACGATTGGTCGAGGCGCGGGCAGTGCGTCAGGCTTGGATCGGATCGTCGGCTGCATCTCAAAGAAGGCCAGCAAATCGGTAAGAAAGAGCGCCTGGTCACCAATGGCGGCCAGGGTAGAAAATATCTGTTCGATGTTGCTGCTGGCCTGCTGAATGGCTCCGGCCAGGAAGGTCAGTGTGCCGATCGTGAGTGCGCCATTGACGGTTCGCCAAATGACGAATACGTATGCGGAATAGTAGCCCATGGTTCCGACTACCGACAGGAACGAACCCGCCACCAGCTTGCGCCGGGACAAACCGACGTTCTCCTTATATATCTGGTCAGACAAGCGGGTAAACCGGTCCCGGAGAAAATTCCTTAGGCCAAAGAGCTTCAGCTCCTTCGCGGCTTCTTTGCTGCCGCCCAGCACCCGCAAGTAGTCCAGCTGCCGTCGTATCGGCGTCTGGCGGAAGTTCTTGGCGTATCCCAGCAAGGCAAAATGGCTCTCCCCAAGGAAAGCCGGAATCACACCGGCGATCAGCAACAGCATCAGCCAGGGAGAAAACAACATGATCGATACCGAGAGCGTGATGGTTGTAATCGCCTGCTGCACCAAACGTCCAATCGCCTGAATCATCACGAGCCGGTCGGTTGCCTGCACTCGCGCCCGCTCCAGACGGTCATAGAAGACCGGATCCTCATAGGCGATCAGATCCAGTCCTGCCGCATGATCCATCACTCGAATGCTGACGTACCGGGTGTACTTGTCCGCCAGCAAAGAATCCGAGTAGTCGATCGTCCGAATAAAAACGCTATTTAGAACAGCCAGCGAAAACTCCGCAGCGACCAGCCACCAGAACCCGCGTTGGATTGGCTGATGAGTGGAGACAGCATGCACAATGCCGTCAATGATCAGCTTCGTAATCCATAACAGCACGACCGGCAGAAGCGACGACAACAGGCGGGCAACCAGCCCAAAAACTACGACTGCCGGGCCAGAGTCCCATACGATCTTGAGCACGGCTGGCACGTTGCGGAGCGCCGAGATGCGCTCTTGCCAGCCGGTCCAGGGATTTTCTCGTTCCGCCATGCGTCGCTCCTAACCCTTTTCCATGGTGCTCGATCGCAGACGACGAAGTCGCGAGAATACTTGTAGGCGGTGTCGCCTTCAACGACTCGCACGAAAGATGCGCGAAAAATGCCACCTAGGTTTGTCGCGACAATCTCCGGCGTGATCGCGAAAAACGAAGCGTGCGTTGTTTCGGGTGCACCGGCGTTCACGTCCAGACTAAGCGGGCGGCAATGCGTTATCAAGGCAAGCCAAGAAGTAGCTGCTTTCGTCGCATACCATGCTGCGTCAAGCGCACCCATGCATAATATGCTCATTACTATAGCTTATGCGCGACGGTTCTGGATGGTTCATCGGCAATGGCCAGACTTGAGGACGAACAGCAGAACCGTTTAAGTACAGAGCGGCAGCGACGTAGCGGTTCGGCGGATTCTACGCCCGCTGTCCCACGATTTCGCCGATCGCGCGATACGCCTGGTCAATGGCTGCGTCGGTGTAGGCCTCGCCGCCGGCATCCGAGTTAGCGATGGCAATCCTGCCAAACCGCTTCCGTCCCAGTACCCAGGGCTTTTCCTCTTCAGACCAGTCGGGATCGAACAGCGGATTGTTATGGAAGGCGTAGCCGTGCGCCCAACGGTTTACCGTAATGCCTTCGATATCACGCGCCGGGTCAAATCCCCCCGGGCCCAACATGCGCGCCAGCTGCTCGCGAATGTGGCGTTCGAAGGTTGAAAATGACGTGCCCATCAGTTCCATCCGCCCCGCGCGATTCTGTTCTCGTTGGGTCAAGCCCGGTTTGCATGGAGTCCGCAGCATAAACAGTACGGCCGGCTCCTCCGGCTTGCTGGGGAATTTGTATTCTCCCAGGCTTACCGGGAAATCCAGCGCAACATAGTTGTGGTAGCTGCCTGGCGCATCAATTTGGAACGCGCCCAGCTTCTGGAACGATGTCCAGTTGCGAATCGCCACATGCGTATACAACAACGGACTTTTTACCAGCAACGCCAGCGCTTCCCGCTGTTTCTCCGGCAGTTCAGGGCAGAGATACGGAATCATCCCGTTGTAGCACGCGAGCACGCAGGCCTGCGCCGTTACGGAACGCAGCTTTCCACCCCGCATGTACGCGACTTCCACCTCCTTCGCCATTTTCGCCTCGCCCACATGGCGCACCTGCACCACCGTGCTGTTCAACCGAATGCGCGGCCTCGCCGGGGATTGGGAAGACGCCACATCCAGCTTGCTATAGTCCGCCTTCGCGGTCACCACGTCTTCCATTGTGCGGCCCGGAATTGCCTCCGGAATCAACGAACGGACCAGCAGCCGCGCGATCGAAGCATTGCCGTCCGGGAAGTGAAAAATATACGGGTCGGGCTTCTCAGCGTTGCCGCGTCCCTGGCCTCCGCCCAGGTTCAAGCCCTCAAAGCCGGGGTAGCCGTACTCGTCGTAGTCGTCGCCCTCGGTGTAGCAGAACAACGCCGGGACAGCCTCGATGCCAACGCAGAAAAGATCGTGTGTCTTCTTTTGGAAGAAGGGCAGCACATCCGGATGCACTTTCGCGATCTTCGTCAGGAAGTCGGCATAACTTATCTTCGTCAGCCGCTTCCGTTTTTCTTCCACGGAGAGACTCGGCATGTAGTCCACTTTTTCGGTGTAGAGCCGCTTGAGGTCAACCTTGGCTGCATCCGAGAGCGGCGTCCTCGCAATGAACTCCGGCCACGGCAGCGAGTTTCTGCCGGCAACAAAGCGGTCTTCCCCGAAGGTTTCTTTGTCGAAGAACACGCCCGTGCCGAGCTTCATCGAGGGATACAGCTTCTGGTCGTAGGCCTGATAGAACTTCTGTACATCGATGCCCAGTTCCACCAACAAATTCCTGGCAACCGGACTGTAGGCGGATGGACTCTCGATCGACTGCGTTCCCCCGTAGCCAAGCACCGTGCGTCCGCCAGCCTCAAACTCATTGCGCTTGGCGTGCCCGCCAAAGTCGTCGTGATTATCCAAAATCAGAATGCGCGCTTGTGGCCCCACGTTCTTCCGGTAAAAATAGGCCGCAGCCAGCCCGCTGATGCCGGCTCCTACCACCACTAGATCGTAGGCCTCGCCGCTCGCCTCGGGCTTCCCGGCCCCTTCCCAGAAGTTTCCATCCCGCAGCTCGTGGGCATACGTATACGTGCCATCATGGTTGCCGCGAATTCCGGTCAGCGCCGGGGGGTAGTAGTCCGGCGCTTTCTCCGGAGCAAATTCTTTTTCCGCGGGGTTCGGATTACCCGCCTTCGGTTCACCCGGTTCGCCAAGCGCCCCAGCCAAATCCGGCAAGGCCCACGCTCCAATGGACACCGCCACTCCGTTCACAAAGTCCCGCCGCGTAATCTCGCGGTGCATTCCCAATTCTCTGTCTCTGCACGCTTCCTCTTGATCCGTCCTATCGCTCATCATTGGCTCCTGCCCTGGGGCGGCTGTCGCGCGATCTGAAGCCTTATTAAAGGCAACTCTAAATGCAGATCGCTTCGAGGCCGACACACCCGCCGGGCACGCACGGATTCTAGGAGCTGTGGCAACACCCAGTCAACGCTTTGCGTGCGGCGAGTGGGATCTCTTGAGCCGGAGAGCGCAGTGTGAAAAAAACTTGAGGCAATAGAATCACTTAGAGAAGGCCGAGCTGAGCGCCAATCCATATCTGCTGCCGTTAGCCGAAAGGTAGAAATAAGGTATGGCTGACATGTTTGATCCACAGGCCGTGCCGGCTCGCTGTGCTTTCAAGGGGTGATGGCAATGACCCGCAGAGGACTGCCGGAGCCGCCGACGATTTTCAGTGGCGCGGCGACGACGATCGCTCCGGTCGGCGAAAGCTGGTCAAGGTTGCAGAGACCGGCCAGCCCAAACTTGCCGCTGCCGTGCATGACGTAGTGGTTCGGGAAGGGTGGGTCAAAGGTGACGGCTTGACCGGCATCGGTACCGACCGTCTCCACTCCGACGCCTAATACATCTCGTTCCAGGGCCAGGAAGGCGGAGCTTTCCTTGACCAATCCGGGAGTGTGGGGTCCATTTTCCTTTAGGTTGATGTAGTCCCTGGGATCCGTCCGCTTCGACCAGTCTGTGCGCAAGAGAACCCATGCGCCGGCCGGGATGCGGCCGTACTGTTCTTCCCACTGCCGGATACGTTCTGGGGTCAAGAGATAGTCTGGGTTTCTTGCCACCTCCGCACTGACGTCGATTACACAGGCGGGACCGACAAATTTCTTCGGCGGGATGCGGTCCACGGTGTTGTCCGGAAGGTCTTTTCCAGAGACCCAGTGGACTGGGGCGTCAAAATGCGTGCCGGTGTGCTCGCCGGTCTCGAACGCATTCCAGTACCAGGCAGGACCGCGCTCATCGTAGCGCGACAACTCCCAGATTCTGAACGCGGGTGTGTTGTTAAACTGCGGCGGCAGCGGCAGCAGAGGGGTCTGCGGGCTTAAGGGCTGGGTCAGGTCGACGATCCGCAGCCGCCCATCAGTTAGCTCCTCGATCAGCTTAGCCAAGACGAGAGACATCAGCGCACCTCACAAGTTTTGGTTTCGCCACTCTACTTCCGCTTGATCGGGATTCAAACGATCCTTCCTGATCTTCAGCGCGCCTTGAGCGACTGAATGTGCCGCCGGAATTGAAACCGATTCTCCAGCAACGACAGGTCGGTAACATAGCCGGCGGGGCCCGTGGCTTCGACTTTGGCGATGATGGTTGTTAGTTCATTGCTCTGCAAGGCGTCGGTCACAGCGGCTTTGAAACTCTCCACGCTACGTACTGCGACCACGCAAGGAATGCCGGCGGCGCGCGCGACCCCTTCCAGGTCCGTACCTGTGCTCGTGGCTGTTGGGAAGCCGCCGACCGATAGCAAACTCTCGTTGTCGAAAACGATATGAACCAGTTTCCGGGGACGGTACCTCGCCATTGTGGTAAGGCTGCCAAGGTTCATCAAAAGCGAACCGTCGCCATCGATGACGGTCACTTTTTGTTCCGGCAGGCACAGAGCGAGCCCCAGCCCCGTTGAAGAGGCCAATCCCATGGCATGTTGCAGGTAAAAGAAATTGGGGCGGTGACCGAGGGATTGCAGCTCGGCCGCGACTGCTCCCATGATCGTGACGACTAGAGAGTCTTCGAGTTGTGAATAAATAGACCGAAGGCAATCGAGGCGGAGCATCACTCCTCCCACATGAGGTCACGCTGCAAAAGAAGCGCAACCGGGTGCAGGCTGCTTTCGGTGAGGGTCTGCGCCTGCTGGATACGCTTCTTGACCGCGTCCACCGAATCAAGGAAGGAGTATGGAATGCCCAGCGCGTGCAGGACTCGTTCAGTGACATTGCCGCCTTGAGTTTGCCACGGATCGCGCTCCCCAAAGGAGCCGCGGTAGCTGATCAGCATCAGGAGAGGAATCTTGTATAGATGCGCGAAGGAAACAATCCCGTTGATGGATGCCAGGAAACCATGGTTCTGCATCAGCATAGCCGACCTGACCCCGGCAAAGTGTGCTCCAGCCGACACGCCGACCCCTTCTTCCTCCTTCGCCAGTCGCACCAAAATCATCTCAGAGTCATCGTCCGCCATCCGGATGAGATGCACCAACCAGGTTTCCGGCAGAGCTGAGAGCAGACGGATGTCGCATTCCTTCAAAGCGTCGTAGATCAGCCTGGAGTTGGTCAAGGATACGGGCATCGGTTTCTTTCGGCGTTTGTGTCACCGCTCTTTTTGCCACTGCAAACGAAGAGAACATATTCTATCCTCAAAGGTGCAGAGTGCGCTCTTGACGAGTGCTGCTGTGAGGTATAGGTTGGGCGCTGCTCATTCAAGATTCAACGGCGCTGAACGGCAAAACTCATGCTGAACGACAAGCAAATCCAGGAGATTCGTTCTCGCTTCAGTATCTTCCGGCGCAAAATCTATCTCAACAGTTGCTCCCAGGGCGCGCTGTCGGATGCGGTGCATGCCGGACTGGAGGACTACATCGCGAGCTGGCACGAGCAAGGGTCGCCGTGGGAGGCGTGGGTGAATCGGTATGAGGAGGCGCGGACTGCCTTTGCACAATTCATCAACGCCAGCCCGGATGAGGTTGCCATCGTGACCAGCGTCTCAGCGGGCATCAATAGCATCGCCAGCGCGCTAAACTTCCGGGAACGGAAGAATGTCGTAATGGGTGAGTTCGAGTTTCCTACCATGGGTCATGTCTGGCTCGCGCAACGTGTTCGAGGCGCCCAAGTGCAATTTGTGAGCGCGGAAGGCAACTGCATTCCGGCTGTCAATTACGAAAAGGCGATAGACTGCAATACGCTCATCGTTCCGCTCACGCACGTCTGTTTCAAGAACGGATTTCGTTCCGAAGTAAGCGCTATCACGCAAGTTGCCCACCGCTCCGGTGCTCTCGTAATGCTCGATGACTACCAGGACTGCGGAACCCGCCCGGTTGACGTGAAGGCCATGGACCTGGACTTTTTTCTAACTGGAACCCTCAAGTATCTGCTCGGTCCACCCGGTCTTGCCTTTATGTATGTGCGCAGAGAACTCATTCCATCATTGGTTCCTACAGTTACCGGATGGTTTGGGCAAGCGAATCCGTTCGCCTACGATCCTCAGACTTTCGCTCTATCTCCCACCGCACGAAGATTCGAGTCAGGCTCCCCGTCCGTGCCCAATGTGTATGCTGCAATACCAGGATTCCAACTCCTACAAGAAATCGGCAGGCAAAATGTTGCAGCCCACATCGAGAGACTCGCACAGTCGTTGTTGAGGTGCGCCCGCGATCTAGGTATTCGCGCCAAAACGCCCGCCGATAGCGCGGGGCCGCTGGTGGTGTTGCGGTGCAAAGATTCCATCTTACTGGTGCAGAAGCTCGCCGAAAGCGGCATCGTGGCATCGAACCGTCACGACGGCTTGCGGATCTCGTTCCATGTGTACAACACAATGGAAGATGTGAAGGCAGTCGCGGAAGTTCTCAGGAAGAATATCGATCTTATGGTCCTGGACCCTGACCCTGCCGGTGTCGGCAGTTATGACTGATCAACCACGTTCAGTGGTCCGGGACACGCATGCCGGTGAGAACCTTCCCATACCGGAAGTAGAGGGCCTTCACCGCCGCTTGGGCCAAAGGCAGCTCACCATGATGGCCATTGGCGGTGCCATCGGTGTTGGTTTGTTTTTGGGAAGCAGCGTAACCATTCGGCTCGCTGGGCCCGCCGTCATTCTTTCTTATCTCCTGGGGGCCGGCATTGCTCTCATCATGTCTTATGCGCTGGCGGAGATGGCAGTCGTCCATCCCGTCGCTGGCGCATTCGGCGTTTACGCGGAGAAATATCTCAATCCCTGGGCAGGTTTTTCGGTTCGCGCCACTTATGGAGCCGCACAGATCATTGCCATCGGTGCTGAAGTCACGGCGGCCGGCATTTACATCTCTTTCTGGTTTCCGAATGTTCCGCAGTGGATTTGGGTGGTGCTGGTTTCAGCCGCCCTGGTCGCGCTCAATTCCATGCAGGTCAACCGCCTGGGCGAGTTTGAATATTGGTTCGCAATGATCAAAGTGGCCGCCATCGTGGCCTTCATCATTGTGGGGCTGTCGTTGATCCTCGGCGTTGGTTCGCGGCAAGCGATTGGCTTGGCCAACTTAACTCAGCACGGAGGCTTCTTGCCGGCGGGATGGAAAGGAGTCTGGCTTTCGCTCACCATCACTGTCACCAGCTACATGGGAGTAGAAATCATCGCGGTCACTGCTGGAGAGGCCCAGCATCCGGAAGTGACCATCCCGCACGCCATGCGCAGCATTGTTTGGCGGCTCATTTTGTTCTACGTGCTGGCCATTGCGATCATGGTGACGATGGTTCCCTGGAACCAGACGAGCACTTCGTCCACGCTTTCCGGCAGTCCGTTTGTGACCGCATTCGCTGCGGCGCATATACCCTTCGCCGCTGCGATCATGAACTTCGTCGTGCTCACAGCCGCACTATCGAGCGTGAATACCAACCTTTACCTTTCAACTCGAATGCTTTTCTCTCTGGGCCGGGGAGGCTATGCTCCCGAATGGATGGGCAAGGTGAGCCGCAACGGAGTGCCGCATCGGGCGCTGCTGGCTTCAACCGCCGGCATTGTCGCAGCCATTCTGCTGGCCATCTTTGCCCCAAGAAATGCTTTCCTCATGCTTTATGGGACCGCGGTCGCTGGAATGCTTTTTGTGTGGCTGGTGATTCTCAACACGCACCTTCGTTTTCGCAAAACCATCACGAGCGAGCGGCTGTTGAGTTTGCCGATGCGTCTGCCGTGTCACCCGTCGTTTACTGTCGTCGGTATTCTGCTACTGGTTGCGATCTCGGTTACAACCTTCTTCGTGAACGGATTGCGATGGTCGGTTCCAGCATTTTCTGTTTTCCTAGGGGTTATTTCGCTGTTTTATCTGCGAAGCCGGCGGCGCAACCCTGTTTAGCAGAGTGAATCATTGTCGGCCGGGGGAGAGCACGAGATGGTTGAAGCGAGCCAAGAGGTCTACGCCTCGCTCCACCGGCGATTCAAAGGCGATTTGCTGCGCCCCGGCGAAAGCGGCTACCAAGAAGCGCGTGTAATTTGGAATGCCATGGTAGCGCGCACCCCAGGCCTTATCGCGCGCTGCTCGGATGTGAGCGATGTGCAAAACGCAGTCCGAGCCGCTTCTGAAATCGGAATTCTTACCGCTATCCGTTGCGGAGGGCATAGCCTCGCAGGTTTTAGCACGTGCGATGGCGGCATGGTGATTGACCTGTCGAGAATGCGCCAGGTCACGGTTGATACCGAAGCGCGCCGGGCTAGGATCGCCGGAGGTTGTCTGTTGGGATCGATTGATACCGCAACACAAAAGGTAGGGCTGGTTTTCCCCTCTGGCGTCGTCTCTCATACCGGCGCTTCCGGATTGATCTTGGGCGGAGGAACCGGATGGCTCACCCGGCGATTCGGCTTATCCTGCGATAACGTCGAGGGGTTCACTCTCGTAACGGCGGATAGCTCCGTTGTACTCGCCAACGCAAAAGAGAACCCGGATTTATTTTGGGCTTTGCGTGGAGGCGGCGGTAACTTCGGTGTGGTGACAGAATTTGAAGTGAAACTACATCCGCTTAACTCCGTGGTACTAGCTGAAGGGCTATCTCCCGAGGCCGACATTCGCCTGCTCCTTGAATGCTGGCGGGACTTCATGGCCGAAGCGCCGCTCGACTTGAAGTGGAACATTGATTTGCGCCTTGCTCCACACGCAGAGAAGGTACCCACCGGGCTACGCGGACGACCGGTGGCCAGCAGTTCCCTGGTTTGGACTGGCGAACCCGATGCCGGGCGTCGGTACCTGGAGCGCGCGCTTTCCATGTGCAGTCCGGATTCTGTCAGCAGGAAAACGGTCTCGTTCCTGAACCTGCAAACCATGGCGGACTCCGATTTCCCGCATGGCCGGCGCTATTACACCAAATCTGGTTATTTCACTTATCTTGACGACACCACCATCGATCGTTTGGTGGAGACAGTCGCTGCCATTCCGTCATCGGAAACTCAGATTGAGCTCGCTTATCTTGGTGGCGCGGCGGCGCAGATCGCCGCGCACGAGACCGCGTTCGGCGATCGCAGCGCTCCCTTCATCATGAATCTACTGGCCAACTGGTCGGGCGCGTCCGCGGATGCCGGCAATATTTCCTGGATTCGAGAACTGTTCAACAAACTGCGGCCGGCGATGAAACCGGGGGTTTACGTAAATTTTATGAGTGGCGATGAGCAGGATCGCGTGCCCGAGGCTTATCAGGAACGATGGGACCGTATGGTCGCGGCTAAGACGCACTATGATCCACATAACTTCTTTCGGCTGAATCAGAATGTTCCACCCCGAAAACTCGTGACATAGCCGGTTCCATCGCCGTAGTGACGCCGACTCGTAAGGTGTGCTTTGTGAATGTAGAAAGCGTAGACCGAATCATCTACTCCATCTTCCAGAGATTCAACCTGGAGCGGAAAACCCACACACTCTCTCTCTATTTTTGGCGTCAGTTGGACCGAGTTGAGGCAGTGTAACTTTTTATCCAATGACTGCGTACCTGGGGCCTGGCCTTCTTACCATTCCGATCAAAAACTATGAGGTTCGTGTCCTGCCGCGGCATGTGGCAGTCAATGCAGTTGCTCGTGACTTGGTGGCCAAGCTTTGGGAACATAGCGGTTTCAGGTTTGTGACAACTCAAACAGCGCCGCGAGAACAGCGACAGATCATGCTGGGCGGTGTGAACGTCGTGGCAGGTCAGACATGTCATCGCCGACGACTGGAAGCAGCGGCTTCTTTCCAGCAGTTCGACCTGGCTGCCATGCACGTCAACCATCGCGTTGGGATCGGGCTGCGGCAGTTCAAGGTATTTGTCGAGCGGTTCGCCGGGAAGATAGGAGAAGGCACGAGCCAGGCTCACTCCTTGGCCCGCATGGCACCAGGCACAGAGAGCCATCTGTCTGTCGCGCGAAAATTGTGCCGGATTGAGTATGGCGGAGCCTGAAGCTCCTAGGACTCTGGAGTTTTCACGTTGCATGTGTTCGCGTCCCGGCCCGTGACATTTTTCACATGTGATGCCCACTACGAAACCAGCTTTACCGTACCGATTAGGTGGAGGCGGAGTCGACTCGAAGTAGGTTGCATGGCACTCCAGACAACGTGGAACTATAGGGCGATCGAAGTCCGCGATGCCATCGCGGTAACCCGGGCTGTTCACCCATCCAAGTTCAGTCCAGTAGGAAACGGGTAGTTGAAAGAGCAAATCTCCTTTCCAGAATAAGTAGGTTTGTCCTTTTCCTCCGGATCCGATGACCAGCCCAAACCGTTCGGTACGCTCGGTGATGTACGGAGCCGTGCCCTGCACCGCGGTCTGGAAGAAGCCGTCTTCCCTCTGATCCATACGAAAAGATAACTCCGGGTTGGAAGTTTTGAGTGCATTCGCGTCGGGAGAGAACTTGCCGAGGATAGAGTTCTTGTCAGGCAGCCTGGATGTAACGGAATGAGCTGTCTGGTGAAAAGTATCGAACTGTTCTCGATGACACGAGCCGCAAGCCGCGTCTCCTACATAGTTATCCCGTGCAGGTGAGGTCTTATCACGCGTGCGGGATGGGCTCGCCACGGGGCTTAGCGGTTCTTGCAGCGACCTAGTCTTACTTTGAGCGAAGATATTAAACGCCGTCAACAAGACTAGGATCAGGCCGATAGTGGAGATAACTCTCATTCCCGCTCTGCAAATACAAGTATTCCTGGGCAAGGTTCCGTGAGGTCACTTCCACTTGCCTTCACCCTCCACGATTGTTATGTAGCGATCGACGGGAAGATCGGTGAAGCGTTCCAGCACATTGCTGGGTTGAGGCCATTTCACTTCGAGGAGGTCGATCTTTGTCCTTGGGCCCAGTCCGAGGACCAAGCGGGGATCGTGCGCAGATAGAAAGCTGCCACCTCCCACTTTCATCCTGCTCCTTTTTAGATCGGCGGCCTGATACGTAACCCGTGCGCCGACCGCATCACGATTCGACTTGGTGCCGACCAAAGTTATACCAAGCCAGTGATTCAGCCTCCCCGCGTTGTTCCGCAAAAGAAGCGGCGCGCCGCCGTTCACAGAAATCAGCACGTCCACCGCGCCGTCGTTTTCGAAATCGCCGACGGCTAGTCCGCGAGCTGAAAGACTCTTAGTAAAAACCGGGCCACCGCTTGCACTGACATTCTGAAATCCCTTGCCAGTACCCCGGAACAGCAGGAGCGGCTCCTGGTAATCCACATCCTTGTGGTACACCTGAATAAGGTCGTCGGGATTCCCGTTGGACAGAAACAGATCGAGATTCCCATCGTTGTCATAATCGAGAAACTTCAATCCCCAGCCGCTCATCAGGCGCGTGGCGGATGCAATGCCCGTGGGGCCAGCCTCATCATCGAACGTTTCATCGTGATTGTTCCGGTACAACGAAAACATTTCGTGGTCGATATTGGCGACGAACAAATCCATCCATCCGTCTTCATTGAAATCCGCGGAATCCACACCCATTCCCGATCGCGGCCGGCCCGCCTCACTGTAGGCCACGCCAGCCGGCGCTCCGATTTCTTCAAACTCGCCACCGCCGCGATTGGCAAACAGGAAGTTTGCCGTGGTGTCATTGGCCACAAAAAGATCCAGGCGGCCGTCGTTATTGATGTCCGTCGCCACCACGCCCCAGGCTTTGCCCAGGTACTTTCCGATCCCGCTGGCCTTGCTCACATCGGTAAAAGTGCCATCGCCGTTGTTATGAAACAACCAACTGGCCATCGGTTTGTAGAGCCTCGGAATACAGTAGCCCGGTTTGTTGTCCGCCTCGCAAGGCAAGTGTTTGGACTTGTCGAAATCTACAAAGCGGCAGACAAACAGATCAAGCCGCCCGTCGTTGTCGTAGTCGAACCAGACCGCGCTGGAAGACCATCCTGGAGCGGCAACGCCGGCCTTCTCGGTGACGTCGGTAAAGGTTCCATTTCCGTTGTTGTGATACAGGATGCTTCGTCCATATTGCGTGACGTAGAGGTCGGGAAAACCGTCGCCATCGTAATCGCCGACGGCAACACCCTGTCCATAACCGCCAGCCGCAACCGCTGCCTTCTCGGTAACATCGGTGAAGCTTCCGTCGCGGTTGTTTCGGTACAGGGCGTTGCGCAGAGGCGGATTGGGATTGAAAAAGTCGCACTTCCCGCTGTTCACCAGATAAATGTCCATCCATCCGTCGCCGTCATAGTCGAGGAACGCACACCCGGCTCCCGTCGTCTCCGGCAAATATTTCTCCGCCGACTTCCCGTTGGTGTGGGTCCAGGTAATTCCACTGACGGTGGCCGGGACTTCCTCGAACGGGTAACTCGGAGTTGGCAGCGAAGCGCAAAGCCGGGGCAGGGTGGGAAACATGAGGCTGCTTCCCATCCCCCGCAGAAAACTGCGGCGAGAAAATTGAAAAAGTCTTCGGGTCGGGGACAGGTTCTTCACTTCAATCAGTCATTCTTGGGATTGGAGCACGGAGATCAGAATACCGCCGGACTCACCCGGCTAATTCGGTTTTTCCTGCGACTCAGCCGGCGGTTCGCCCGCAGCACCTTTTTGTGTCAACTGCTTCTGAATCGCGAACTCCCGGTCCCCATCTTCCTTGCGCCCGGTCCGGGCATACGCGATAGCCAGCATATAATGCGCGGCGGGATTCCCCGCCTGTAACTTCACCGCAGTTTCCAGCGGCGCGATCGCGTCGGAGAACTTCTTCAGCGAAACCAGCGATCCGCCCCACCCGACAAAGGCATCGGCAAACCCGGCGTCGAGCTTCGCGGCGTGGGAGAAATGCAGGACCGCGTCATCCCACTGCTGATTCTGCTTCGCGATCTCTCCCAGAACGTATTCGGCTCCCGCGTTCGAGGGGTCGATCTCGAGTTCTTGTTGCATCTCTTTCTTGGCTTCCTCCGCGTCGGACTCGCTGGGATTGCTCTTGGAGAGTAACAGCCGCCCCAGCCGGAAATGGATGCCAGGCAAACGCGGGTCCTCCTGCAGCACCCGGCGGTATTCTTTGGCAGCCTCATCCCATTTGCCTTCTGTCTCGAGGCTCTCGGCGTGGAGTTCATGCCCCTGAGCCGACCCAGACGCCGTGCTGGCTAAGTCCGCTGCGGCGCGGCTGGAAAGGTCCGAGTAAGTATGCACCGACAAGTACAGAACTTCAGGATCATGCGGGAACTCGTGGTTCAGGAACATCAGAAAGGTCTCCGCCGCCTCCGGTTGATCGGCAAGCATGGCGCAGCGCACGCCCGCAAAGCCGACGCTGCGCTTAAGATCCTTGTCCGCAACCTGCCTTGCTTGCTTTAAAAGTGGCAGTGCTTCTTTGCAGTGGCCAGACTGAGCCAGGCTGACGGCTCGCTGCGCGGAAGAATCCACACCGCCCGCCGGAGCCCTTCCGGAAGCCTGGGCGACAGAGAACCCAGCAAGAGAGACCCAAAGCAGCGCACAAACCGGAATCGCACGAGGTCTAAACATAAAGAGAGGGCAGGCGCGTGGAACGCCTGCCCCATTCTACAGCGCTTATCGTCAGAAATAGAACTTCAGAGCGAACTGCAACTCTCGCGAATCCTGCGTCGCGCTGGAGACTCCGAATGTTCCAGTACAGCAAGTGTCGTTTGGCACCGCAAAGTTGGGATGATTAAACGCGTTCAGGAAGTCTGCACGAAACTGGAATTTCTTCGACTCCGAAATCGGAAAATTCTTTTGCAGGCTAATGTCGGCATCGATGTATCCAGGCCCAATCACCGGGCCTTGAGCCGGACAATTTCCGAAGGTGCCCGCCGCGGGCTGCGAGAATGGGGCTTGCGAAAACCATTGTAATCCAACTCCGGGAATAACGTTCTTGGGGTAACTCACGGCACCATTACAGTCGGGACGATTCTCGGGACTACCCGTTCCCGAATCGCTCGCGCCGTAGAGAGAAAGCGGGAAGCCGCTACGCCAGGTGAAAATTGGGTTGATCGACCAGTTGCCAACCACGGCATTCACCGCCGTGGGCAGGTCGTTCCCCAATTGTTTGCCCCGGCCGAACGGAAGCTCATAAACGGCGTATGCGCTGATTACATGTTTAGCATCCCAGTAACATTGCGCGTAGTCGCCGTTGGGGTCATAGAGATTTTGCCAGTAATTTCCAGAGGGTCCAGCCTGAGTGGTAGTGCCCCAGCTACCGTAGTAGCCATCGTCATTGGTCATGCACTTCTCGTAGGTATAAGAAACTTGAGCCTCCAGTCCGTGGCCATACCGCTTCTGCAGGACCGCCTGCAGGGCGTTATAGTTCATGTTTCCGACTGAGGCAGTGTTCTTCACGTTGCCGAATCCATTGGGACCATAGGTCGGCGAAGTCGTGGTGACCCCATCGATGACGGTCCCCGTCGGATTTTGTCCGCCGATGTAGGGATAAGTGATCGTTCCGTTCGATTGCAAGTCGCCTTGCGACAGCCACTCGGGAACCATCAAGTGCGTAGTGCGCTGGCCGATGTAGCCCAGCTGGAAGGTAGTATCGTGGGTAAGCTGGCGCTGGATGGTGAGGTTCCACTGATCCGCAACTGCCGGTTGAACCGTGCCGGACCACGTCTGTAGTGTGGCGCCAACGTAGGGGTTTACCCCCGTGGCTGAACTAAAGGCTGACCCGGTGGTATATGTGGGCAAGCCGGTTGCCACGTTGTTGGTTTCGACTTGGGGGGCTGCGTACGGTGGATTCTGCGTATCGCGCAGGTTGACTCCCGTGCCTTCCAGATATGACGAGATCGTGAAGGCGCCACGTACCACAGTCTTGCCTTCCCAGAGCCGGGGACTCCAGGCGAAGCCGAAACGGGGCTGAAAGTCCGGCAACCCGTAAGTGGTGTTGTACAGTCCTCTGCTAAACCCATTCGTGCCCACGACGCCGTTGGGGACGGGATCGTTACCGGGAAGCTCGAGCGCGCCAGTCAGAATATTTACTGCCGACTGACGATTGTTGGATTCAATCCAGGGAGTTCGAGCCTCATAACGAAGCCCCAGATTCAAGGTTAACGTGTCGGTGGCACGCCAATCGTCTTGCAAGAAGCCCGCGATCAGCCAGTCGCGCTGGTGCCATGGCGGTGCTGCGCTTGCACCTCGGCCCACATCTTCTGGAAGCCCGAGTGCCCAATCGGCAGACCCGTCGCCGGCCGAGGTGACAAGCTGTGTCGTTCCAGTGCTGGTGATGAACTCATTGATGCCTGTGCCTGAATAGTTGCCGCCCGGTCCGTTCCCGAAGAGCTCGGCGCCAAGTTCGCCGCCGTTGCCTGTGTAGAACACATTAAGGTTGTAGCGATTCAACTGAAAGCCGGTCTTGAGAACGTGCCGGCCACGCGTGTAGATAAGCACGTCGTCAAATTGGGTCACCGTGGAAGAAAATTGCTCGTCAACACTTGCGGCGCCCAGATTGGTCAATGTCCCTGAATTAATGTTAGTTACTGAACCGCCGGCATATCCAAATTCCGGAAGGCCGTCGACCCCACTTGGATTCCCGTTGGTAATGCCGACGGTATTTCCCAAGGCGCCGACCGAACTGTCGAACGCGGTCAGCCCATGGTTCAGTTTGATGTTGTTTTTTCCAAAACGCGCTTCGTTCAGCAGGTTTGGCGAGAACGTATGTGTCCAGTTAAGAGATCCATTCAGCAGATAGGCCTCGTTTATGGTATTGCCCAGCAAGGCCACAGAGTTGTTAGCTGGATCAAACTGATCGGCTTTGGCAAACCTGGCATTGATGTGGTCTTTGCCGGACAGGTTGTAGTCAACCTTAATGTCACCCTGGTCTGAATTGTACTGTTCGTCCACGGTGTTGAACGCTTGCCCAAAACCGTTGGATAGAGTGCTCACCGCCTTTGGATACAGCGCGTTGGTGGCCAGCGCGCTGAATACCGGGTCCAGCATATTGGTGGGGATGATATTGCCTGCGAACGGCGTTCTTGATAACGGGCCCTGGATGTTACAGGGGGTCCCTGGTATTCCCGTGCCAGGAGCGCACGGATTGTATAGCTGGTCCGTTACCAGGGTTGGGTTTCCATTCGGGTCGTTGGCTCGGTCATTGCACACACCACCGGTAAACCCAGTCTGACACAGGGCCGAAAAATTGCCCCCGATTTCGTTGGCCGTGAGCACGGTGATGGCGCTGGTGGAGGCTGGATGGTCTAGCCGTCCGCCCTGATAATCAGCGAAAAAGAACAGCTTGTCCTTGATAATCGGACCGCCAATGGTGCCGCCAAACATATTCCACCGTAACTTCGGCACGGGCAGTGGACCAGTCGTGGGCAGTCCGTTTTCCCACTTGTTGGCGTTGAAGATGTCATTACGGAAGAACTCAAACACATCCCCGTGAAACTTGTTGGTGCCTGATTTGATTGTGGCGTTGATAATTCCGCCGTTGTAGTTGCCAAACTCCGCAGATGCGTTCTGAGTAATGAGATTGAACTCTCCAATCGCGTCGGGAGAGGGCGCATATCCAGGCAGGTTATCCGACGCTTGATTGTTATCGACACCGTCCAGCAGGAAGTTGTTGGCCTGCTCGCGGTTTCCGTTAATGTAGGGACGGCCTCCCTCCTCAGCGGTTTGGGATCCGAGGTTCATGCTGGCAGGATCCACCGAGATAGCGCCAGGAGAGAGCAAGGTCAGCTGCACATAGTTGCGGGTTGTCAGTGCAAGATCGGTGACGGTTCTGGAATCGACGACCGTGCTGACCTGAGCATCTTCCGTCTGCAGGACTGGAGCGGCGCCGGTCACCTCAACAGTTTCCGAGTTCTTGCCCACCTTCATCTGGAAGTTGAGACGCGCCGTCTGGTTGAGCACCAGAGTGAACGGCGGGTACACGGTCTTTTCAAAACCGGGAGCAGTAGCTTCCGCCGTGTACGATCCCACCGGCAGGCGCAATATGCTGAAGGAGCCGGTGTCATTCGTCTGCGCGTTCCAGACAGCGCCACGCTCGGTGTCTCGAGCGACAACCGTTGCGCCCTTGATCGGGGCCCCGCTGGGATCCAAAACGGTACCCACAATCGCGGCGGTGACTTCCTGACTCCATGCCGGCTGCAGCGCACCGAGCAGCCCTACCATTAGCACAACCCCAATTCTCATCGACATCGACTTTCGCATCGCAGAACCTCCGGAGGACGTGGTGGAACAGAGCCCCGATCAAACTGGTAGTGCAAAAATATTAGATCAATGCTATATAGTAGTTTCGAGGAAGTCGTCAAGAGGAAAATGCAAGAAAGCTGATTTTTTGTTTTTGAACCGATTGGCGTTAAACTATAGCACCGCTGAACACAGTCGTCGGCAGCGGGATGCTGGGGATGGTCAGCCTGTGGAAAACCAGGATTTCGACGCAGGTGCAGCATGAGAATGCGCACTGTGAAATACGCCAATATCGTTCAATTGCTCCGTATTTCGCTCTTTACAAGTTCAAAGGAGAAGGTTTAAGGTGAGTCCTCATTGTGTATGGTTCGTGTTAGCCTGGCTTTGACAGCTCTATAGTAGAGGAGAGAGATGGAAGGCGTGGGAACCCTGCGCAAATCGCCCGTTCTCGTCCGAATCGGCTCTATAGCACTTAAGACGGGTATATGTTGCCACACGGCGCGGGCAAAGTAAACTCAGCATTTCTGATACGAACGATTGAGGAAATTCATGCCAAACAGCCGCTCAAACGGAATGCCCGCCTACAAAAAGATCCAAGCTACGATCATGAAGCGCATCGAAAACGGGCAGTTGAAACCGGGGGATGCAGTCGATTCCGAACGGGAGCTGGCCAAGCTTCACCAGGTGAGCCTGATGACGGCGCGTCATGCTTTAACCGGACTCGAACGGGAGGGTATGGTGCAGCGCAGGCGTGGCGCCGGAACTTTTGTGGCGCCGCCCAAGGTCCACTTCAACAAGCTGACGAGTTTCACCGAGCAGATGGCCGGACGAAGTTTGACCGCTTGCTCAAAGGTTCTGTCGTTCGGCGTGGTCGACAACGAGCAAGAAGTTGCCGCGCGGCTGGCCTTATCGGCCAATACTCGTCTGCTCAAGCTGGAACGACTCCGGCTGGCAGCCGACGAACCGTTCGCGGTTGAAACCTGTTATCTTCCGGCCGAGGCGTTCGCCGGCATCACGCGCAGCGCGGTTGCTCGTGGCTCGCTGTTCTCCATTTTGGAGACCGGCTACGGGATCCAAATCGCCTATGCCGACGAGGAAATGGATGCCACCGCGGCCGCCCCCGCGACCGCGAATCTTCTGCGAGTGGCGCGCAATGAGCCGCTGCTCAGGATCCGACAGGTTATTTATTCGACCAAAGGAAAAGCCACACTTTATGTGCTCGGCCTGTATCGATCAGACCGGCACAACCTGTTGGTCCGACGATTTCGTTGAGTTGGTGGAAACTGCGCACCTGTGGGTCGTCAAAACGTCACGAACTGATAAGAACTTTTCCTCCGCCTGGTGTGTCAGCCTATTGATTCGTGATTCGTTGCTCCAGCCCGAGGTTACTCCAATCCACGGGCTCGGCCTTCGACGAAAGCTCGCGGGCGCGGTTCTGATGGGACAATTAAGAGTTGACTCCGATAGACAGAGTTGTCGGAGGCTAAGCTGCAACGGCGTAACGATGGTGCAGTCCGCCGAGTCGAGAAAGGGAGTGAATCTTGCTTCCCACCAGAGGACACATCGCTGTTGGCCGACCCGCCGGCGTGTCCTTCGCGAGTCCGAGGTGCGTCCGATCTTCATGGTAATAGCGCACATACTCAGCCATCAGCCGCTTGAGGTGCTGCTCATTCAGGACGATCACGTGGTCCAGCAGGTCTCGTCTGCAACTCCCGACCCAGCGCTCCGCGACACCGTTCTGCCACGGACTGCGAAAGGCAGTGCGGGTGGGGTGGCTTCCCAATTCTCTCACCGCCGAAATCACATCCGTTCCGAACTTTGAGTCGCGATCAACAAAAGGAATCTGTGCGCCGGCACGTACGGCCATGCCTCCCGTAGCTGCTGCGTGATCCAGAGAGCATTCGGACTTCGAGTCACGTTGAAACGCAGGATCTTCCGCCGATCATGGCCGATGACAAAGAAGCAATACAGAACGCCAAACGTGAGCGTCGGTACGGTGAAGAAGTCCATGGCGGCAATTGCCTCGCGATGGTTCCGGAGGAACGTCAGCCAGCGTTTGGCGGGATCTGGAGTTCTCGGAATTGGCCTAAGCCATCGCGAGACAGTGGCTTCCGACAGAGGGAAGCCCAGTTTGAGCAACTCGCCGTGAATGCGCGGCGCTCCCCAGGTTGGATTCTCGGCAGCCATGCGAAAGATCAGAACACGAACTTGCTTGCTCACCCGTCTCCGTCCCCCCACTCGTCCAGGCCTTGAAACCCAAGTCCAATACAACCGGAAGCCAGCCCGATGCCAGCGCACGACGGATCGAGGAGTAAGCAAGACGAGAGGCTTCGTCCACCCCGACCAGAACGTTTTCAAGGCGATCCAGAACAGCTCGTGCAGAGCTGTCAATCGACGGCGAGGTCGTTTTGCGTGCAGAGCAAGCAGTTGCTGACGGAGAGCGAGATTTTCAAGGGTGAGGTCCGCTCGGGAACGGAAAGCACTGACAACCCATCCCAGGAGATGTCGGAGCGACGTGACGATGGCCAAAATCATGACCAGAATCTTATCGAAATACGCCGCATCAAGCTCGTCTGCAAGTCATTCATTCCACGACTGCACGAGGTTTTGACGAGGGACAGCCAGTAGAAAGTATGGCAAGGAAGCGGCAGTCTGTGTCAGCGCAACATAAATCGGTCCGGCGCCGAGTGAGACCATCAACCATGCAGCGCCGACGTTCTGCATGAAAGCGCCGGCGTCTGAAATGACGTCCGCGACTAGCAGATTGCGAAAAACCGTTACTCGAAGCGGTCGCCACAGATTTGGGGAAGCAGTCGGCTTCATTTCTCTCCGCTGTTGTTTCTCAACTCGCTATTTCTTCCGTGCAATCGGAGCCGCATCCATACTGGCCCGCTTGTTCCACCCGTGGAAACGCGAGAAGTCACCCGCATTCCATGCCTCGCGGAGTCCGGGAGTACTCAGATCCCAGTCTGGGCGGATTTCGCTGGTCACGACGCGCAGATCGTGCCAAAGATCGATGACCGATGGACGGCCCCAGAACCAGTAGCCGTTATAGATTCTGTAGATCACGAGGCCCGGCTTGAGCACGAATGTATGCGGGATCATGGGATTGTGCTCGGGGTCGGTGTACTCCTGGATGTCGAGATCCTTCTGAATGGTACGGTCGGGGTCCGAAAGGAATGTCCACTGGGCTCCGACTGACGCACGGAATTCCTGCAGCGTATGATGATCGTCGGTGGCGATCGTGGCGATCTGAGTGTACGCCACTGCGATCCTCGGGTAGAACGCGGCGAGTTCTAAATGCTGCTGGTGCTCCTTTGGGCAATAGTGGCCGCGCGCGAGTGTGAGAATTAGCGGATCCTCGCCCTGTAGCTCGCTGAGCTTGCAAACCTTGCCCGTGTGATCGGGCAGTTCGTAGTCGGGGAAAACGCCTCCGGGCACGATATCAGAACGCATGATTTGAACTCCTCCCGTTTCTCTCAAAGATCTTCTCCTAAAGATCCAGAGTGACACCCGCGTTTGGCTGGGAACAGCATACGAGCACGTTCCCGGGAGCGGGCCTCTCCAGCGGCTCAGGGTTATAGGTAATCGATCCGCCAATCAGACCAGTCATGCAGGTGTGACAGACTCCACTCCGGCACGACCATCTGACCGGAACGTCGCAGGCCTCCGCCAGTTCAAGCAAACTGGCAAACTTACGATCCCACGCGGCGGTAATCCCGCTACGCGCGAATGAGACTGGGGGGCCGGATCCGGACGGCCCTTGTGGCAGGTGAGGAGTGTGAACAACCTGTGCCATGCCAGGGGTAATAGCCGCGAGAGAACCGAAGATTTCCGTGTGTACATTCCCGGCGAGCACACCCCAGTTTCGCAGCCCATCGCGCATGTTCTGCAAGAATGAAGAGGGGCCACACAGATAGAAGTCACTATCTCGTGACACTCCGATTCTCTCCAGCAAAGCTGCGTCAATGTGCCCGGGAGCATCGAAGTCTGTTCCGACTCGGTCGATTGCGGCGGGCCTGCTGTACACGATGTATTCTCGTCCGCGAGAGAGCTGTTCCAGCAATGAACGCGATTCTTCTGCAAATGGATGGTCGACACGATTACGCGCTCCATAGATCCACCAGATCTCTCGTTGCGATTTCTCGGCGACGAGCGCGTGCAGCATCGACATCACGGGCGTTGCGCCCACTCCAGCGCTCAGCAGAACCACAGGATTCTGGCTCAGACGCAGAGTGAAGCTACCGCGCGGCGCACTAACATCCAATACATCGCCTTCTCGCACGCGGTCGCACAGAAATGAACTTCCAATCCCATTCAATTCGCTTTTGACGCTGATGCGGAAATGGTCCGCTGCCGGCAGATCGGACAACGAATAGCTGCGCAGAACCGGCGGTTTGCCCGGATCGACGAGCAACCGCAGGACGACAAATTGACCTGCTTGGCAGAGAGGAAGAGGTTGCCCATCGATCGGCGCCAGAACGAAGGAAGTTACGCTATCGCTTTCCTTATGGATATTCGCGACTCGCATCTGCCTAAACTCGGGCCATGCTGGCGCTTGTTCCTCAAAGGCGAGTCCCGGATTCCCCACCGTGGTTTTGGGGCTCAAGTCTTGTTGGAGCATTGCCTGGAACGAACTCTGCCAACCCTTGCTCAGTGCAGAAATCCGTAGCGCGCGTTGCAGTTGCTCGGTGGAATGTCCTGGCAAATACAGGAGGGCGTCAATGTCGGCCACCGTGAACTTTTCTGGACCATCGGCGATTTTCACGATGTCATCGCCTGCCCCAACTTCTCCTTCCTGCAACACGCGAAAGTAGAATCC
>PLIO01000267.1 GCA_003140075.1 Acidobacteriaceae bacterium | reverse complement strand
TTGCCGTTGAGGGTGAACCAGGCTGCGAAGACAGCGTCGTTGGAGGTTTTTCCGCGAGGATGAATCGCGGTAACGCCGGTGCGCACCGGGCCTTTGCCGACTACGAGTTTGCCACTGCCGGAGATGAGCGTGGTGTGGCCGACCTCGACCCCGCGGACATCGGTAATGGCGTTGTTGGGGCCGGGAGTACCGTCGAAAGGGACGCCGAGATCGCGGGCGCGGGGCTTGGATTGAGCGTACACAGAGAGCTGCGCGGAGAGCGCGAGGGCGAACAGTGCAACTGGAACCTTGCGCTTGGCAACATATAGGGACATAAAGCCTCCGAGGAACGAGGAAGTATAATCGTTCGCTGAGGAAAATGTTTCGCGGGGGGAACATGGAAAGCTGGAAGAAGGCGGTGGTAGCGGGTTCGATTGGGGCGGCGGCGATTTTGTTTTTGAAGAAGAGGTATGCGGGGGGAGTGCTGGCCACTGGCGTTGGTTTGGCCGTGCTGGCGTCGGAATATCCGGAGAAATTTGAGAAGGTACGGAGGTCGTTGCCGGATTATTTTGACCGCGGCATGCAGGTGATGGAGATGGCGGCGCGTGCGGGAAAGCGGATTACGCAGGCGGCAGGACAGAGCGCGATGGATGCGTGGGAAGAAGTTGGGGGGTAGAGCAGAATGCAGAAGTCAGAAGTAAGAATGCAGGAGTGAAACCGCTTCGGTTTTTCACTTCTGCATTTTGAATTCGACTTCTGACTTTACTCGATGCCGAGTTGTTTTCTGGCGTCGGGGCTGAGACGCTCGGGGGTCCAGGGCGGAGTCCACACGACGTTGACTGCGGCGTTGCGGATGCCGGGCAACTGCTCGAGCCGTGATTTTACCTGCGCGCTGATGTTGACGTGCTCGGGGCAGCCTTGCGAGGTGAGCGTCATGTCGATGGTGACGTCCTGCTTGGCTTGCTCAGGGGTGTCGGCGGGCGCGGGGGCAAAGTTTACGTTGTAGATGAGGCCGAGGTCGACGATGTTGACGGGGATCTCGGGGTCGTAGCAGCTCTTAAGGGCGCTCAGAACGTCTTCTTGGGTGACGGGGGACATAGGGATTTCCTTATTATCCAGTGTACCGCAGTGTGAATTCCTTGGGGGCCGCGCATTATCTGAGTGAAAGGGATCCTTCGACTCCGCATGAACTTCGCCTTCGCGAAGTTCTTGCTGCGCTCACGATGACAAGGGAGTCGATGGACGATCTGATAGGGTTTTGTCCATGATGAGTGAAGAGGCGAAGAAGAGGATACAGATTGCTCTGGCGCTGGCCGTGGTGGTGGCGGGAGTGCGCGCCGGCTACATCCTGTACGAGCGGCATGAGGATTACGTTGCGGCGCAGAAGCAGGAGCAGGCGCGCAGTTCAGGCTACTCGAATGCTGACTATTACGTCGTGCCGAAGAAGTTGTATCCGTTCGATTTGAAGTCGGCGCAGCAGTTGACGCTACAACCGGTGTGGGCGAAGGAGGGATATCGATATACCTATTATCGATACATCCCGGTGGTGAAGAGCGTCGATTTTGCTCATGACGCGGGATTGCTGGGGCCGATCGAGCGGCTGGAGATAAAAGACGTAATGGCAGTGGCCGCGCCGGGCGGGCGGAAGCAGGTGGTGGCCACGTTTGAGAAAGACGAGCACAGCTATGCGGTGCCGATCGGATTCGAGAACGAGGGGCAGTACAAGATTTATTCCGACGAAATGTTCTATGTGGAAGATCCGCACGAGTTGTACAAGCACTGGCCGGCGGATATTTGGCAGGCGGTGGCGCAGCATGAAGTGAAGCTGGGGATGAACGAATTGCAGGCGGACTTCGCGGTGGGGATGGGGACTCTGGATGCGGGGAGTTCGTCTGCGGAAAGGGCGCTGCATTATGCGAATGGAGGGAAGCCGCTGGTGGTGACATATCGGGATGGGAAGGCGGCGGAGGTTAAGACGGGAGGGTAGAGAATGAATACCCGACCCTCCTGTTGTTTGCGCAAGCAGCTTGACGTCACCCACCCATCGGGCCGGTTGACAGCTCCATTGCGGGAAATAACGTCCTCCCGTCTTCGTAGGATTCGGAAAGCCCGACAATAAACTAACTGCCCCCCGCAACGTGCTTGAGTTCAGTGGCCACTTCTCGCGAAGGAAGCTTTCACAAACCCACAGCGGTTTACTCTGGAGTGAAGGACCACGCCAGTATGTCCGCATTTTGCCCGCCGGACCCCGCGCCGGCAGTGAATCCGATGTACGCTTCCCCATTCGTCAGAGACAACAGGGAACTCAGGTCGACCGTTGTGTGCATCACGGGCACGCCGTCGACGATGGTGTCGAGAATTCCCGGCGTATAGGTGATCTCGACCTTATGGTTTGCCCCGTCGGGCAGGACGATGGCAAGAGTTGGGGCGAGGGACAGGTCGCAGGTGGCGTGATCGGAGGTGTTAGGCGCGATTCCACAACTCTGCGCGCCGATATGGTTGTCGTTGGGGTCGTCTAAGGCTGTGTTCTGAAAGTCGTCGAACTCAATAGCCAGGCTGTTCTCGATTCCCGCTACGCCGGGGGCGACGCTGTAGCCCAGATAGCCGCCGAAACCGCCCAGCGCGGCGGTGGTCGCCACCGAGTTCTGGATGACGAAGGCATAGCCGTCGGCACAACCGATTCCGACGCAGGTGTTGAGATTGAAAACGTATTCGACTCTGAATCCACCGGAGACGGGCACTGGCTTCTTATACCAGGCCGAGCTTGCCTGCCCGTGGCTACCTGTGATCTTTCAACACGTTGTTCCCATTCCCAGACCCTATGAGCGCCGTCGCCGCAGGAGCGGTGCGAAAGTGCAAATCGGCTGTAACGATTTGCAAGGCGCGGACTTATCGCGCCGTCTTTTGCACGGCTCGATGCCAAAACCAAGTCCGATTCGACTCGGTTTTGATGGGAACAACGTCTTGAGGGATCACAGCTACCCAGGCCGTCCATCAGACGGAGCACCACCGAAGGCTCGGGAGCCACGGGAAGTCCGGGGGCCGCACTCCCGTTGAGCACGAGGCCGGCTACCGAACCGAAATTGGGATAGGAGAATTGAGCTTGCACAGGCGCTGCCGCCAGCAGCACGAGCGCGCAAAGGAGAAACAGCGATAGGTTCTTCATTGGACACCTCGCGGAGACTTAATTCGGACGGGGCCCGGGAACTAACACCAGCCGACGGCTGATGCATTACGTTGGAGGAGGCCAACATTATGTTCCCAGCAGAAAAGGGTCAAGGAGAAAAGAGTCGGGCAGCGAGCAAACTCCGAAAGACAGCTAAACATCACTTGCTACGAAGTTGGTGGATAGGAGTGCGGATGTCTTCGTCCGAGGTAGCCACCCTTCGAAAATCGCGAAGGGTGGCGCAGCCTCTTCCGATTGATCGCCCTTACTTTACGGTGGAGAGTGCTTGTGAAACCTCCTGGATATCGGGGACAACGGGGATGTCGTAGTTTTTGTGCCAGGCTA
>PLIO01000126.1 GCA_003140075.1 Acidobacteriaceae bacterium | reverse complement strand
AAGACGCCGATGGTGATCGTGCTACGCGACGGCGAGGAAGTGCACGGCATCATCGAATGGTACGACAAGACCTGCATCAAGGTGATCCGCGAAGACGGACGGCCGAACCTGATGATTTACAAGCCCGCCATTAAGTACATGTTCAAGGAAGAAGAGAATGGACGGTAGGAATTGAGTGATTGAGCGATCGGGTCATTGAGAGATTGCAAGACGAACTGAGATTGTGCCTTTTCAATCGCTCAATGACACGGTCACTCAATCGCTCAATGGTTTACGCTCCAGATGCTCCCGTTGACAATCTCTCTTATCTCCCATAGCATCAATCACTTGAGGGATCATCCTGACGCCGCACCCGGGAGCCGTTCGTGATTAAGCTCGACATTATCAACGAAGTGGTGGCCAGAACCGGTATCACCAAGACCAAGGCTGAATTGGCGGTGGAAACCGTCTTTGAGAGCATGAAGAAAGCGCTGGCTCACGGTAATCGCATTGAGCTGCGAGGATTTGGCGTGTTCAACGTGCGCCCGCGCAAAACCGGCATAGGGCGCAACCCGCGCACCGGAGCCGAGGTATCGATTCCTCCGGGCAAGGCCGTGCGGTTTAAGCCAGGGAAAGAACTGCAGTCGATCGATTGAAGGGAAGCTGAAAGCTATCAGCTTTCAGTTCTTTGGTGCTCGGTCTTTCGGTTTTGGCTTTTAACCAGAGTTATGTAACCACCTCCGGATGCATTCTCGCCTCTCATAGTAGCATCTAAAGATAGACCTCCGTGGAACTGCGGGGCGAAGAATCGCAATGTCGGAACCTAGTCCTCCCACAGCCTTTTCCACCATCGAATATCTGCGGCCGATGCCGGTGTATGCGGCACGCCAGCCGCGGCAGCGCTACTGGCTGCACTCGTTGTTGTTGCTGGCGACTTGCTTCACAACCTTGGTGGTGGGGGCGCACATGCAGTACAACTTTGCGCATAGCCGGCCGGTGTTTCTGCTGGACGACGGCGCTGCTTCATTCTTCCCGGTGATTTGGACGCTCTCGCAGCCGGCGCGGTTGCTGCTGGGGATTCCCTTTGCGGGCACGCTGATGTTGATTCTGCTGGCTCACGAAATGGGGCATTATCTCTATTGCAAGCACTACGGCGTGTGGGCCACTCTGCCGTTTTTTATTCCAGCGCCGACACTGATCGGGACTCTGGGGGCCTTCATCCGAATCCGGTCTCCGATTCGATCTCGCCGGGCGCTGTTTGACATTGGAATTGCCGGACCGATCGCGGGATTTGTGGTGGCGGTGGGAGTGCTTGTGATTGCACTGGGATTGTCCAAACCTATTCCGGCGGGAGCGCCATCCGCCGACCTGGAACTTGGGCTCCCCTTGATCTTCCATTTGGTACATAGTCTGCTGGCAGGCTCGGGTCACGGTGCGGCTACGCTGCCGTTGAATCGAGTGCTGCTGCATCCTACAGCGATTGCGGCTTGGGTTGGGATGTTTGCGACGGCTTTGAACCTGTTGCCGGGAGGTCAACTCGACGGCGGGCACATTGTATTTTCGATCGCTCCGCGGGCGCACCGCTGGGTCTCGTGGCTCACCACCACCGTCCTGCTGTTCATGGCTTACTATCTGTGCTATGTATGGCTGATGTGGGCGATTCTGCTGCGGTTGAGCAGCCTGCGTCATCCGCAGGTGGCGGAGTGGCCGAAGGTTTCGGGCGGCCGCGCTGTGTTGGCTGGATTTGCCGTACTCATGCTCGTGCTCACTCTGACGCCGGCGCCTTTCCTGCATTTTTCCTTGCAGGATGTGTTGCACGAGCTCCGCAAACGGTAGGAGAGAACATTTACTGTCCGCTTCGGCGATACCTCTTCGGCCAATTATCTCGTATACTCCTTTATTCAATCGTTTTAATGGCTGAAAACGAAGGAGGTCGTACCATGAAAAAGACACCGGCTTTCCTTATCCACTTTCTGCTGGGATGCTTACCCTTGGTTGGCTTCGCCGCGGCGCAGACCATCACGGTCGACGTCTCGCATCCCTCGAACCATTTCGTGCCCGGGGAAACTCTGGGAGCGGGCGTGGATCGCATTGCGGTGGAAGCGATCGACAAAGATCTGCTGCAGCCGACACTGGAGAAGACGCTGGCCTCGGGCTGGCAGCCGGTCACTTATCGGCAGAACACCGAACTCGCCATTGAGGCGTGGCATTGGAATCCGCAAGGGACATGGAGCGACGGGGGCGATGGGGGCAAGGGCTACTTCACCGGTTCCTCGACTCCAACGGAAACGCTTCGCTATTCCTACGGATATGCGTTGCCCCGGCGCGGGACCACGCGCAATGACGGCACCGATAACGTGGGCTTCTCGCGCCTGACCGATGGCGATGTGAATACTTTCTGGAAGAGCAATCCGTATCTCACCGAACCTTTCACGGGAGAAAGCGACGCGCTGCATCCGCAGTGGGTGGTGATGGACCTGGCGCAGGTGCAGCAGATCAACAGCATTCGCATCGCGTGGGGCGCGCCTTATGCGCGGCGGTATGTAGTGCAGTACTGGACGGGCGACGATCCCATCAAGGCGCCGACACGAGGCGTCTGGGAAACGTTTTCGCAAGGCATAGTTATGGAGGGAAAAGGCCAGGTTGAAAAAGTTCGTTTAACCGAAAGTGCCGCGGCGGTTCGATTTGTGCGGATATGGATGACCGAGTCGTCGAACACTTGCGATGCGGACAGAGCGGCCGATGCAAAATCAGATCCGCGAAATTGCGTGGGCTATGCCATTCGCGAAATTTACCTCGGCACCAGCACCGAGGATGGCGCGTTTCACGACATTCTGCGGCACACGGCGGATCAGGAGCAGACGACGACTTATTGTTCCTCGGTCGATCCCTGGCATCAGCCATCGGATCTGGGATCGACCAAGCAGGCGCAGGTGGGATTCGATCTGTTCTTTACCAGCGGGGTGACGCGTGGGCTGCCGGCGATGGTGCCGGTCGCGATGTTGTATGACACTCCCGACAACGCTGCGGGGGAGATTGCGTATTTGAAGAAGCGCGGCTATCCGATCTCCTACGTCGAGATGGGCGAGGAAGCCGACGGCCAGTACATGCTGCCGGAAGATTATGCCGCTCTGTATCTGCAGTGGGCGACCGCGATTCATCGCGTGGATCCGGCGCTGAAACTGGGCGGGCCGTCGTTTCAGGGCGTGAACAAGGACATCGAGGTGTGGCCGGATGCGAGCGGAAAAGTTTCGTGGACGGCGCGGTTCGTCGATTATTTGAAGCGGCACGGGCGCATGAATGATCTGGCATTTTTTTCGTTCGAGCATTATCCCTACGACCCGTGCAGAACGCCGTGGGGCGTGCTTTATGACGAGCCTGAGTTGGTGAGCCACATCATGCAGGTATGGCATGAGGACGGTGTTCCCGCGGACATGCCGATGTTCATCACAGAGGGAAATCTCTCGTCTGGCGCGAGCGAAACTTATCAGGACATTTTTGCGGGAGTCTGGCTGGCGGATTACATTGGATCGTTCTTGAACTCGGGAGGGAAAGGCGTTTACTTTTTCCATTACTTGCCGCTGCAAATGGAGCCGGGATGCAACAGCTCTCCGGGAACGTTTGGCATGTTTACCGTCGATGCGAATTATCAGATTCAACAGCCGCTGGCGCAGTTTTTTGTGGCGCAGTTGATCAATCTGGAGTGGGCGCAACCCGGCGGCGGCGAACATCAGGTGTTTGCCGCTAAGAGCGATGTGCAGGACGGTGTTGGCCACGAATTGGTAACGGCTTACGCGGTGCAGCGTCCGGATGGGAACTGGGCGGTGATGGCAGTGAATCGTGACCAGCAGAATGCTCACCGGGTGCGAATTACATTTGATGGATCGGAAGGAAAAGAGAGCAGCTTTGAAGGGCCGGTGGAGATTTCAACTTTCGGGAGTGCGCAATATCAGTGGCATCCGGCGCAGACGCGGTTTATGGCGCACGCGGAGAATAGCGGCAAGCCGACCATAGTGGCCACGACCAAAGGCATGGCCGATCCCGATGGACCGATCGCTCGTAGTACGGTCAGCGCCACGACGGAAACGATGTACGACTTGCCAGCGGCGTCGGTGGTGGTAATTCGTGGCCGCACGGGCGGTCAGTAAGTTACATCGCTATTTGGGACCATCAACGATACATCGTTCTGTCTCATTTTTTCCTGGGTGGACGAGTGAGCTGTGGCAGGGGTCGCTGATGCTCGGAATGTGCCATCAGGGAAGCCAGGCGCTTCAGCGTGGTCTCTTCTCTTTTCGCGCTGATCACCCACCAACTGCAGGTTCTTCGATACCACGGAGCCTGGGCCTGGAAAAACTTCCATGCGGCTGTCTGTCCACGGAACTTCTTCTCATAAGCGGCCGGAAGTCTGGCAGTTTTTCTCTGCTCGTAGGCGTAGATCGCTGATCGCTTTGCCTCGCGCTTCCGAAAGGCGGACAGACCTGCGGAATGCATCAGTCCGAGTTTGGAAAGCTCGGTTGCGCGCCTCACATTGATGGCACTCCAGATGCTGCGCGGCTTGCGCGGGGTAAAGCGAATTTTATAGCTGATCGCGTCTACGCTCTTGCGGACGCCATCGATCCAGCCGAAGCATAGTGCGCCGTCAACCGCTTCCGGCCAGGTGATGCTGGGGCGTCCGGAATCCCGCTTGTAGAGGCCGACCCACTGTTCGTTGGCCTGGGCGTGATGCGCTTCGAGCCACGCACGCCAGGCGGATGGCGTAGAAAAAAAGTGAGGATTCGCGGGCATGAAACCAAAATTGTATCCGAACCTGTCACATCAACCACAGGGCGTCTACATCCACGATGACCTGCGCGCGCGGGATCCTCTGCTGGGTCGCGTAAACCAGCATGGCGCGCAGCGTGGCATTGAGCTTTTCTCGGCTGGGTGACTTCAACACGAAGTGGTAACGATAATCTCCCTTCAAGCGCATGATGGGCGCGGTTGCCGGGCCAAGCACACGCACGCCTTCGTGACGGGTCTGCTCAAACCATTTTCCCAGAGTGCCGGACCACTGCAGGGCTTCGTCCAGCTTATCGTTGCGGATGAGCACGTTGGCCAACGCTGAGTAAGGCGGATAGTGCATCCAACTGCGGAAGCGCAATTCTTTTTCGTAGAATCCGGTGAAGTCGTGGCGGGCGGCGTATTGCACCGCGTAGTGATCCTGAAAATAAGTTTGCAAAATCACTTTGCCGGGAGATTGGCCGCGTCCGGCGCGTCCGGCAACCTGCGTGAGTAACTGAAAGGTACGCTCGGCGGCGCGGAAGTCGGGCAGTCCGAGCGCACTATCGGCGCCGACCACGCCCACCAAAGTAACGCCGTGAATGTCGTGGCCCTTGGCGATCATCTGCGTGCCGACGAGCAAGTCGAGTTCTCCCTCGCTAAGAGCGTTCAGCGTGCGCTCGAAATCTTCGTGGCCGCGAACCGTGTCGCGATCGAGGCGGGCGATGCGCGCTTGCGGAAACATGCCGTGTAACAACTCTTCGAGTTTCTCCGAGCCGGTGCCCAGGAAGTACACGTATTCACTGCCGCAATGCACGCAGGCCTTGGGTACGGGCGCGGTGTAGCCACAGTAGTGGCAGATCATTTTGTGCTCGCGCTTGTGGTGGGTGAGCGCGATCGCGCAATTCTGGCATTCCAGAGTTTTGCCGCAGGTGCGGCACAGCACCACGGGAGAATATCCGCGGCGATTGAGCAGCACCATCACTTGCTCGCGGCGATCGAACCGGTCTTTGATTTCGGCCGCCAGCTTGCGCGAGATGACCTGCTCGTGACCGGTCTCCTGGAACTCCTGGCGCATGTCGATGATTTCGACTTCCGGCAGGGGACGCCGCTCCACACGGTCGGGCAACTCGATCAGCGCGTATTTATTCTTCTTCGCGTTGAAGTACGACTCAAGCGATGGCGTCGCCGAACCGAGGACGACGGTAGCATTCGCCATTTTGGCGCGCACCACGGCGATATCGCGGGCGTGGTAGCGCGGCGTCTCTTCCTGCTTGTAGGAGGAGTCGTGTTCTTCATCGACGATGATCAGGGCGAGATCGGCGACCGGCGCGAAGACGGCCGAGCGCGTGCCTACGACCATGCGGGCGTCGCCGCTTTTGATGCGGTGCCACTGCTGGGCGCGCTCTTTGTCGGAAAGCGCGGAGTGCAGGATGGCGACTTCGTCGCCGAAGATCTGGTGCAGATCGGCGGCAACCGCGGGCGTGAGGCCGATTTCGGGGACGAGGAGAATGGCGGAGCGTCCGGCTTCGAGCACGGCGCGCATGCCAGCGAGGTAGACGGCGGTTTTTCCGGAGCCGGTGACGCCGTGCAGAAGGAGTCCGGAAAATTTCATTGCCTCTACGGCTTCGCGCAGGCGATTCAGCGCGGCTTGCTGGGCGGAATTGAATTCGAAAGTGAAAGGCGACGACCGCGGCTTGGTGCTTGAGACGGCAAAGGCCGCGGGTTCTTCGATGATCTCGACCAGGCCGCGCTTGACTAGCGTGCTCAGCGTCGTTCTTGGGATATCGAGGGCTTGCAGCGTCTGTACTGGAGCGCGACTTCCTGATGCGGCGAGCGTCTCGACCAGCTTTTGTTGATTGTCGTTCAGTTTGCCTTCGGCAGACTTGAGCAGAGCGATCCTGATCATGCGCCTGGCGTCGCGGACGGCGGAGATGTCTTCGCGGACGAGCCACTTTTTTCGCACCATCCCGCTCAAGATTAATTTCGAGACGCGAGCGGCGGAGCGCAGAGTTTCTTCGCGGATCTGGACGCTCTCTCCGGGAGCAGGCTCTTGTGCGGCCAGGTGATCGAGGACGCGGAACTCGGCTACTTGTTCTTCCGGAGTGCGGCGCGAACGTGCGGATGATCCTGACGCTCCAGCCAGATGCAGCGCCAGTTGGCCATCTCTGGTGATGCGATACGCGATGGAGCGTTTAAACTCCGCGTTCAACGGCAGCATGGTGCGGAAGACTTCGCCAAGTGGAGCGAGATAGTAGTCGGCAATCCAGCGGCCGAGGCGCAACAGTTGCTCATCGAGCACCGGGGAGGCATCGAGCACACTCTGGATTGGTTTGATTTTGACTGACGGCTTGCGGTCATGCAGTTCAGTAACTATTCCCGTGAGGCGCTGCTGGCGGAAGGGAACGAGCACGCGGCCGCCGACCACGGGAGTGGCGTCGGCAGGGACACGGTAGGTGAAAACCATGTCGAGCGGCACGGGGAGAGCAACGTCGCAGTACTCGGGCATTGATTGGAAGAATAAACCTAGAATGGTGTGTCGTCTTAAACTGTTGTCCCGACTTCAACTGTGCGCCGGCACAGGCGGGCAAAAACCAAGGTCCCTCGCTTCGCTCGGGATGACAATGCTAGAGCGATTCGCTTTCATGACAGAGATCTTACTCGGCGGCTTTTTTCGGTGGCTCAATGCCGAGATATTTCATCACCATCTGCAGATCCTTCCAGGCCTCGCCCTTCTGGCGCGGATCGCGCAGCAGATACGCGGGGTGATAGGTCACGGCGAGGCGCGCGCCCGACCATGACGAATCGGCGCGAGCGCCCGCGGGCTTGAAATCGTAGAAGCGGCCGCGCAATTCACCAAGAGACGAATTCATGGCGAGCAGATTCTTGGCCGCGGTCGCTCCCAGAGCCACCACAACCTTGGGCTTGATGGCCGCGATCTGCCGCATGAGAAATGGCGAACACGTGTCGCACTCGTCGGGCTCCGGCGTGCGGTTGCCCGGTGGCCGGCATTTGACCACGTTGGCAATGTAAACATCTTCGCGCCGCAGTCCCATCGCTTTGATCATGTTGTTGAGTAACTGACCGGCACGGCCAACGAACGGTTCACCCTGCGCGTCCTCGTCGGCGCCCGGGCCTTCGCCCACAAACATCAACTCAGCGTGGGGATCGCCCACGCCGAAGACAATCTTGGTTCGACCTTTATGGAGTTTGCAGCGCGTGCAGTCGCCGAGGTCTTCGCGAATGAGTTTGAGCGCGGCTGCGGAGTCGGACACTGCATACTCCAGCTTGGGCGTTTCGAAAACGTTCTCTTCGGCGATAGTTCGAACGACAGCTGATTTTCTAGCGGACATTTCCTCTCGGAGTTCTGGCTGGAGTATTGAAGACGACGCTAACAATGAAGATGGTGAGACGGCTTCGGCGGCGACCGATTCGACTTCGGCAACGTCGAGAACACGTGGCTCACGCCGATAGAAGTCGTAGAAGCCCATCTCATGACAGTAGCGTACGCGCTCGGCGAGAGCACGGCGCAATTCCGGGTCAAGAGTCGAGGGCATCGGTTTCTCGATTGTAATGCAGGAGGGAGAAACTCGTTCAGGCTTTCACCGGCGACTTACGCCGCTGGCGGATGCGGACAACCTGATCGAGTACGCGCTGGGCCACTTCCCACTTCGTGGTCTCAGGGACTTCGACGACCTCGTCGTGAGTAATGATGGTCACTTCATTGCGATCGGAATCGAAGCCGATGCCTTCGCGGGAGACGTCGTTGACCACGATGGCGTCGAGTTGCTTGGCTGCGAGCTTTTGGCGGGCGTTTTCCAGAGCATTCTCAGTTTCTGCGGCGAAACCGACGACGATCTGCGACTGCTTGTGGAGAGAAATTTCCTTGAGGATGTCCGCGGTCGGTTCGAGCTCAAGCGTGAGCGGACCTTTGCGTTTGATCTTTTGCGGAGACGCCGACTTCGCGCGGTAATCGGAGACGGCGGCGGTCTTGATCACGATGGTGGCTTGAGGCAGGAGATTGAGTACGGCGTCCCGCATCTGCTCGGCCGATTCCACGCGCGTGAGTTCGGCCGCGCCCGGAGGCGTCAATGCCGTTGGGCCGCTCACCAGAAGCACACGAGCGCCGCGGCGCAGGGCGGCTTCCGCCACGGCGTATCCCATGCGTCCGCTGGAGCGGTTGGTGATGTAGCGCGCAGGATCGATTTTCTCGCGGGTCGGTCCCGCAGTGATCAGGATAGTTTCGCCGGCGAGATCCTGCGAAGCGCCCAGCGCTTCGAGAACGGCAGCAACCACGGCTTCGTTCTCGGCAAGGCGGCCGGAGCCGGTCATGCCACAAGCCAGGTATCCGGAGCCGGGCTCGACGATCTTCACGCCACGCTGGCGGAGGAGTTCCAGATTCCCTTGCGTCGCGGGATGATTCCACATGTTGACGTTCATCGCCGGAGCAACGACGACCGGAGCGGTAGTGGCGAGATAAAGCGTGGTAAGGAAGTCGCTGGCAATGCCTTGCGCGAAATGCGCCAGAACATCGGCAGTGGCGGGAGCAACCAGCAAGGCGTCAATCGACTGCGCGACGGCAATGTGCTCGATGGCGGAGTCGATATTGGCAGCGTGCTCCTCACCGGGCGAGAACATTCCGGTAATCACTTTTTCGCCGGAAAGCGCGGCGAAGGTGAGCGGGCGAACAAACTCCTGGGCGGCGCGCGTCATGATGACTTGCACGCGAATGCCGCGGTCTTGCAGGAGGCGCACAATCTCGGCTGCCTTGTAAGCCGCGATTCCGCCCGTCACTCCGAGAGCAACTTTCATAATTTCAAATGCCGGCGCCGGAAGGCGCGGTCGTTCCGCAGCATTGTTGTCACGCCCAAAGGCGTGACCCGATACGGATCCCTATGATGCATAGCTTGCCAGCAAGCGACCGCTATGCGTCGTGCCCGAAGGCCTGATCCAGCACTTCGGCGGCCTGCTCGGCGGCGCTGCGAGTTTCGGGGATCTCCCACTTCACCTTACCCGCGCGGATTTCATCTTGCGCAATGCGGCATGGTTTGCGGGAGTTGGTTTGAACCACCGGCGGGGCTCCGGATTGCAGTTGGCGGGCGCGCCGGGCGGCGACCAGAATATAGCGATAGTTGCTGTCGAAGCCTTCGATCAATTTCATGGATTCTCTCCCCTGATACCGGGATGTACGATTTTGATTGCCGAAATTGGTGCGCTTCGTTCTTTCGTCTGCGACGCCAAAGGCTTGCTCTACCATTTTCCCACGAAACCGAGGGTTGTGGGGGCGGCGGACCGCGAATATGGTTACCGAGGACTACCCGGAAGACTTACCCCTTTAGGAATCGCCGGGCGGCTTAAACGAGTCCAGAATCGACTTCAGGCGGTCGCGAACATTCGCCAGACGACAACGCTCGGCGAGAGCCACGGTTTTGGCTTCCTCAGAGGATAGCGGCTGCCCTGCACGCAACAGGCGTTCCCCGCGCACGATCGCCCGCAGTGCTTTGATAGAGTCCTCGAGTTGGTCGTTCACGAGAATGTAGTTGTACCGGTCGTAATTCTCAATCTCGCGGCTGGCCGTGATCAGGCGGCGCTGGATAACGTCTTCGCGGTCTTCGCTGCGCTTGCGAAGGCGTTCTTCGAGCGTCCTGCGGTCCGGGGGCAGGATGAAGATGCTGGTGGCGTCGGGAAGTTTGTGCTGGATCTGCGCCGCGCCCTGCACATCGATGTCAAGCAACAGGTCGCGGCCATTTTGTTCCGCATCGTGCAGAAAGCGGCGCGCCGTTCCGTAGTAGTTGCCGAAAACTTCGGCATGCTCGAGGAACTCGCGGTCGCGAATCATTTTCTCGAATTCGGGGCGGGACACAAAATAGTACTGCCTTCCATTCGTTTCACTGCCACGTGGGGCCCGCGTGGTGTAGGAAATGGAAAATTCTAGATCGCTCACCTTCTTCAAAAGTTCATTGACGAGGGTTGACTTACCCGAGCCCGACGGGGCCGAGATGATGTATACGACTGGTTTGTGCACCGGAGAACTCATTCCAGGTTCTGCACCTGCTCGCGGGATTTTTCGATCTCCGCCTTCATGGCGAGGCCGGCTTCAGTAATTTTCAGCGCTTCGCCGGCCAGGCCGGAGGTCTTTGAAAGGAGTGTGTTGGCTTCGCGATTCATTTCCTGCAGCAGGAAGTCCAGCTTCTTTCCCACTTCCCCGTTTTCGTCGAGCAGGCTCAGGAAATGCTGGACGTGATTTTCGAGACGAACGATTTCTTCCTGAATGTCGCTGCGGTCCACCAGAAGCGCAGCTTCCTGGAGCACACGCTCTTTGTCGGCGCTGGAACCCAGCAGTTCCTGCAGGCGCGACTGGAGACGCTCCACGTAGCTCTGCAACACCGTGCGCCGGTGAAGTTGCACCATCTTAACGGCTTCACGCAGGTGCTCCATGCGCTGGCGGAGTTCACGCTCGATGCTGCGGCCTTCCTGCTCGCGCATCTGATTCAGGCGATCGAGCACTTGACTCACTGTTGCCATTACGGCTGATTCGAGCGCCTCATCGTCGGGGTTCCCGGCAGAATCGAGAGCGCCGGGAATGCGCAGGATGGAATTCAGGTCGGGCTCGGCGGGCACGGCGAATTCTGCGGCTACCGCCCGAAAAGCTGCGATGTAGGCGCTTACCAGCGGGCGGTTCAGAGCGAAGGTTTCGCCGCTTCCTCGCTCCAGGCTGAGCGTGACCTCGACGTGTCCGCGCGCAATTTTTTCTTTTAGCAGGCGGCGCAGCTGCATCTCGATCGAGTCGGAACCCGAAGGCAGACGAAAATGCAGATCGAGAAACCGGTGGTTCACTGACTTTAAGGAGAGTGAGAACGCGAGGTGACCGTTGCCCTGAGTCGAGGAGGCTGTCGGCAGCGGCCCGGCGGCGTCCTCGGCCCGGCGTTTGAGCTCGCCTTTGACCTGCGCAAAGCCCGTCATGGAGCGAAGAGGCATGAGTAGTTTTCCAAATTTCCGATTGACGATTTTAGTTAGGTTGCGCCGGCTCCAGTTTCTGCTCGAAGTCGGCAAACTGCAACTCGTACAGGCGCCGGTAGGTGCCCAACTTCGTCATCAAGTCTTCATGGGTACCGATATCGGCAATGGCGCCATTTTCGATCACCACAATGCGGTCGGCGCGGCGCACCGTCGAAAGTCGGTGAGCAATCACAAATACCGTGCGGCCGGTCATCAAGTTATGCAATGCGGATTGCACCAGCGCTTCCGATTCACTATCGAGCGCCGACGTCGCCTCGTCCAGAATCAGGATGGGAGCGTTCTTCAAAATTGCGCGGGCGATAGCGATGCGCTGCCGTTCTCCGCCGGAAAGGCGCACACCCCGCTCTCCGATTACTTCATCGTAACCCGCGGGCAGGGCCTGGATAAACTCGTGCGCCAACGCGGCTCGCGCGGAGGCCTGCACATCTTTCAGCGGTACATGCGGCTGACCGTAAGCGATGTTGTTGCGAACCGTGTCGTTAAATAAAACGGTTTCCTGCGTGACGATTCCGACTTGCTCCCGCAAAGAAGCCAGCGTCACATCGCACACATCGTTACCGTCAACCAACAGCCGGCCCTGCGTGGAATCGAAGAAGCGCGGGATCAGGTGAACCAGGGTGCTCTTACCTGAGCCGCTCGATCCGACGATCGCAACCACTTCTCCGCGGTGGACTTCCAGGTTGATGTCGTGCAATACGCGAGCATCTTCTCCCTGACTGCCGTAGGTGAAGCTCACGTGATCGAATTGGACGGTCTTCGAAAACGGCGGCAAGCGCCTGGCATGCGGTTTTTCGCGGACATCGTCTTCGATGTCCATGAACTTGAAGATTTCGCTGGAGGCGCCCAAAGCTTGCTGGAAGTTGTTATTGAACTGGGCAAACTTGCGGACCGGGTTGTAGAGGCTGAAGACAGCCGTGATGAATGCCACGAAAATTCCCGGGGTCATCTGGCCATGCTTAACCTCCTCTCGTCCCAGCATCAGCAGAAGCGCGATTCCAATGACGCCAAAAATATCCATCAGCGGCGAACTGATGGCAGTCGCGGCGACCGAACGCAGGTTCGCGCGAAAGAGCCGGCGCGCCGCTCCGCGAAAGCGGGAAATCTCCCACTTCTCGCTGTTGAACGCTTTCACGATGCGGTTGCCGGTGATGGTTTCGTGCAGGATGTTTTGAATCTCGGCAAGTTTATCTTGTCCCTGCCGGGTTGTGGTGCGCACGCGCGACCCGATCTTGCGCGAGGAATAAACGATCACCGGAACGAACAGCAGCAGCACCCAGGCCAGGTTCCCGCCCAGAATCACAACCACGGCGGCCACCGATAGGAAAGTGAAAAACTGCTGCAGGAATTCCGCCAACACCGTGGACATGGCGTACTGCACGCGTTCGATGTCGTTGACGATGGCGGAGAGCAGAGTTCCGGTGGTGTGCTTGGAAAAAAATGCGGCCGAGCGGCGCATGATGGCGTTGTAAAGATCATCGCGCAGGTCGGTGATCATGCCGTAACCGGCGTGGTTTACCAGGTACGTGCCGGTGTAGTCGCAGATTCCCTTGAGTATGGTCGAGCCGATCAGCGCTACCGCAACCATGGTCCAGGCGTTGGTGAAATGCGACGGCACCAACTGCTGCAAGGTAACGGGATGGTGAGTGACCGGAATGACAAACAGTTGAATATCTTTCGATCCGGTAGAGGGATTCAGCACCCGGTCAAAGATGGGACGAATCAGCAAGAACTTGAAGGCATCGAGGGCTCCGACCAATGCCATCAGCACAACCGAAGACAGTATTTGCCACCAATAGGGGAGCGCGTAGCGGACAAGGCGCGTCAGTTGGCGCATACCGCTCCGGGGCGCGGCCAGCTACCGTCGCTTGCTGCCTGTGGAATAAGCATCAGGTGTAAGCCGTTATTCTACTGCTCCGGGGCGGGTTTGTCGTTGATCGGAGGGTGTCCCCACCACGCATCGCCCTCAGGAACCGGCTGGGATGGAAGGGATACGGCTCGTGCCAGAATACTTGCTACGCGAGGCAACTTGCTCCACAATCTCTGAATTCAGGTAAGGAGTGAGAGTGCGTGCTTTGGCGAAAGGATGGCATCATGGCGAAGAAAGTGGCAGACCTGTTGGTGGACGTTCTGGCCGAAGCGGGGGTTCAGCGAATTTACGGGGTTTCCGGCGACTCGCTCAACGGCATCACGGATTCGATTCGCGCGAGAAAACAAATTCAGTGGATTCATGTGAGACATGAAGAGACGGCAGCGTTTGCCGCAGGAGCGGAGGCTCATCTCACCGGACGGTTGGCCGTCTGCGCCGGGAGCTGCGGCCCCGGGAACCTGCATTTAATCAATGGGCTCTACGATTGTCACCGCAGTCGTGTTCCCGTCCTCGCCATCGCTGCACAAATTCCTAGCAACGAAATTGGGAGCGGATACTTTCAGGAGACCCACCCGGAACATCTTTTCGCGCAGTGCAGCCACTATTGCGAACTGGTTTCTCAGCCCGAGCAGATGCCCCGCGTGCTGGAGATTGCCATGCAAACCGCGATTTCGCGGCGCGGCGTTGCGGTCGTAACCTTGCCGGGCGATATCGGCTTCCGCGATGCCGTCGAACAGGGACCGCGTCTGCACTTTGCCGAACCGAGACCGACGGTGCGTCCGTCCGATGACGAAATCACAGAGTTGGCAAGAACTCTGAATGCCTCGAAAAAAACGACAATTTTTGCTGGAGCCGGCTGCGCCAGAGCTCACCGGGAGTTGATCGAACTCGCGGGTACGCTGAAAGCGCCGATCGTGCATGCCTTGCGTGGCAAGGAGTTTGTAGAGTATGACAACCCTTTCGATGTCGGCATGACGGGGCTTCTGGGTTTTGCTTCTGGCTATCACGCGATGATGAATTGCGAGACGCTCCTGATGCTCGGAACCGATTTCCCTTATCAGCAGTTTTACCCGAAACACGCGACCATCATCCAGGTTGATATTCGGGGGGAACAGATTGGCCGTCGCACCAAGGTTGATTTGGGTCTGGTCGGCGATGTGAGAGCCACGCTGGCCTCGCTCATCCCTAAACTCCAGACGAAGAGCGATGAGGCGCACCTAAACAGTTCACTCGAGCACTACCGCGAGTCCCGCAAAGGCCTGGACGATTTGGCGACCGGCGAACCTGGACGAAAGCCGATCCATCCGCAATATGTAGCCAGGATGCTTGACGAGCTTGCCGCCGCAGACGCCATTTTTTCCTGCGATGTGGGTACTCCGACGATCTGGGCGGCCCGGTATTTGAAAATGAACGGCAAACGACGGCT
>PLIO01000228.1 GCA_003140075.1 Acidobacteriaceae bacterium | reverse complement strand
GAACCAGGCGAGCCAAGAACGTTTCACCCGAAGCTAGGTGCTTTGTTTACAATAGGAGATTCGTCTGTCCTTCTACAGGGAACCTGTAGCCGGGACGAAGCACATTTTGGAACAGACAAACCACAAACCCAGCGCATCCCCCAGCGTGCCAGCCGCAGTGTCGGCAGTTGCATCTCCCACCGTTTACTGGCGGGTGGAGGGAAGCCTGCTGGACCTGACGGTGGTGCAGCCGGTGGCGTTCTTTACGTGGAACGCGCAGACCTTCGCGGAGCGGTTTCAGCGGCGGGGGCTGATTTTGCTGATGGCGGCGCTGCGTCCATTTCTCTATTCCACGAACCGGAAGTTTGCCACCCGCGTGGTTCACACCACATTGCGGGGTGTGACCCGGGACCGGCTGGATCTGCTGGGCGAAGAATATTTCCAATACAGGTTGAAGCCTGAGCTGAAGACGCATGGGGCAGAGCGGGTGCGGGAACTGGTGCGCGCGGGCGCGGACGTGGTGCTGGTGAGCCAGGGGTTGGAGCACGTGATGAAGCCGCTGGCGCAGCATCTGGGCGTGAAGCGGGTGGTGGCGAACCGGCTGGAGTTTCGCGACGGCGTGGCGACCGGAAGACTGCTGGAGCCGGTGATCCGGCCGCGCGGGGCGTTCGCGAGAATTAGGGAGCAAAGTCCGGATGGGCGGCGGGCACCGAAGACGCTGGCGCGGCAATTGGATATTACGCTGGAGGAACTGCGGGCAGCGGCGATTGGAGCGGAGCGGGAGTCGGCGGCGCAGGAACGTCCGATTGTGCATTTTGAGGGGCAGCGGCAGGCCGCGGGCTTCTCCGTCCGCCGGGCGCTGGCGGGCCGGCATGTGATGCTGATCGGCGTAACCGGATTTATTGGCAAGGTCTGGCTGGCGAACACGCTGATGGAATTGCCGAAGATCGGGCGGATTTATCTGCTGATCCGGCGGCAGAAATCCAATCCGGCCGAGCGGCGGTTCGAAAAGATTGTCGAAGAATCGCCGGTGTTCGATCCGCTGTTTGAAAAGTATGGGGCGGGACTTGGGGAGTATCTACGGGAAAAAGTCGAGGTGGTGGAAGGCGACGTGACGCAGGCGGGATTGGGGCTGGATGCGGAAGTGTCGCGGCGTCTGCAGAAGAATCTCGACTTGATCGTGAACAGCTCGGGACTGACCGACTTTAATCCGGATTTGCGGGATGCGCTGGCGACCAATACGGATGCGGCGATGAACATCCTGGAGTTTGTGCGGGGGACGGAGCACGCCGGACTGTTGCATCTATCGACGTGTTACGTGGCGGGAGAGCGCGACGGGCGGGTGGCGGAGAAGGTGATTCCGAATTACACGCCGCATCGCGTGGCGAACTTCGATGCGGAGCAGGAGTGGCGTGCGCTGCACGAGGTGATTGCGAAGGCGGAGGCGCAGGCCGAGAGCGAGGAAGTGACATCCGGCCTGCGAATGCAATCGCTGGCCAACGAACATGCCGCCAAAGGGCTGCAGGGCGCGGCGCTCGAGAACCAGATTCGCAAGAACAGGATCCGGTGGTTGAAGACCTATTTGACCGAAGCGGGGACGCGGCGAGCAAAGGAGCTGGGCTGGCCAAATACTTATACGCTGAGCAAGAGCCTGGCGGAATCGTTGATCGTGAAACACGGCGCAGGGCTGCCGATTGCGGTGGTTCGTCCGGCGATTGTGGAGACCTCGGTGGCGAAACCGTTTCTGGGATGGAATGAAGGAATCAACACTTCGGCATCGCTCTCTTATTTATTGGGGACGTATTTCCGGCAGTTGCCGTCGAACGAGAGCAAGCGGCTGGATATTATTCCGGTGGACGCGGTGTGCGCCGGGCTGACGCTGATTGCGGCGGCGATTGTGGAGCGCCGGCATGATGGGCTTTACCAGTTGGCGACGTCGGCGACGAATCCTTGCGATATGGGGCGATCGATTGAACTGACGTCGCTGGGGCATCGCAAGCATTACCGGGCGCAGGAGGGGCTGGAATCGTGGTTGCGGCTGCGGTTCGACGCGATTCCGGTATCGAAGACGCGGTACCAGAGGATGTCTGCGCCGGCGCAAAAGGCGATTGTGAAATCGATTCAGCGAATTATGTCGCCTCTGCCGCTGAAGAAGACTCCGCTGGTGAAGACGGAGAGGAATCTGGAGAGGCTGGAGAAATTGATTGAGTTGTTTGAGCCGTTCATTCTGTTTAATGAGCACGATTTCGCCGCGGACAATGTGGAGAAGCTCTCGCACGCGCTGGTAGAGGAGGAGCAGGAGGAGTTTGGGTACAAGGCGCGAATGCTCGACTGGTGGGATTACTGGATCAACGTGCATATTCCGGCGCTGCGGAAGTGGACTTATCCGTTGATTGAGGGCAGGCCACTGGAGGCGCGTCCGGCGCGGAGTTTGCAGCATGGCGACACTATAAAGACAGGGACGAATGGAAAGTGGTGAATGGCGATATTTCTGACAGGGTCGACGGGGTACATTGGAGCGCATGTGGCGGCGAATTTGCTGCGGGATCATGGCGCGGCGCTGAATGTTCTGGTACGGGCGCGGGATGCCGCCGATGCCGAAGGGCGGCTGTGGCAGGCGCTGCAATTGCATCTGCAGTTCCCGCAGTTTTATGAGTATCTGCAGACACGGGTGCGAGTGTTCCGGGGAGACTTGACCGAGCCTGGGTTTGGGCTGGGCCGCGACGAATACGACCGGTTGGTGCACACCACGGATTCGGTGATTCACTGCGCTGCGTCGCTGAATCGAAAGTCGGAAAAGAGTTGTTTGAACGTGAACCTGCGGGGCACGCTGGAGGTGCTGACGCTGGCACGGCAGGCGGAGCATTACCACGGACTGAGACGGTTTAGCCAAGTGAGCACGGTAGCGGTGGCGGGCAAGCGGCAGAATGAAGTGGTGACCGAGGACAAATCGATTGACTGGGAGCGGTCCGATTACGATCCGTATGCGCGGACGAAAAAATTCTGCGAGCACATGATGCGGGTGCTTTTGCCGGAGACTCCGAAGACCGTCTTCCGGCCCAGCATCGTGCTCGGCGACAGCCGTTATGCGGAGACAACGCAATTCGACATGGTGAAGGCGTTTGTCTTTCTGGCTGGGTTGCGGGTTTTGCCGTTCCGTCCAACCGACAGGATTGACATTGTGAACGTGGATTTTGTGGCGGAGGCAATTGCGACGCTGCATCAAAAGGAGCGTCCGGAGCACGATACGTATCATCTTTCGTCGGGCGTGGGATCGCAGACGTTTCGCGAAATTACGAGGGCGCTCGCGGGAGCGCAGAAAAAGCGCGCGCCCGTGTTCCTGCCGGTGGTGGAGCGGCCATTTGCGGGGTCGGTGAATTTTCTGGCGAACCGGAAGGGCGCGATTGGGAAGGGCGCGTCCTTGATGAAGGTGTTCATGCCCTATTTGACGTGGAATACGGTGTTCGACAACACGCGGGTGACCAGGGAACTGGGAAAGAAGCCGGCGCCGTTTTCCGAGTATTGCTATCCGCTGCTGAAGTTCAGCAGCGAGAATCATTTCGCTTACAAGTTCCAACCCTGGCCGGTGAAGGCTGGAGGTACAGCGGCATGATGGATTTTGTTCTGGAAGCCTGGGTGAGCGGTTCGATCGAACGCGCCAAAGCGGGATGGATGCTGGGTGAGGGCAAGCGCTGGAAGCCGGGCGAGAAACTGAAGCTGTTGTTTGCGGGCTATAACGGCACGCGCAATATGGGTTCGGATGTGCGGGTGGAGGAGATGCTGCGGCAGATCCGGCACATATTGGGCGCGGAGCGGGTGGAATTCAGCGTGATGAGCCAGAACTTCGAATTCTCGCGCGGATACTTCGAGGGCACGAAGCAAGTGCACCTGCCAGATATATTTCCGCCTTTTCTGGCGAAAGAAGTGCCGCAGCATGATGGCGTGGTGGCGTGCGAAGGGTCGATGTTCAAAAGCAAGTTCGCCAACGCGCTGACCACCATGATGATCGGATCGCTGGGAATTGCGGCGGTGCAGAATAAATTGTCGGTTGGCTATGGCGCGGAAGCCGGACACATGGATCCGCTGGTAGCGAAAATGTGCGGACGTTATTGCAAGAACTCGTTTGTGATTACGCGGAATGAGGAGTCGCGCACGGTGCTGCGCGAGTTGGGCGTGCCGACGGAGTTGGGAACCGATACGGCATGGACGTTCGAGCCGCGTCCGGCGGAGTACGGTCAAAGCGTGTTGAGAAAGGTGGGATGGGACGGGCGGATGCCGGTGCTGGTGGTGTGCCCGATTAATCCGTTTGAATGGCCGGTGAAGGCGTCGGTGGCGAAGTATGCGGTGCGTAGTTTGACGGGTGCTTATAAAGACAGCCACTACCGCACGGTTTATTTTCACAACTCAGGATCGGCGGCGGAGCAGGCGTATCACAAGTATTGGAACGCGATTGCAAACGCGGTAGACGCGTTCCGCAAGAAGAAAAGTGTTTTTGTGATATTGGCGGCGACGGAACGACTGGATGCGCGTCCGGCTCGTCGCATCTCCGAGAAGCTGGGCGGCGTGCCGATTCTTACCTCTGACGACTACAACATGTACGAGTTGGTGAGTGTTCTGCGGGCGTGCCACATGATGGCGTCGTCAAGGTATCACGGCATCGTGACGTCGATGCCGGGGCTGGTGCCCTCGGCGGGAATCACGATGGATGAGCGCATTCGGAATTTGATGCGGGAGCGCGGACATGAGGATTTGCTGATGACGGTGGACGATCCGGAACTTGAGGGGAAGCTGCTGGCGGCGCTGGAGAAGCTGAGTTGCGATGGCGAAGCGATAGCGACTGGCATTGCGCAGACAGTGGTGAAGAATTTGAAGGTGATGGCGCGTATGGGCGTTTATTTTGAAGAGGAAGTGCAGAAAAGGTATCCGGAATTTCCCACACGGCGGGGAGAATGGAGTTGGGAGGATTATCTGCCGCCGATGAGCGCAGGGCTGCGGGAGTTGGTGTCGGCTTACAGCTNNAATCTGACGTCGCTTTCATGATTGCGGTTCTGCCATTCACATCTTGAGCGCAGCTATTCCATTTATCGGAGAGATTTTTTCGCAGCTGCAGGCGGCTGCGGACACGCGGATTCTTGCCGAAATTCGCGACAGTGAAATTACGGGCGTTACCGGCGGCGAGTTGCTGGAGTTGGTCCGCAAAGCAAGAACATTTATTGCTTCGAGGGGACTGAATAAGGGCGACCGGTGCGGGTTGCTGGCGGCAAACAGCATTCGTTGGGTGGCGATGGATTTGGCGCTCATGGCCGAGGGCCTGATTGTGGTGCCGCTGTATTCGCGGCAGGCGCCGGCGGAGCTGGTAGCGATGATGAAAGACTCGACACCGGCGCTGCTGTGTTGCGGCGATGCGGCATTGCGGGATGGAATTGCGCAGAGTTGGCCGGGTGCGCCGCCGCAATGTTTGTTTGACGATGTTTTTGCCGGCGTGGATGGGGTGCAGTTGGAGCGGCCGCAGGTGGGGAAAGAGAGTCCCGTAACGATCATCTATACCTCTGGCACTTCGGGTGAGGCCAAGGGCGTGGTGCTGACGGCGGCGAACGTGGGCTTTATGCTGGACCGGACGGCGGAGCGGCTCGATCAACTTATGTCAGGTTCAGCCGCGCAGGATCGCATCTTTCATTATTTGCCGTTCACGTTTGCGGCCTCGTGGATTGCGCTGCTTACTTTTTTGAAGCGGCGGAGCCTGGTCACCATCAACATGGATCTGGCGAAGATCGCGAGTGACATGAGGGTGGTAGCTCCGGATTATTTTCTGAATGTGCCGCAACTGCTGGAGCGCATGCGGCGGGCTGTGGACGAACAGCTTTGGCAGACGGGCGGAGTGGCGCAGGCGATTTATGCGCGGGCAAAAGCGGCGTGGGCGCGGCGGGAAGAGAGGCAGCCGAAAGCCGGCGACGCATTGTGGCTGGGGCTGGCGAACCGGCTGGTGTTTCCGGCGATCCGGAAAAAGATGATTGGAAGGAATCTGAAGGCGCTGATTTGCGGGTCGGCGCCGCTGAGCGCGGAGACACAGCTTTATTTCATAATGCTGGGAATTCGCGTGTTGCAAGTTTACGGGCTGACGGAGACGACGGCGATTTGTACGATGGACGATCCGGACCGCGTGGAGGTGGGGCGGGTGGGGCCGGCGATTCCGGGCATGGAAATGCGTTTGGCCGAGAATGACGAGATCGTGATGCGTGGACCGAATGTTTTTTCCGGTTACTGGAACCGGCCGCAACAAACGGCGGAGGCGCTGCGCGACGGATGGTTTCATACCGGCGATCAGGGAGAAATGAATGTCGCGGGGAACTGGCGGATTGCAGGTCGGATCAAGAATCTGATCGTGCTGGGATCGGGGCACAAGATTTCACCGGAGCCGATCGAGAGCGCGATTGCGAAGAATTTGCCGGGAGCGCAGCAGGTGGTGGTGGTGGGGAACGGGCGCGGATATTTGTCGGCGATTGTGACCGGGGACGTGACGGGTGAGCAAGTGCAATCGGCGCTGGACGCGGTGAATCCGGAGTTGCCGCATTACAAACAAGTGCGGGCGTTTGTCGTACGGGCGGAAGCGTTTTCGATTGAAAGCGGATTGCTGACGGTGAACGGAAAGCTGAAGCGGGATGCGATTGCGGCGCGGATGAAGAACGAGATTGAGGAGATGTATCGGGTGAAGCAGGCGGTGTAGTGCGGGTGAAGAGTGCTGAGAACGACTAAGGACGACGGCGTGCACGAAGCAGAGGCAGGATCGAGAGCGGCGAGCGAGTGCGCTGGGAGCGCCTTGTCCTGGACGCTTAGCGACGGCGTGATCGAGTTGGCGCTGCACCGGGAGCCTTGCAATGAGCTGGGGTCAGCGTCACTTGTGGAATTGGAAAAGTTTTCCGCAGCTCTGGAGAGCATGCAGGCCGAGGCGCATGCACTCATTATTTATAGCAAGTTGAAACCGGGATTTTGCGCGGGAGCGGACTTGCGTGAGCTGTATCACCGATCGCAGGCGATCGGGAAAGCTGAGGCCGCGAGGGGAGTGCGGGATTTTCTGGAGCGCATTCATCGCGTATTGAATGGGATCGATGCTGCGCCTCTCACTACGATTGCGGCGGTGCACGGGGTGACGTTTGGTGGAGGGTTTGAGCTGGCGCTGGCTTGTGATTTGATTATCGCGGATAAGATGGCGCGGTTCTGTTTTCCGGAGTTAAGGCTGGGGTTGATTCCGGGTTTTGGCGGAATCCCGCGGCTGAAGCGAGACTTGGGCAATGCGGTGGTGAGGGACCTGTTGTTGACGGGGCGCAGCTTCAATGCCACCAAGGCCCAGCAGATTGGGCTGGTGAGCCAGGTGGTGGGCGAGGGTGAAGTGTTGCGTGCGGCGCGGGCTACGGCAGCGCAATTGGGAAAGTTCGATCGAGCGACCGCTACGGCGGCGAAAAAGTTTATCAAGCCGATTCCGCAGGAGGAGTTACGGCAGGAGATCGATATTTTTTGTGAGCTGTTTGCGCGTCCGGCGGTGCAGGCGGGGTTGCGGAAGTTTGTGGAGAGCGCGAACGCGCAGCCGTATTTGCCGTAGGGAGAGCACAGAACGGCGAGTGTCCAGTAGATGGGGGTCCTTCGCTTCGCTCAGGATGACAAAGCATTTATGAATACTGCTGAACAGACGCTTGATGAGATTCTGACGCTTGCGGCGGCGCATTTCAAGGTGCCGCGGGACAAATTGCGTCCGGATGACGATTTCTTCAAGACGCTGGGGATTGACAGCTTGCAGACGCTCGATCTTCTAACCAAGCTGGAGAATCATTTTCGCGTGGAGTTACCGGATTACGAATTGCAAGGAGTTTCGGACTTTCGCACGCTGGCGAGCAGGATTCAGGCGCGGCTCTAGCGCACAAAATTGTTGATTGCTGATTTCCGAGTATTGATTGCAATCCGGTTCGCGACGCAGGTTGTTAATCAGCAATCATCAATCTACAATCAGCAATTCCCTTATGCTCGATCTCCAAAAATATAGCTGCCTGGGCGCGGCGTTGCGGGATTCTCTGGAGCGCTTTGCCGGCGAGACCTGCCTGATTGAAGCGGACCGCGAGCGCGAGAAGACGCAGCTCACCTACTCCGACTTCAAAGAAATCAGCCTTCCGCTGGCGCGGGCGCTGGAGGATGCGGAGTTCGATGCGGGGGATCGCGCGGCCATCCTAATGACGAATCAGTCGAAGTGGCTGATTTCGGCGTACGCGATTTTCTACAGCGGGGGAATGCTGGTCCCTCTGGATTACAAGCTGACTGCGGCGGAACAGTTGCAACTGCTCGAACATTCGAAGGCGAAAGTATTGGTGGTGGAGTATTACCTCTGGCGGGCGATCACGCAGGCGCCGGAGTTTCCCAACATCAAGACCAAGCTGGTGCTGGTTACGGAGGCGCCGTTGGGCGCGGACCTGGCGGGAGGATTTCGCTGGGAAGATTTCAAGCGCAAGGGCGCACCGGATTTCGTGATGCGGCAGCGGGAAGACGTGGCGTGCATCGTGTATTCGTCGGGCACGGGCGGGCGGCCGAAGGGGTGCGCGCTGACGCACGAGAATTATCTGGAGCAATGCCGGGCGCTGACGGCGTGGTATCCATTCTGGCCGGGGGTGCGGTATTTGAGTATTTTACCGACCAATCACGCGATTGATTTCATGGTGGGATTCATTGGACCGTTTGTGTGCGGGGCTTGCGTGGTGCATCTGCGGACTCTGCGTCCGGAGTTTGTGCGGGACGCATTTGTGCGCTACCGGATTACGTATGTGTCGCTGGTGCCGATGATCGTGAAGAATCTCGAGCGCGGATTGCGGGCAAAGTTTGACGAACTGCCGGGGTGGAAGCGCGCGATTCTGAATCGAATGATTGCGCTCAACAAAATGCTGACGCGCAGCAAGCCACGCGTGAAAGTGAGCCGGATGCTGCTGGGGCAGGTGCATCGGGCGTTTGGCGGAGACTTGTTGACCGTGTTCACGGGCGGGGCTTTTATGGAGCCTTCGACGATGCAGTTTTTCTACGATCTGGGCATTCCGGTGGCGAATGGTTACGGGCTGACGGAGGCGGGAACGGTGCTCACCGTGAACGATCTGAAACCATTTCGCGCGGATACGGTGGGCAAACCGCTGCCCGGTGTGGAACTGCGGGTGTTGAATCCCAATGAGGAAGGGATCGGAGAGATTGCGGCGCGGAGCAAGACGGTGATGTCGCAATATCTGAACGATCCGGAGTTGACTCTGGAGGCGATTGTCGATGGATGGCTTCTGACGGGCGATTTGGGGCGGTTCGACAAGAGCGGGCACCTGCAACTTTTCGGGCGCAAGAAGAACATGATCGTCACCGAAGGTGGGAAGAATATTTATCCCGAGGATATTGAGACGGTGTTCGACGGGCTGCCAGTGAAAGAGTATTGCGTGTTCGCCGCGAACTATCTGTGGCCGCAAAAGGAATTGGGGCGGGAGATGCTGGTGATAGCGCTGCGGCTGGAACAGAATCAGCGCTTTGACAGCGCGCTGCTGGGAGAGATCACGACTCGGAACCGGCGCTTGTCGGATTTCAAACGGGTGGGTGGGTATGTGATCTGGGAGAAAGATTTTCCGCGGACGGCGTCGATGAAGATCAAGCGGCAGGCGCTGGCGGAAGAGATTGGAAAGACCACGGAGCGGGGAGCGGTGGTGGATCTGTGAGTGCGGCGCAGGCTTACCTGGCTATTGTAAATCCTGCGGCTGGAGGCGGACGGAGCCGCAAGATGTTGGGCGCGGCGCTGGCGCAGTTGCGAAGCGGCGGGATTGCGGTTGAGGTAGTAGAGACGAAGAGAGCGGGCGATGCCACGCGGATCGCGCGCGAGGCTTACGGTCGCGGGCAGCGAAAGTTTATTGCCGTGGGCGGGGACGGAACTTCCTATGAAGTGGTGAACGGGCTTTTTCCGGAGGCGAGTGCGGGCGGGCGTCCGACGCTCGGGTTCTTGCCGCTGGGAACAGGGAACTCTTTTCTGCGTGATTTCAGCGACCGCGGCTTGGAGTACGCGATTGAGTCGCTGATTGCGGGGCGCAGCCGGGATTGCGACGTGTTGCGCTTGCGGCACCGCACTGGAGTGATTCACTACATCAATCTGCTGAGCCTGGGGTTTCCGGCGGACGTGGCGACCTTGCGGGCGCGGCGTTTCAGCGGGCAAGGAGAGGTGGGATACTTCATTTCGATTTTTCTGGGGCTGGCGCGGCTGCAGAGAAGGCCGTTTCCGGTGCGCGCGGAGGGTGAAACGGAATTTGACCGGCGCCGCTGTTTGTTTCTGACTTTCAACAACAGCAAGTTTACCGGCGGGACGATGATGATCGCGCCGAAGGCCGAGGTGAGCAGCGGCTTGATTGAATACGTCCGCTGGGGTGCGATTGGGAGACTGGGACTGATGCGGAATTTGCCGGGGCTTTATGATGGCACGCACATCAAGCATCCGCTGGCGGAGCGGAAAGCGGTGAAGCGGGTGGAATTCGATTTGGACGCGCCGGTGGATGTGATGGTGGATGGGGAAGTGCTGACGCTGCATTGCGAGGAGTTGGACGTTCTGCCGGGCGCGTTGGACGTAGTGGCCTGAGGGCGTGGTATAAAAAGAATCATGTCTGAAGAACGGCGAAAGCGGCATCAGGAGCGAGTGGGTGCGCCGGAAGCAAATCCGGAGTCGCGGAAGAAGATGCTGATCTGGGGCGGGACTGTGGTGTTGTTCGTCCTCGCCTGGGTCGCGGGATGGGAGTACAGAAATCATCGCTACGATGGCTTCGCGAAGTGTCTGGCGTCCAAGCAGGTAAAAATGTATGGACTGTATTGGTGTGAGCACTGCGCCGATCAGAAAGCGATGTTCGGGAAGGCGTTTCGGTACGTGCCCTATGTGGAGTGCGGGCTGAAGGGCGGCGGCGGAATCACGCAGGAGTGCAAAGCCGCGGGGGCGAAGTTATTTCCCAGTTGGCAATTCGGGGCGAGCCCGCTCAAAGAAGGGGTCTACCCGCTGGAAGAATTGAGCGATAAGACTGGGTGCAGCTTGCCGTGAGTGCCACTGCGGATCGACCGGTTGAGGCGGGCAGAAATCCCATAACCGACAATCGAATGGTGTTTTTGGCGATTGCGATTTTGGCTGTCGTGGGGGTGGTGGTGTCGGCGGTGTCGCTGCAGCGGCACTACGCGAAGTCGGCGACGGCGTTCTGCGAAATTGGGGAGAAGTTCAATTGCGACATTGTGAACCGGAGCGAGTGGTCGAGTGTGATGGGAATTCCGGTGGCGGGGATTGGCCTTGTGGGGTATGGAGTGCTGCTGGCGCTGGCGACAGTTTACCGCTCGCGAGCAGAAACGCCGATGCGCTTGCTGGTGGCGGCTTTCGCCGGCCTGGCGTTTGCGTTGTATCTCACGTACGTTGAGGGTTACGTGCTGGAGACGTGGTGTATTTTGTGTTTGAGTTCGCTGGGGCTGATTGCGGGGATCACGCTGCTGGCGGGCATGGCGAAGGCGCGAGCCGTTGACCTCAGGGGCTAAAGCCCACATTTTCGGGGGCGCGCTTTTTGGCGTGGCTGAAGCCGCGCCCTTTCAAAGCGAATTTCGCAACGGCTAACTAGAGATGTCGTTCAACAAAGGCGAGTCCTTCGACGCAAGTTTCGGATGGAAAGAATCCAGAAAGTAAAGAAGGCTGCAAGTGCGGCTTCTCCGCCGATTCGCGCCAGCGGAGCGACCGGAGATTTACGGCTGCATGAGTTTCGCAGCCGCGTCTTTCGCAATACTCGATTTTTGCGGGTGTGGCTGCCTCCGGGATACGACGATGCGGAGAACGCTGACCGGCATTATCCCGTTTTCTATCTGAATGACGGTCAGAATTTATTCGAGTCGTCGACCGCGTTCGCCGGCGTCGAGTGGCAGGTGGATGAGACAGCGGATCGGCTCATACGCGAAGGCGCGGTGCCGCCGATGATCGTGGTGGGCATGGATAATACCGGCAAGGACCGGATTCGCGAATATCTGCCGCGCCGGTCGATGCATCCGATGATGCTGCGGGCGCAGGGGCGGCATTATCCGGATTTTCTGATGAAGGAAGTCATGCCGTTTGTGGAGCGCTTCTACCGCGTTGCGACGGGGCCGGAGAATACCGGGTTGGGCGGGTCTTCGCTTGGCGCGCTGATTGCGCTTTACACCGCGATGGCACGGCCGGGAGTGATTGGGCGGTTATTGTTGGAGAGCCCGTCCCTGTGGGCAGGGCGGCAGGCGGTCAAGGAAAGCCGGTCGGTAGGAATTTGGCCGGAGCGAATATTTCTGGCCGTGGGAACGGCCGAGGCGGGAAGCGTGGAGCGCAGCCGTTCTGTAGTGGACGATGTGCGGGAGTTGGCGGCCGTGATCCGGCGAGCCGTGCTCAGCGAGAGCCGGCTGCGGTTGGTAATAAAAGACGGAGCCGGTCACAACGAAGCGGCGTGGGCGGAGCGGTTCCCGGAAGCGCTGCGATTTCTGTTCGGTCCGTAGATTCAAGTCGGATCACTTTCGAGTCAGAGAGAATGAGGAACCGGAGCGGATCTCCTGCCGAGGTTCCATATCCCATACAAGAGAGCGGCCATCACGGGGACGGAAAGCTGGAGGTGCGTCCAGCGCGCGAGCGGGCCGAGCAGGGGGAGCACGAAGGCGAGATAAAGAAGGAGTTTGAAGGCGGGCGTGGCGGGGTCGTCGGGCTGAGTAATGACCCAGTCGGAGAGCAGGAGGAATGCGGGCGCGAGGATAACGAGGTCGTAGACGGTGAGATGCGGCGAGAGTAGGACCGTTGCGAGCAATAGCGCCGAATAGCGCAAGGACAGGGAAAGGCGGCTGCGCCAGCACGCGATGGTGAGGCCGCAGACAAAAAGTACGGTGACGAGGTAGAGCGTTAGAGAAGCTCCCGGCCACGGAATTAGCATGGTCCAGAAGGTGCGCAGGGAGTGGGTTTGATAGATTCTGGGCTCGAGCAGCGAGGGCAGGCGGGGTGCTCGGAGCAGCATGTGAATCCACTCGCGAAGCGGCTCGACGCCGTAATAGAGCCACGCTGCCGCTAACTGCGCGGCGGCGGAGAGAATCGCGCCCCCGATGACCCTCCAACGAAGCGTGACCAGGAAAATGATGGCGGCGGCGAGGCCGAGTTGGGGTTTGAAGATGAGGCATCCGAAAGCCAGGCCAGCGAGGAATTCATGCCGGGCGCGCACAGCGAAGAAGGCAAGCGTGAAGCAGGCGAGGGCCAGGCCGGAGACTTGTCCCCCGGCGATGAGGTGCCAGAAGCCAGGGAAGGCAAGGGCGAGAATCAGGACGGTAAGTTTGTAGCTGCTCAGATTGGAGCATGCGCGCCAGACGGCGTAGCAACACACTCCGTAAGTGAGCGCGCTCAGTGTGAGCCAGAGCAAGAGCGCGCAAGGATAGGACAGGCGGGCAAAGAGTGCGAAGAAGATTGAAACCTGCGGCGGATAAAGCGGTATATAGCGAATGCCGGCGGCGGCCGGAATGCGTTGGGCCGCGAGATCGGATTGCAGCCGCATGTTGTACAGATCCGCGCCGCGGTGCGCGAGAGCGAGCGAGCCGAGGGTATAGAAATGCAGAAAGTCAGTGCCCTTGAGATTGCCGGCTCGATCGAGGAGACCGGGCGTGGTTATGTTCCAGATGTAGACGGACCAGAGGCAGAGTGCAAGAATCAGGCCGTGCGCCCACAGGCGGCGGGGGGTAAGGAATGAGGCGGCTTTGGACGTCATGCGGCCCCACGATAATGAATCCGCAGTCACAACTATTTCAAACCAGCGGCGGGTAGAGGGAAATCGGTCGCCTTCGTTCGCCGTGCCATCAGTAATAAGGAGAACATTAACGGCACAAAAGGGACCATGAAGGAAGGCAGCAATGGGAGTTGGCTCAGCGAGTGTAAATCCGGAGGAAATAGCAACAAGGCAGCAGACATAATCCACGGCCATCCCAGGCTGGCGATAAGAACTCCACGGGAGAATCTCGACAAAGCCCCCGCGTCACGCAAAAGGAGCAGCGCGGGTAGAATCAACATGACCTGATTGAAGGGAGTGAAGAGCGGAAAGGCAAGGATGGCGCCGGTGAAAAAAGCGGCAAGGATGGAGGCGAACGTCCGCGAACCTGCTTCTGTTTTTCGATTTTGCCACGCGAACGCCAGCAGCCCGGCGACAATGAGGGCCCCGAGGATTTCGCCGAGCGTATCCCCAAGAATCATTCGTAACAGCGACGAAGTGGGAGCGTATCTCCGGTAAGCCGTGATGCCTGTAAGAAAATACCCGAGCCATCCGGGGAGAAGAAGTTCGCCACCCACAAACAATGCCGCCGTGATAGCAGCAAAGCTCGCCGCGAGACGCCAGCGTCTAATCAAGTCGCCAGCGGCCCAGACCATGAATGCACACAAGGGCAGAACTGACATCTGCGGTTTAATTGTGGAGAAAGCTAGCAGTGCGCCCGCTGTCACCAAGTGACTCCTGCAGACGCACCATCCACCCGCGACCAGCAGGAATCCGACTACGAGCGCCAGTTGCTGAAAGCGCAAGCCTTGAACTATCTGCGGGCTGCTCAGGGTAAACAAAATGAGTGCCGCGATTGTTTCCAGCGGTGGTCGCCAATGCAAAATATCCAGACAAAGCCATACGCTGATGGCGGTCAAGAGGCCCAAAGTAAACCGAGCCCGGTCTCGCACATCTTTGAAATCTGCATACGCGGTAGGGGCAAGTAGAAGTACTACATAGACGGGATATGCGAAGCGCTGTTCGTTCGCTACAAAGGTACCCGGTGGGTAGGTCTGGTCGACCGCGTGACCGTAGAACACCGTCTGGATTTCGTGGCTTACCCCCGGCCCGTATGGATTGCGCCGGTGAAGCAGAAGTTCGCGCGTGCCCACCCAGGGTGAATACAAGTCGCCCATTTGGGCGATCACCTCCCCCTTCTCTGTGTCGCTATAGTTGGTCCACGGTTCCAGAATGCGGTGCACGTAGAACCATGTGCCCGTGCCAACGCACAAGCTAAGCACCAGCCAAAGCCGAACTTTCGCGTGCATCGGGCGACTCCCAAGGAATTTGGAGCAATTCCGCGCAAGAAGTGTAGCAAAGGTCTGCAGCAAGGACTATGTTCCGTGGCACCGGAGGACCGAGCTTCCGCTAAGGCCGTCCCTCGGACGTGGCACCGGTCGCGCGCAACCCTCCGGGTCCGGCTGTCGGAGCAGGTGATTCGATCGAGACCACTTTGCCTAGCAGAATGAGTATGCCAAAAACGGCGAAGGGGAACGCCAGACTGGCGTTGAGCGGGAAGAACCATATCTTCAACAGCCATCGCATCTGAACCATCAGCAATCCGAGCGTAACGGCCACTGCAGAGAGCCAGGGAAGTAGACCGACCGAGCAAACAACCAAAGTCAGGAAACGAAGCGAGGGAGTGCCGTGCCGCAGTTCGCGCCAATAGCGAATCGTGAGCGCAATCGCGGGCAACAGCAGGACCTGGTTGAACGGCTGGAACACTGAGGGAACGATTAACAACGTGAGACTCAGGGCAAAAGCCAGAGAGAGGGCAAATGGGAACGAGTCCGCAGGTTGCCGCCGCGCACACCAGGCGGAGTTTGCCACGCAGAGGAACACGAGCAGCGCAAGTGACCATGACAAAGCGGCTGGCAGGTAGATTTCCAGCAGGGAGGTGGAGTGCATGTGCTTCCCATACTCGAGCACCGAGGCGAGGAAGCGCGTGACCCAGCCTGGTAAGAGCAACTCGGAGGCGATGATCAGAGCCGAGAGCGTGGCGGCGAATCCCCAGAAGAGAAGACGCCGCCGGCGCCAGTCGCCCGAGACCCACAAGGCGAACCAGGCAATCGCCAGAACAGACATCTGGGGTTTGATCGTAGCGACAGCCAATAGCATCCCGGCCAGAAACAGATGGCCAGAGACTGTGGCTGCGGTTGCCGCGGCAAGCAAGCCGGCCACGAGAAGGCCCAATTGCAATATTTCGAGGCCCTGCATCACCGGAATGCTCGTAAAGACAAGTAAGAGCATCACAGCGACCCCTACCGGCGACAGCTTCAGGCGCATGGCATGCGCCCAAAGCGGTACGCTGGCAGCGGTAACTGCCGCCAGCAGCCACAAGAAAATAGTCTGCGCGGTATGGAATTGCATCCCTATCGTGGGTGCCAGCAGGAAAGATACATACAGGGGATAGGCGAATCGCTGCTGATGAGAGGGATGGTCTGCCTCAGGACCTTCCGGATCTTTTCCGTAGTAGGCAACTTGAAGTTCGTGTGTGATGTCATCGCCGTATGGGTCACGATGGTGCAGCAGAAGTTCACGCACTCCGAACCACTGTGCGTAAAGATCGGTGAGGGGGCGCGGCCGCATTGCCGCGGATGGAGCGATACCGTCGATGTTCTGCGGAACATGACTCCAGTAGAAATACATGCTTGCCGAACATAGAAGCAGCATGAACAATCGAGCCAGGCGTTTGGGTGTGGATACTGTCATGTGGAGAAAGTTTCTCGCGCATGGGCTGTACAGCCAACGGCGGGGGAACTACAAATCGTCACTCGGACTGGGATAGCAGCTGCGGCGTAGGATGGTCGGCCTCCACAATCCACACATTCCGGTCACGAAAATACTGGAGAAGTTCCCGGTTGTCGTCCTTTCCCATGTCGCGCGCCCAGATCACTTTGGCGGCGTCAATGTTCGCCTCGTTGTATACCCATTCGCGGACGGGGTCGTGACCTGGTGCGTAGTGCACGATGACAAGCTGAGGGCCCGGCCGCTGCTCCAGTTGGCGCAAGATACTTGCCCTGTCCAGATCACCGCGCGGCCACGCGGACTCGATCTGAACATTAGCCCCCGCTGCCGCGACGCGCAGGAGAATCATAGCGCACGCCAGCGCCGGGATCGCGCGAACCACGGCTTGTCCTATGGGGCGTCGGCTTGAAGACCAGTGCCATAGATGGCGCATGCCTTGCACCAGCAGGATGTACAGGGCGCCGGTGGCGGGCGAGAAATAGTGGGGACCCGTCCAGGTTTGCACGGAGAATCCGGCGATCATGGCGGCGCATATAAGAAGTGGCAGCCGCATCTTGCGCTGGCGAACGACGCGGGGAAACGCCAGCAGAGGCAGCGTCAGAAGCGGGCCCAGATAGAACTGCCACCAGGAAATAAGCTTGTCCGCCGCGCGACGCAGATACCCGCCGACCGTGCGGTTTTTCTCGAACTCGCCCAGTTCCCAGCGGTAGAAATCGCGCATTACTGCGTGATGGTAAACAGGCTCGGGGCGGGGCGTTTGCCAGATGAAGTAAGGAGCGGTGGCGTAGGTGTCGCGATTGACCTGGTAGGTCATGCGGAAGGGGTCGCCCGTGACGCGGTAGTAGTAGTAACCGGTGGCCAGCGCGCCGAGCGCAAGAACCGCGAACAAAGGCAAAACGATGCGCGCCAGCGAGAGATCGAATGCGGGGCGCCGTTTGCCGATGAGCCACCAGAGCATGGCGGCGGACACGGGCAGGCTGAAGACTAATCCTTCATAGGGGCGGCTATTGGCAAGGATCACGAGGCCCACGCCCATGAGCACGGCCTCGCGTGTGCGGAGACGCATGCGCAGGCGTGGCCAGGCTCCGAGGACGAGTGCGCCGCCGAGTGCGGCCACGGAAGCGCACCAATAGGTATTCATCCAGTAGCTAAGGAGCCCGAGGCGGAGCACGGCCAGTGCCGCTCCCAGCAAGGCCCATGGCGGAGGCAACCAGGCTTGCAGCATCCAGCACAACGCGGAGCACAGGAGAGCAGTGACGAGGATCTGTCCGATCCAAGGATTGCCGACCACTTGCCCAGCTGCTAGCACGAGGCCCTGCGCGGGCGGGTACATCGACATGTAGGTGGGCTGTTCGATGATGTGGAAACTTTCGAAGTGAATCCACATGGGGTGAGTGGGATTGGTGAGTTTCCCGTGAGCGAACGTGTCGCCTGCGAGCAGGTAGCTGAACTCGTCGTTGAAACGCGGTTGGGGAATACCGAGGATGGGGATGAGCGCGACGCGAATCGCGATGACGCTGACACCTGCGAGCAGCGCCGAGAGACGCTTACGCAGAGACAGGCGGGCGAGCGCGCTCGCGATCGACTGGAAAGAGTCTGGCTGATCGGGGCCGGAGGCGCTTCTGTGCGAGAAAAAAAATAACGCGGCGGAGGCGGACAGGAGTAGGAGTTCGATCAGCGCCAGAAAAAACGGAGCGAGCCGCAGATATAGGTTTTGCATCGTGACCGGGCCGAGCGTTTGGCGGCCGAGCACTACTTTACGTCAGTTGCCTTCTCACGCTGGCTCTTTTTCTTTTTCCACGGATTTCTCGAACAATCCATCGACGATCTGGATCATCTCGTTATCCACAATACGGTTGCGGGAAATGGCTTCCAGCAGCGGGATGGAGACGATTTTGTTGGAGCGCAGGGCGGCCATGCATCCGAATTCGCCACGGTGCACCATGTCGATGGCGCCCAGGCCGTAGCGCGTAGCCAGCACGCGGTCGAAGGCGCTGGGCGAGCCGCCGCGCTGGATGTGTCCAAGGACGACGGCGCGGGTTTCAAAGCCGGTACGCTTTTCGATCTCGCGAGCGAGAATGTTGGCGATGCCTCCGAGTTTCACGTGGCCAAACTCGTCCTTGCCCATGTCCTGCAGGACGGGAGATCCCTGGCCGGGCTCGGAAGAGAACTTTGCTCCTTCGGCCACGACCACGATGGAAAAATAACGGCCGCGCTCGTGGCGTTGATGAATGGAGTCCGCGACCTTATCGATATCGAAGGGGCGCTCGGGGATCAAGATCACGTCAGCGCCGCCGGCGATGCCGCTGTAGAGCGCGATCCAGCCGGCGTCGCGGCCCATCACTTCCACTACCATCACGCGGTTATGCGCTTCGGCGGTGGTGTGGACGCGGTCGAGGGCCTCGCAAACGATGTTGCAGGCAGTGTCGAATCCGAATGTGTAATCGGTGCCGCCGAGATCGTTGTCGATGGTCTTGGGAACGCCAACCACCTTCGCGCCGCGTTCGTGCAGCTTTTGCGCAACGGAAAGAGTGTCATCGCCGCCGATGGCGACGAGAGCTTCGATTTTGTTTTTCTCCAGCGTTGCCAGACAACGGTCAATGCCATCGGGACGCTTCGAAGGATTGGTGCGGGAAGTGCGCAGGATGGTGCCGCCGCGCGGCAGAATGCCGCCGACCGCGTCGAGATCGAGCGGCATGCTCTTGTCTTCGATCACGCCGCGCCAGCCTTCCATGAAGCCGATGAATTCGTCCTGGTAGGTGAAGATGCCCTTACGCACCACCGCGCGAATCACGGCATTCAGGCCGGGGCAATCGCCTCCGCCAGTCAACATTCCGATCTTCATGGCTCCGCTCTCCGTATGAATTCTGATGAAAATCCCTGGGATGCACTCCGGGCGCGGGCTGGGTGGAACGGGCAGCTTGGGCGCGGGTTGGCAGTCGCCGGGAAGGATAAGATTATCATTGATGGAGGAGGATACTGATGAATAAGCCGTCCCCTAGTGTGCGGCTTCTCGCAACAACAAATCAGAGGCAACCTTCGAGCCAGCGATATATGCTCACCGACTTCAACGTGTCAGTCCCGAAAGCGTCCCAGCTATTTGCGCCTCGTCGAACGCCTGCGAATTGGAAGGCAATGTACACATCCTTTTGACTGCAGAACCATGGCGCGTCCTCTTCGCCAATCTTCGTCAAATCGTCATATACACCCTTGGAAAAGTCTTTCCCGTCGACGCAGCACATTTGGCGGAACTGGACGTTTCGGGTTTCGAGATATTCCTCGACCTCCAGCCGCGTGATTCCGGGCCTGAGAGCGTCGGAATACAGACGGAGAGCAGATTGGTATCTCACTTCTCGTTTCTGCTGCGCCCGCTTTCCCAATGTGCAACGGACAACAACTACCGACAGCATGACGACCATCAACATCGCTGTGGGCAAGCGCCAGCGTCTTGTGTTCGTCCAAATCATGCTGAAACGGGGTCGCTCCCTCTAAGAATGGATGGCGGGAACAGTCTTGCAAGTGAGAACTGTCGAAAGCGGAAGATTACGCTTGCGACCAGAGTTGTTCCGCTTCCACTTCATCTAAAGCCCTTAGCTCTTGAGCCCAATGGCGGCGGCTTCCATCTGATCGTGCACCTGCTCGGCGCGGCGCAGTGCGGATTGCACGTTGTCGCAGATATTTTCCGCGCCGACTACTTCTTCGAATTCGGCTTGGTGAATCAGGCTGGCGGGTTGCTCGCGGGCGCCGCAGAGCGCGGATCGGATGGTTCGGGCCTGAATGACCGCAAACGGGCAGAAAAAAGTGGCGCACCGGAGTGCGCCACTGAGTTTAAGACAAATTACTAGCTCAGTTTCTTCGCTATTGCTGGGCGAAGTATCCGAGGGTTAGCTGGTTGAGATCGGTTTCGATCGTTATGTTGTCCCCGGTCGCGTCGATCAGGTAGTAGTCGAATGCGTCCGCGTTGGTGGTGGTGGTGACATCCAGGCCGGTGATGGTGCCTGGGCTAAAGACGCCGTTGGCTGCAGCGGTGAAGGTGCCGGAAACGGGCAGATCCGGATAGGTTGGCCCCGCACTGAATAGCCAGTTGAGGTCAACCGCTCCAGCGAAGGTTCCGACCCCGTCAGCCGTGACTGGGCCGACAGCATCGAGTTCTCCGAAAATGTTTTCGTCCCAGCCCGTGACATTCAGGCCGTAGGCGCCGCTGAAGGAGCCGGCCGTAAATGCGCCGCCTCCGCTTTGCAGGTAGGCATTGCCTTCAATGCCATCGGCCAGGTCCAGCGTAATCGCAGTTGCATTACCGTTTCCGTCCAAATAGAGCTGCAGGTTGAAGGTGTTGGTGCCATCGGTTACGTTGGCGATCGTCACTCGTCCGGTGGGATCCACTGTGTAAGCTGGAGCACTGACGGGGTCCGGGATGACTGGCTCCGATCCGGTGAGATCGTTGAAGTCAACGAACCCGGCGACGGTGCCGCCCGCGTTGGCAGTGAGCAGCCCTGCGGTCTGTAATATCCCGTCAGGGCTGGTGTCCCAGCCGCTCATGCCGAGCACGTAACTGCCACCAGAGAGTGAAGCGGTACTGAAGGTTCCAGTATTCGCTCCTTGGCTGAAGGCTGTACCGCCCAGGGTTCCCGTATACGCATCGCCGTCTGCTTCCACCAGCCGGATGCGGCTGGCATCGACAATGTATCCAGCCAGAACGATTTGAGGGAAGTCCGTTGAATCGGTGGGGTTGAGTGTGAACACCACCCGGCCGAGAGAGTCAGGCGCACTAACTGTACTGGCGCTGAAAGTCTGAGCCTGAAATAGGGTGGGGGATGCGCTGTCGTTCGCATCGAAAATACTTCCAGTACCGGAGATGCCGCCGGCAGAGTCGACGTTGATGACGCCGCCCATGGAAAGGAAGCCGTCCTCCTCGAACTGATCATAGCCGTTGAGGCCGAAGGCGTAACCATTCAACGGGGTGGCAGCTGCGGCAGTGGCGTTTTGCAAGTTCAACTCTCCGCTGGCCGTAGCCGAAGCGTCGAACTCGATGATGAAGGCCCTGGCAGGGTTGTTCGGAAGTACCGAGACATTGAGAGTCTCGACGCCGCCTACACCTAGGTTGGTGTCGTTGGTGTTCAGAACGATCTGCAGGTTGCCAGCGGCGTCGGCGGCAGCTATGCTGCTGCCGGTGGCGCTGATTGGGTCGGATAGGTCGCCGCCAAAGTCGACGAAGTCCTGTTCGCCGGTGGTGATCGCCCCGCCAAGGACGGTGAAGGCCCCCGCGACATAGTAAGAACTTACATCAACACTGTCGAATCCAGCTAGCGAGAATACGTAGGTGCCATCGGGCAAAGGTGCTACCACTACCAAGGGCGTAATGGTGACCGTAGCGCTGGCGCTCTGCGTATCGTCAGAAACCGAGGTTGCGGTGATGACGACGGAGCCCGCAGTGGTGGGGGCGGTGTAAACCGTGGTGGCCGCGCTGGCCGTGCCGGTCGGATTAAACGAGCCACAAGTGGCCGCCGGAGTGCAGCTCCAATTCACGCCAAGAGTCGCCGGATCGCCTGTTACGGTGGCGGCGATGGTCGCGGTCGCGCCGGCCGCCAGAGATGATGGCGGAGGCGTGGTCAATGCAACCGAGATTACGGTGGCATTAATCGCGATGGAGGCGCTGCTGGCGCTTATCGTGCTAGTGGTAACGGAAGTTGCGATGAGCGTGACCGCAGCCACGGGAGCGCTGGGTGCGGTGTAGATGGCAGCTGTACCACTGGCGACGGCGGTCGTACCTGAGCTAAACGAACCGCAGGTGGCCGCGCTGTTACCCGGACTGCAACTCCAGATGACGCCGCCGTTCGCCGAATCGTTGGCTACGGTCGCGGTAACGGAGAGTGTGTCATTGACGTAGAGGACGGTTGGAAATGTAGCCGGACTGGTCAAGGTGACCGTAATGGCCGGAGGAGGAGGCGTGGTAGTGGTGCTGGAACTGCTGCAAGCAACCAGCGCGGCAATCATGCTCAGGCTGATTAGAAGAAGAATCGATTTGCGGAATGTCATCGGGCACCTCCGTTGAGTTCGACCTTGGCTGTTTCTTTAGTTCTGGAGCGTCGCGCGGTGGTGGAGCCTCCATGCATTGGCGCTCCGTTTGTACTGCGCAGCTTGACGGTGGTGCCGCCGACGGTCAGTTCGCGGGCCAGCAGATAGTTCTTGCCGCGCAGTGACGTCATGGCCCCGACGATCCGAATCGGCGCTCCTGTGCGCAGGGCTTCTTTTGTCTCTTTGCTCAGGAAGGGTCCGACGCGGGCGTCGACCACGCCGTCCGGGCCTGCCACCAGCAGATGCATGCCGGTCGGGCTGCCCACAACGCGCTTGGTGACGAATTCCTGAATGGTTCCATTGAGAGTGATTTCATGAGACGCGTCGTAGACAGGACCAAAGCCCTGTGCAGGGTGGGTTGTGGACGCGGGTTGGGCGCCAAGTGGAACCGCTAAGATCGCCAACAGCAGGCCACAGAGCAGGCCCGCGATCAATCGGGTGGGTTTCGTCAGACGGCTAAGATGCATAGATTTCTCCTTGAGTCTGGTAATGGTTGGTTAGTGGTTATTTTGCCGTTCCAAGCTGTGGTCTGGGAAATGAGAGGTGCAGGTTGATTCTTTCAAAGTTCTAACCTCTCAACCCTCGGAAGCCCTCCAAGTTGCGCTGTGGAAAACTAATCCTTTCCAGCAGCTACCGAACTGCAATCTGAAGTTGAGCTTGGCATTCCTTTCGCCGTGGCATGGAATGCCGCCGCGGCGATACTGAACGGGCAGCCTGGTCACAGCGCTGCAAAGCATTGGGCTGGCCGCGTAGTGCGAGCTTGTTTCACTGGAGTCACTCCTGGGGACTCTTGGGAGAGCCATGATGAATATGGGGAGTAGCCTAAATTAACGAGCTCACATTTCGCAGTATTAAATGTGGTTACTCTAATTACGGTGGTAACCGGAGCGGGTGCGGGCGCGGTGGCGCCGCCGGGGCGTCACCAGGTTGAGGTGGTGATTGAAATTCTTACGCCTCGGCTACTGCTGCAGCTCGAAGTAGCCGAGGGTTAGCTGATCGGTGTCGGTCTCGATGGCCAGCACTTGGGTTGTGTCCACAAGGTAGTAGGTGAAGTTGTCCGAGGGGGCATCGATCGACGAAATGCCCGAGATGGTGCCGGTGAAGACGCCGTTCGGGTTGGCGGCGAAGGTCCCCGTCAGCAGAACATCGGTGGTGGGATGAAGTTCGTTCAGGTCGACGAATCCAGTCAGGGTCGCGACGCCGTCAGCCGCAATGGTGCCTACGCCATCCCGCTCGAACGGGGGGATGGGCAGTTTCTGTACCACGTTCAGGGCGTAGCTTCCGCTGAAGGACGCAGCGTTAAAGGACCCTCCGCCGGTTTGCAGGAAGCCACGACCGGCGAGCACGTCCGCGGTGTCCATCGAGATAACCAGGGCGTTGCCGTCTCCGGTCAAATAGAGTTGGAGGTTGTAAGTAAAGGTGGTACCAGTGGTGATGTCGGCGATGCCGGTGAGGCCAGTCAGGGTTACGTCCCCAGTCGATGCCACGGAGTAGGTTGCTCCGCTGACGAGGGTGCTGCCGCCTTGTGGAGTTTGCGTCTTGAGGTCGTTGTAGCTGAGTGTGCCGCTCACGCTTCCATCGGCGTTGAAAGTAAGGACGCTGGCCAGTTGTTGTGCCCCGGGTAACTCTGGCCCAGCTGCGCCGACCACATAGCTGGAGGCCGAGAGGGAGCCGGCATCGAAGGTTCCGGTGCCGGTTTGGCCCAGCGCGCTTCCGCCCACGGTGCCGCGGAAGACATCGACGGCACCGTGCTCGATCAACCGAATGTGGCTGGCGTCGATCACGTACCCGACCAGAACGATTCGCCCAACCCCGGAGGCGCTGCTGGGGGTAAGCGTAAAGTCGACCAGGCCAAACCCGTCGGGAACGCCGACGGACCCCGACGCAAAGGTTTGGGCCGCCAAGGGGACGCCGTCGTCGTTAATGTCGAAAATGCTGCCCGCACCCGAGATACTCCCAGGGTTATCAATGTTGATGACGCCGCCGAGAGAAAGGGGCTTCTCGTTAACATCCACCCCGGCGGCAGAAAATGCGTAGCTGCCGGAGGGCGTCGAGAAGGTGGTCGCCTGCAAGTCCAACTCGCCGCTGGAGGTTGCCCAAGAGTCGAACTCGGTAAGTAGGGCTTTTGAAGGCGAAACCACAGTGGCGTCCAGCGTTTCAGTCCCGTTCGCGCCAATTCTGGAGTCCCCGGTGGTGATCGTAACCAGCACGTTGCCATCGGCGCTGATGAGGGCACTGCCGCCCGTAATGGCGTCATGCTCGTAAATTGTGAAGTCGCCCAGATCCTGCTCGCCTGTCGTGATCGCTCCGCCGAGGACAGTAAAGGCCCCCACCACCGAGTACGTTCCGTTGAAGTCCGACCCAGCCAGCGAAAACACATAATTTCCGTCGGCCAAACCCGGCGTCGTAGTCACCGCCGCGGTAATCGTGACGGTGACGCTGGCAAAGACGCTGCCGTCCGTCACCGAGCTTGCCGTGATGGTGACGGTGTTGCCCTGGGGCACGTTGGCTGGGGCGGAGTAGGTTACGGGTGCTCCGCTGGCCGAGGTGGAGGAACTGAACGTGCCGCAGGCGCCCAACGGGACGCAACTCCAGGTGACTCCGGCATTGTCCGCGTCGTTGGCCACGGTTGCGGTGATGGACTGCGTGGCACTCACTTGCAGAGACGTCGGAACCGCGCTCAGCGTAATCGTGATGTTGGTGATCGTGATGGCGGAGGTGCTGGCGCTGACGCTGGAGTTATCGGCCAGCGTCGCAGTAATGACGACGGGGCTCGAAGGCACTGTGGAGGGCGCGGTATAACCAACAATTTCGCCGCTGGGACTTGAGGACGCGCTAAACGAACCACAGGTGGCCGGCGCGTTGCCCGGGGTACAGCTCCAGTTCACGCCTCCGTGGTCGTTGAGGACGCTGGCTTGCAGGGAGAGCGTGCCGAGGACGTTTAAGGAGGCTGGCGTAGGAGTCGGAACCGTGCCAATCGAAACCGAGGGGCCATTGCTCCCTGAGTTGGAACTGCTGCTGCATGCCACCAAGGCTGCGATCAAGCTCACTCCCATGAGAAGAGTGGCGATGGGAAGAGAGATCGATTTCTGGAATGTCACGGTGCGGAACATCATCGGGCGCCTCCGTTGAGTTCGGGTGGAAAAGTCTCTTGGGCCCTGTCTTGCTTGGAATCAGCGCCGTCTCCGGAGTCTACTCGGGCGAGCAAGCCCACAAACCGCCAAGCGGCTCTGTGATCCTGTCGGACCTTAATAGGCATTCCGGGACGTTGCGGGGGGAGGACCAGAACTATACCCCAGAATTCATTCCACGGCCACAAGATTCAGCCGATGCCATTTCGATCGGCGAGGCGAGGATACACGTCAGGTTTCCGAGCTAGGTCGTCTCACGATCCCATCTAGGGGATAGGATGCGCGTGCTTTCCGCGATAAACTGCATTCACATGCGAGTTCTGGGTATCGATTGCGGCGGGCAATACACCGGCTACGGCGTGGTGGAGATGCATCCCGGGGGGCATCTGGTGTGCCTCACTTGCGGGGCGATGAAGCTCTCGCCGCGGGAGACGCTGGCGCGGAGGTTGTCGCGGATTTATGAGGGACTGGGCGCGCTGATCGTGGAGCACCGTCCGGATGAAGTGGCGATTGAGGGAATCTTCTACGCCCTGAACGTGAAGTCGGCGTTGAAGTTAGGGCAGGTGCGGGGAGTGGCGATGCTGGCGGCGGCCACCGCCGGGCTGGAAGTGGCGGAGTACTCGCCGCTTACGATCAAATCGTCAGTAGTGGGATACGGGCGGGCGGAGAAGCAACAGGTGCAGCACATGGTGACGCGCTTGCTAGGGTTGGCCGAAGCTCCGGAGCCGATGGATGCGTCGGACGCGCTGGCGATTGCGATCTGCCATCTGCACACCGCTGGAACGCTGGAAAGACAGAGGGTGGCGGCGCGGTGAAGATTCGGGCTTCTTCGATTCAGGCTTCTTCAATTCACGCCATGAAGTTTTGGCAGGCGGTTGCGATGGGCTCGCTGGCGCTTGCTGCAATCCCTGCGCTGCTGATGTCGCAGCAGGTCGTCAGCGGCAATCCGAACTCGACCGCAACCGTTACCTTTACCCTGGACTTCCCCCAATCCAATCCTCAGCATTACACAATCGCTGTCGATGGGGCGGGACATGCACACTACGAGTGCACCGGGAAGGCAGCGGAGGATTCCGACGCGGAAGATTACCGGGCGGAGTTTGAGGTGTCGCCGGCGAACCGTGAGCGGATTTTCGAGTGGGCGAAACAGGCGCAGTATTTCGCGGGTAAGATTGACTCGGGGAATCGCAAACTGGCTTTTACCGGAGCGAAGATCCTGAGCTATCAAGACGGCCAGCGTTCCAACACGGCTCCCTACAACTACTCGAATCTGGAGCCGGTGCGGGAGTTGACCGCTCTCTTCCAGAACATTGGAGGCACGCTGGAGTATGGGCGCCGGCTGGCCTACTACCATCGCTACCAAAAGCTGGCGCTGGACGACGAGTTGAAGCGCATGGAGACGCAGGCCAGGAACAACGAACTCAGCGAGATCCAGGGCGTGGCGCCGGTTCTGCAGGAGATTCTCGAGGACTCTTCGGTGATCAATGTGGTGCGGGCGCGGGCGAAGGAGTTGATCCAGATGGGAAGCAGTGCCGGGTCTGGGCGATGAAGGGTTGCCGCCGCAGATTTTGATGACATCGCCGGTGCAAAGTCGTGTTCTAATAGGCGGGAAAGTGTCTGAATCCTGGGGGCTGCTATGTACAAGCCACGATTTCACGCGATGGTAATGACGGCCTTGGCCTGCGCGCTTTTGGCGCTGCCCGCCGCAGCTGATTCGCAAGCCCGCATCGTTCGCCTGAGCGACGTGCAGGGCAGGGTGCAGATCGACAAGAATTCGGGATTGGGCTTTGAGAACGCCTTTGCCAATCTTCCCGTCACGCAGGGACTGCAACTGCGGACCGGCGAGAACGGTCGCGCCGAGATTGAGTTCGAGGACGGCAGCACGCTGCGCGTCACTCCCAACACTACCGTCGAGTTCAGCAAGCTGGGATTGACCGACGCGGGCAAGCGAGTTTCCACCGTGGACCTGGTGGAAGGCCGGGCGTACGTGAACTGGCTGGGGAAGAGCGGCGACAAGTTCACGCTGAATTTTTCCCACGAGAAAGCGGAACTGAGTCAGGCGGCGCACTTCCGCGCCGCAACTTCCGCGAGCCAGTCCGAGATAGCCAGTTTCAAGAATGAGTTGGCTGTGACCGGCCCTTCGGGCACGGTGAAGGTGGATAAGAACAAGATGGTCACCTTCGATACCAACGACAACGATAAGTCGAGCGTGGCGAAGAATTTTGCGGCAGATCCGTATGACGATTGGGATAACCAATCGATCGAATATCACGATCAGTATTCAAAGAACAACTCCACTCCCTACGGCTATGGTGCAAGCGACCTGAGCTATTACGGCGGCTATAGCAACGTTCCCGGCTTCGGCACGATGTGGCAGCCCTACTTTGCAGGCGTGGGCTGGAACCCGTTTATGGATGGCGCGTGGTCCTGGTATCCGGGCATGGGGTTCATGTGGGCCTCGGCGTATCCGTGGGGCTGGATGCCTTACTACTACGGCAACTGGGCGTACGCGCCCGGTTTCGGCTGGGGATGGCAACCCGGCGGCTGGACCGGCTCGACCGGATGGCACGGCGGAATTCACTACGTCGGCGCAGTGGCCCAGGGTTTTCGCGCGCCGGTTGAACCGAAGGGCACGGTAGGGACGGTTGCCGTAGGCAAAGGCGGACCAGTGCTTACGAACGGTTCTCCAATCCGGACGGTGGTGAGCAGCGGCTCGGCCGGGCTCGGAATTCCGCGCGGATCGTATGGAAACCTCAGCCATTTGAACGCGCAAGTTGCGAAGACAGGCTCGGTGGAATTGCATGCCGCGCCGCAGTTCGCGGCGAGTTCTCCGCGCGGAGGCGGGTTTGAATTCGGCCTTGCGCCTGCCGCAGGCGCGGGCCATGCCGGCGCTGCATCTGCGGGGCATGCCTCCGGTGGCGGCGGGCATTCAGGCCACTAAGAACCGGCTAGTTGCTGAAAGCAAATCAGGAGGCGGTCAATTGTCAATGAGCGATGACGCCTGTTAGCAACAGATTCCGCCTACTTCTCAGCCTCGCGTCGCCAGAGCGCAATGCCATCACTGCCGAGCGCGAGGGCGCCGAGGGCGGAGAATTGAACTAGGTTCGGCGGCTCAGGTTCAGCTGTCGCTTCATCGCCGCTGGTCTGTCCGGCGTTGATCGGAGTATCGGGCGCCGTCTCGTAGGCGTATCCAGTGATCTGTGCGCGCCAGGATGGTTCTTGCGACCCCTTAACAAATTCGACGCTTAAACGCGCCCACCCGAAATGAGGGCCGTCGCTAAGATGAAACCTGAGGCCCAAGTAGCGGTCTCGTACATTGGTCCACCTGCCCGAATAGAAGACGTTTCCTCTCGATGTGAACCTGCCTGCCATTGGCGCCCCGTACGGGTGGAAATATCGAAAACCCTCGCCGATTCGGGCGCCGGCAACCAGCGCGGCGGCATAGGTAACAGTGAAGGCACAACTCGGACCACCTCCGCCAGAGCACTCAATCTTGTTTCCTTGAGCGGCAATTATGTTTAGCTCTTGATAAGTGCCGAAGCCACGATGCCGACCCGTTCGAAGATCGTGAAATCGATTCTTCCGTCGTTGTTGAGATCAAGTCCATAAGAACCGCGGCGTCCGATCGTGGCGTGCGTCGGGGTGTAGACGATCTGAGCTCCGCAGGGCTGGGCCAGGGCGAGCAAGCTGACTTCGGCGGCGCTGGCGGCGAGAGAGTACGCGACAAGGCGATGGTTCGTTGTCGGATGGAGATTCGAGAGCTTGCGGGAGCGAGGCACGAGTAGCTCCTTTCACGAGTGGGCAGAATTCTGACATTAGCCGGATGGGAAGTCAATGAGTTGGCGAAAAATCGCCATATCGCTCATTGACCAGCAGACAAAACGTGTTGAGGCCTGGTTACAACAGCTATAATTGAGATCCACCAGGGGGTAGCCTGCTCATGCGGAGAGTAGCCATGAAAAAGCAGTGCAACCCGCCACTATTTTTCAAAGGCGGTACAGACAAGCAAAAAACCGACTGGCTGACGCGACTCATTGCCACCAACCTCGCACAACAGTATTGGGGAAAGCCGCAGGTCTCGGGCTTCGTGTTACGCGGCAGCAGCGGAGAGCGGCCTCAAACGAATTCTTGACGAAAAATCGCCATTGCACTCATTGGCCGCGGATCGCAACTTTTCTGCAGCCCCGTTTCTTCAGTACGCTTATAAAGTACGATTCAGTGATCCGCTATAAGCCCCTCAAGTCGTCAACTCTCCGCGACGCAGCAGGAAAATAACTCGGAGGTCGATGATGGCGTGCAGTGCTATGGGCAGCCACAAGCTTCCGGTGGCGAAAAAGATTACTCCCATTACAGCCCCCAACACCCCGGTACCGATGATCCCCGCCAACCCCTGGTAGCCGTGGGCGAGCCCGAAGGAGACGCTGGCAACCGCGAACGCAATCCAAACTCCGGCATGCCAGGGTCCGTTCGAGAGATATCTGATCAGGAATCCGCGATACAAAATCTCCTCGCAAATGCCGGCCGTAATCGAAACCAGAGCGAACCAGGCGCGCTCTTCCTGCGTCATGGGAAGGATGAAAGCCAGCTTCTTGAACGCCTTCACGACTTTCTCCCGCATTCTCTCGCTGCGACGGGTTAGAATCACCTGCGCCAGGGAACCAGCCACAAACGCGATGGCGAAGCCCCACGCAAAGGGCGCGCCAATCTTCTGCGCAGTCGATTGACGGACAGCCGGCCATACAAAGAAAACGCTGGACCGCAATGCGATCCAGGCTACGAGCGCGGCGACCCATTCGAAGATTAATATTCTCCGGTAGGCGAAGATTTTTCTGCGTGGATTCGTGCCGGTCTTCAGCGCCCGGGTTTCGAGCGCATCCCAGATAGGCACACCAACAAACAGGAACAAAGCCAGCACGTGCTTGGAGGTAATCATGCGGCAAGTTATAAACATCCGCGAGCTTGCCGAGGAGAGATTTCGCCGGAATGGAAGGCTAATCGATCACGATTCCCGCATAACCCACGACAGTATCGCGATCGCCGGAAATATCACCTGAGGTCGCGTACTTCACCAGTTCAGCAGAAGTTGCGCCCAGCTTTGTTGCCGCAGTCAACATAGCCACGGCAGGGCCGAATCCGCACATGCTAACGTGCTGCTGGGTGACGACGTCGTAGAGAGTGCGGGCGTCGAGGGTGAGAATTGGTTCGATCGCGCTGCGGTCCTTCACGCGCGTGATGGCGTCGGATTCGTAATGATTCATGTCGCTGGAGGCGACGATCAGAACAGGATCGTTCTGCACGGCAATCACATCCGCAACGGCGTCTCCGAGTTGCTCAAGAGCGTCGAACTGTCCGGTGCCCAGCGCAATCGGAACAAACCTGAGTTGGGGCTGGCAGGTTTGCAGAAAGGGTAACTCAACTTCAGCCGCGTGCTCACTGCGGTGCGCGGCGGGATCTTCCTGCAGCAACGGGCAGCGCTGTTTGAGCGCGGCAGCGAAAGCGCTGTCGATAGCGACGTTGCCCAGCGGCGTTAGCCAAGCACCTTCACTGACAATAGCCAACGCGCGGCCCACGCCGGTGTGGTTGGGGCACAGCACGAGGCAGAGCTGGGGGATCTCCAGGCGCGAGAATACGGCGCCTGCCACGTGGCCGGAATACATATAGCCCGCGTGGGGGACGATGCAGCCCAGAGCGCGAAGTGGAGTTTGCAGCGGAGTCTGGGATAGGTAGGCGCGGACTTCCTGGCGCAGAGCTTCCGCATCGTGCGGATAGAATCGTCCGGCGACCGCGGGATGACGAATGTGGGTCGCGGTCATAGAATCTCCTGATGGAAATTATGCTACGAGCCGTTGTGGTTGTCGCGCAAGGCAAGAAACAGGGCGGCACTTTCCTCCAGGCTCAGGGTCTCGGCGCGGGCGGCAGGTTTCACACGAGCCTCCGCCAAAGCGGCGCGCAGATGACGCTCCGGATACGCAGCCTTGAGGTTATTCCACAGAGTTTTGCGCTTCTGGCCGAAGGAGAGTTTGAGGAAGTCGATGAAGCCGTCCTTCATCTGTCCATCTGCGACGCGGCCGTCGCCGTCGAGGCCCAGTTCCTTTCGCCGCGGCGCCATCGTGAGCCGCAGCGCGGTGGAATACACTTTCGGCGGTGGCGTAAACGCTCCGGGCGGCAAGGTGAAGAGCCTTTCGACCCGCGCATAGAGTTGCGTGGTGGCGGAGAGCAAACCATAGTTGCTGGTGCCGGGTTTGGCGGCGACGCGGTCTGCTACTTCGCGTTGCACCAGGATCACGATGCTCTCAAAATACTTGGAGTAGTCGAATAGACGCAAAAGTATATCTGAGGTGATGTAGTAAGGAAGGTTGCCGATCACTTTAACCGGCTCGGGCTTCAATTGGATGCCGGGACGGCCCAGGCCAGGCTTGGGGCCAAACAGGGAATCGAAATCGATGGAGAGAATGTCGGCCTCGATGACCTCGACGTTGGAGAACATGCCGAACTTCAGGCGAAGCTGAGCGGCCAGCACGCGATCAAGTTCCACAGCGATCAGGCGGCGGACGCGCTTCGCCAGAAGAGAAGTGAGAATGCCGCGTCCGGGGCCGATTTCGAGCACGGTGTTTTGCGAAGCGTCGCCCAGGGCGTCGACGATTTGGCCGGCAAAACTGTCGCTGGCGAGGAAATGCTGACCCAACTTGGGTTTATGTTGCGGACGGCGCGTGGACACGACCTTCGTCACGTTGACCCTCTTTTCCTCGGGCATATAGACTGAAAACTCAGGCCCGCTTGCCTTGCCTACGGGAGGTTTGTTCCCGCAACATATATTCCATCATAACGTGCGCCCGCGAAAAGTGGGTCTTGCCGGGAGGGATTCATGCATATTGCATTCGTGGCATCGGAAGGCGTCCCGTTTTCGAAAACCGGCGGTTTAGCGGACGTAGTGGGAGCCTTGCCGCGCGCCCTGGCCGCCCTCGGGCATCAGGTAAGCCTGTATCTGCCCCGTTACCGGCAAACTAAGCTGGCCGATCCTGCCACCGTAGTGCGCAGCATCACCATCCCCTTCGACGACAAGTATCGTTTCGCCTCGGTGGTGACGGGCGGAAGCCAGTTCGGCGTGCGTTTTTATTTCATCGACTGTCCGGAATACTTCGATCGCGACGCGCTTTACGGCACGCCTGCGGGAGACTATCCGGATAATGCCGAGCGCTTCGCGTTGTTCTCTCGCGCCGTGCTCGAAGCCACCAAAATTCTGGGCGTGCCGCACCTGTTCCACTGTCACGATTGGCAATCCGCGCTGGTGCCGGTGTTGCTGCGCACGGTGTATGCGGAAGATCCCGCATTTCGCGACGTGGGCACTATCTTTACCATTCACAACATGGGCTACCAGGGTCTGTTTCCACCCGAAGTTCTGCCCCTGCTCACGCTGCCCTGGGATCTGTTCACCATGTCGAAAATGGAATTCTTTGGCCAGGTAAATTTCCTGAAGGGCGCGCTTACCTATTCTGACTTCATCACCACGGTGAGCCGGAAGTATAGCCAGGAAATTCAAACCGCCGAATATGGTTTTGGTTTGGAAGGTGTGCTGCGCGACCGGGCCGCCACCGTCACCGGCATTCTGAACGGCGTCGATTACGACGAGTGGAGCCCGCAAGCGGATAAGTTCACCACGGCGAAATACTCGCCTCAGGATTTATCCGGCAAGGCCAAGTGCAAACAGGATATCCTGACAGCTTTCGGGGTGACGAACGCCGATGCGAAGGTTCCGGTGATCGGCATCGTGTCGCGCTTTGCGGCGCAGAAAGGTTTCGACCTGATTGCGCAGATCATGGACCGGTTGGCGCGCGAAGAAATGATCATGGTGGTTCTCGGTTCGGGCGACAAGCAGTTTGAAGAAATGTTTGCCCGGCTCAATAAGCAGTTCCCCAATAAAATTGCCTTGAAGGTGGCGTACGACAACGCCATCGCGCACAAAATCGAGGCCGGGGCTGATATGTTCTTAATGCCTTCTAAGTATGAACCTTGCGGGCTAAATCAGATCTACAGCTTGAAGTATGGGACGGTGCCCATCGTTCGCGCTACCGGTGGCCTCGACGACACGATCGAGCCTTGGGACGCGCGCTCCGGTAAGGGCACGGGCTTCAAGTTCACGGAATACACCGGGGAGGCTTTGCTGCTGGCTGTTAAGCACGCGCTACAGGCTTTTCGCGATCAGACTTCGTGGCAGGTGCTGATGCGCAATGGCATGAGCAAGGACTTTTCCTGGAACGCTTCGGCGCGCGAATATGGGAAAATCTACGATCGGGTGCGGCAGATGCGTGGAGTGTCGCAAGCTACGGCAGAAAAGGTGCTGGTTTAGAGCCCTTTGTATGACGTAAAGCCGAAAAAGCCGGTCAACGAGTGCAATGGCGATCTTGCGACAACTATCGAGCGAGGAAACACCCCACGTTCCCAAGCCGTGTTTACTACGCCATGCTAAGTGGTACTCCTCATCGACAGGGTCGAACACAAGAACGTAGCTCCCGTCTTCAGCCATTGTGACGCACATGCGCCTCACCCCCACGCCTGTTCTTATTTCTTCCGGCGTATTGCAGATATGGACTTCCTCCCAACACGGTTCAACGAGATAGAGCGGCATTGCGTCAAGGAGAGCGCGAATATAGTCACCGGGGAGCGGAGTCCCCATCGCGCCCGCATGAACTTGATACACGTACCCCGAGATTTGACGCTCCACTTCGCGGCGAAGTCGTTGGAAGAAGTCCTTGTCCGCCGCGTCTGGCTCCGAGGTGTCACCCGCCTTCAGCATAGCGATATTGTAAGCTGCATAGCGCCAGACTGACATTAACAGGTCCATAGCACTCATTAAGAATCCGGGCCGGATTTCAAGTCGGGGTCAGTGAGTATAATGCGGACAACAACCTATCGGCCAGCCCTAAGATGATGATTCAAAATTCGCGGTGACGCCCTCGCTTATATTCCTCAGTGCCGCCGACGAAAAGCCAATAGCGCATATCCCAAAGTGGATCCAAGCGCGCCGTACACCCCAGCGTTCATGGGAGCAAGCAGGAAAAAGATGGCCACGGGCGGCGGATCGATCGTCATCTTCACGAGATACATGGGACACAACGCAAGCATCAGCTGGGGGTCGAGGTTCCAGCTGTGCGGAGCGAAGTAGGCGACGAGCGCCAGCAGATATGAAATCGCCGCGAAGCCGCCGAGCAGTTTGAAAGGCGATGAAAACAGCTGTTCATCGTTCCGATCTTTCTTGCACGCTTTCGCGATCCACGAGCGCGGCAGCGCCGCAAGCGTCACGTTGAAAACGCCCACCACTGCCAGCGCAGCCGCGAACACGATCCATTCGCTCTGCACTGGCAGGTCTTCGCCCCGCTCCGCCACGTAAGGAGCAGCTGTGAAAAGCGAAATCAGTCCGCAAAGAAGAAACGCGATGCGGCTTGTAATCCTGATAGCGCGCCCGGCCATGAGGCGAATTCTAACAGCGGTTCCAGATTTGAGCACATCCGGTTTGAGCATTTGGTTGCTCTCGCCGGACCAACCCAAGAGCAACTGCTAAAATTCTTCCAGCATGGCTGCTTCCCACCAGCCCGCGTTCTCCCGAACTATCTTCCACGTCGATATGGACGCGTTCTTCGTCTCGGTGGAGGAACTGTACGATCCCTCGCTCAAAGGCAAAGCTGTCGTCGTTGGCGGTCAGCGCCACGAGCGTGGCGTGGTTTCGGCCGCATCTTATGAGGCTCGCAAGTTTGGGGTGCATTCGGCCCTGCCGCTGCGAACCGCGGCCAAGCTTTGTCCGCATGCCATCTTTGTGAACGGCCATCCGGAGCGCTATCGCGAGTGCTCGGAAAAAGTCTACAAGGTGCTTACCGCATTCTCTCCGCAGGTGGAGATGGCCTCCATCGACGAAGCCTACCTCGAGATGACTGGCACTGCGCGGCTTCACGGACCCCCGATGAAAGCCGCGCACAAACTGCACCACCGGATGAAGGAAGAAACGCAGTTGAATTGCTCGATCGGCATCGGGTCGTCGCGCTTGATTGCGAAGGTTTCGTCCGCGCAAGCCAAGCCCAACGGCGTGCTGTGGATTGTTCCGGGAGAAGAAGCAAAATTCCTTGCGCCGCTGGACGTGCGCGAAATTCCGGGCGTCGGCAAAGTGATGGAGAGCCATCTTCACGCCCTCGGCATCAAGAAGGTCGGAGACCTGGCGCGCCTCGAAGAATCTGAATTGGGAGAACGCTTCGGCAAATGGGGTCTGGCGCTGGCCGGGAAAGCCCGCGGAGAAGATGCGGGCGGATGGTTCGACACCGAAGTCGGCGCCGACATCTCGGCAAAATCGATCAGCCATGAGCATACCTACAATGAAGACACCGCGGACGCGAACCAACTGGAAGCTACGCTGATGCGGCTCTCGGAGATGGTCGGGCGGCGCTTGCGGGAAGCGAACTTCTATGCGCGCACGATTCAACTCAAGCTGCGTTACAAAGACTTCTCTACGATTACCCGCGCTCATACCTTGCCGGCGGCGACCCAGCTCGACGGCGAAATCTTTGAGCAGGCGCGCACGCTGTTTCGTAGAAACTGGAAGGCGGGCCGGGAAGTGCGGTTGCTGGGAGTGCAGGCATCGTCCTTTGAGGCGCAGGCAGAGCAGATCGATCTGCTCGAAGGCGGCCAGCAGCAACGATGGAAGAACGCGCTGGCCGCCGCCGATCGCCTGCGCGATAAGTTTGGGGAATCGAGCGTCAAGCTGGCGGGAGGCATGCGCGGAACCTTTCGCGAACGCACCCACGAGAACCCCTCGGGGCTACCGGGAAAGAGCAAGGCCAGATAGTACCTAGTACCCAGTACCTAGTTAACTCCGCATTCTAGGTACTTAGGTACTGGGCACCGTCGACTGTCCTAACAAAAACGAAGGCCGGGTATCCCGGAAGGTGATTCCGGATCCCGGCCCTCATCTTATTGCAACTTGGACTGTGGCGCCGCCCCTTCGACTTCGCTCGGGGCAGGCTCTCGGCGGCCATGCCGGCCAGAGGCCGGCGCTATGTAGAGCTTAGTTGGTGCCCGGAGTTGAGTTAGCGGCAGTAGCGGGTGCGGCGCTCGGCGCATTCGAGGCGCCGTAGCGAGCCAACCGCGGATAGAACGGCGTGACTTCAAACGGCATCTTGTCGCGCGCCGAGGTGATGGCGACCGGAGCCGTCTTCACCATTTCCGCCTTGTCGTCCCAGGGATTGATCTTGACGCGCCCGCCGAGCGGCAGAGCCGCAACCTGGTCCAGCTTGTTGTTATCGAGAGCCGGACCCTTGGTGGCCAGAGCCGCTAAGCGGCTGATGCTCCCGTTTTCCGCGATCGGATTGCCCAGGTGCGTGGTCAAAAGGGCATTGAGCTGAGGCGAGCGCGATTGCAGCGCCTTCAGGAATAATCCAACGTTGTCGAGTTTCTGCGCGTACGGCGAGTTGTTCAGGAGTTCGATCGCCTTCTTGTCGGCTGCGGCTTCCTCTTCCGGAATGTGTTTGAAGCCCAGGTTGTTGTAGGTGGAATCGTCCGAGAACAGCATGCGGTCGTTGAAGGCATACTTGCTGCCCAGGTTGTGGCCGAGCACAATGTGCGCCAGTTCATGCGAGAGAACGGCAGCCAGGCTGGCCTCATCGGGCAGCACGTCGATCAATCCGCGGCTGATTACGATGGTGTTGCCCACGCTGAAAGTTTCAAGCGGAGCAGTGAGCAGCACGCGAGTGCGGATCGGACGCGGCAAATCGATATTGTTGGTGACTTCTAAGTTGTTGACCACGGTCATGAGAATGCGGTCAACGTCGCCTTCGGGCGCGAGCAATCCCGCGCTGGTAAGGCGCTCAACCACGTTATCCTCCGCTTGTTGCTGCCATACCCGCTCGGCCTCCAACGGAGACGCATCCTGCGCGGTGGCGCTTTCATCCTTCACGCTGTCCACGCGAATCTGCGTGAGTTCGTCGTCCTTGCCGCCTTTCTTCAGGTCGTAGCCCCAGATGCGGGTCTGCGCCTTGAAGGCCAGCTTGTTCTTGACGCCAGCGCTGAAGTCGCCTTCCTCGCTGTAGATGTAAGCCGGTACCCAGTAGCCGGGAATCAGATTCAAGCGCCAGCTGTCCATGTGGAAGAAGTAGGAATTCTTCGGTGCCGGAGCGTAGGTGCCGTTCAGGCGAACGATGTTGAAATCCTGATCTTCCACCCAAACACGGCCCAGGAATCGTCCTTTGCCAGAATTCTTCTTGGGAGTGACGTCGAACACGAGGCAGCGGACGTCGCCCAGAAATTCGCGGCGGATGTAGTGGAAATCATAGTGCGAGCGGTCAAAGTCCGTACGATCGGCGTAGACCATCCAGGAGAAGCCCATGGGTTGGTACTGCACCTTGAAGAGCTTGTTGAAGCCGCCCATCAAGCGGGTCTCCATGCCTTTGTCCTGCTCCTTCAGATAGTCCTTGCGGTCGACCGACTCGCCCATATCCATGCGTCCCAGAAAATAGTGGTCCGCGCTGGGCACTGGGCCGAGTTGCGGATCGGCGCTGAGGTTCTGCAGATAGGTTTCAACCACCGGCGTGCGGGTGGCGAGCACCTTCATGAGGCCGTGTTCGCGCTCGATGAAACGGTCGACCACTTGATCCATGGTAGTGGGCTGCGGCAGCGCCGAGGGCGTCGGCACCGGAGTTGTCGACGGCTGTGCCTGCGCTTGCGCTTGAGATTGAGACGCCGGGGCCGGAGATGGGGAAGCGGATGCAGCCGGATCCGTAGCCTGTGCCGATGCCGGCGGCGCCGTATCAGGAGACGTCACCGGTTGCGCCGTCTGCGTGGCCGAGCCAGCGTTCGATGGCGCGGAGGGTTGTGAATCCGACGGCTGTTGCGCGGTGGCGCTCACCGAGACCAGCAGTGCGGCAGTGAAAATCCATTTCGAAGTGCGCATGACGATTCTCTCCAAGTCTCTTAACCGATGCTTCTTTTGTTTCTTTTGTTTCTTTGGATCGATTCCAAACCTCTTGAGTTAAGCCTTCCGACCTAAACTTTTAGTACGCCAGTTGAAAGACCACGTGCACCACCGCCGTTGAGTCCACGGGCTGTCCGAAACGCAGCGCCGGCTTGAACCGCATTTTGTTCGCAGCCGCCATGGCCGCCTCGTCCAGACCGTGACCCAGTCCCCGGACCACGCGATTCACATGCAGCGTGCCGTTGGCGTTGAACATTACCTCCAGCAAAACTTCGCCTTCTAACTTCAGACTGCGCGCCTCGTCGGTATAGGCCGGTTGCGGCTTGAACGTGATCTCCACCGGGTTGGTAGCCGGTCCCGAATCCGCCTGCGCGATCTTCGGGCCGCCATGAACCACCTGTTCGGCCCCGAATCCGCCAGTCGAAATTCCTGCGCCACTGCTACGGCCATCGCCCTTGCCCCCGGTCGCGATGCCGTTGCCGAAATCGGCGCTGGCGACTGTTCCTTTAATACCTTTTGCTCCACCCGATCCGTTGCCTTGTCCCGGACCCGCCGGCATATCAAACCCGCCGGCCTGCGCGGCATACAGCTTGGCGCCTGACTTGCCGGTGCCTTTCAAACCATTGGGATCGCCGAAGCCGCCGGTCTGCACTTTCTGCACCGCTGCGTTCACGGTTGGCGCCACCGAACTCCCCGCGAAATCGCCGGTATGCAACAGTTGCGGACGCGCCCCGCCCGACGCCATCTTCAGCTGAGGGGCGGCGAACTGATTGATCACGACCTTGGGCGCTTCCACCGGCTCGGGAGCGCGCACGCGGCGGACCTCGCGCGGCACGATCAATTTTGGTTGGTCGAAAACCGGCGCAGGCGGAAGCAGCTTCGCCTTCAGAACCGGTTTTACTTTAATAATCGGCGCACGCTCCGGCCGCAGCGCGGGCATCGGAATCAGTTCCGTCACGCGAAACTGCTTGAGCGGCAGCCGGTCCGGAAATATAGCTCCCAGGTTAATCAGGATCAGAGTGAGCACGACCAAGATCGCGTAGCTGGTCGCCAGGGCGCGCTTGTCGATCTTGCGTTCCGGCAGAATTCCGAGCTGAAAGTTCTGTTGAGGCATAGCCATGCATTCACTCCAAGGGGAATCCAGGCCGAGGGAGCGGACCCGGATTGGAGTTCTCACATTAAGGGAGAAAGGACAGGGGGTAAACGTGTCCACGGCTCTTGACCGAAAGTAACCGGAGAAGGACTCTTCTGGGCCGCAGCCCCAGAATGGGCGCTGGGAAGGCTCAGCGGGAGGGGATGCTGCGCCGTCGCGATGTCGTGATAGTGCGCAAGCGCGCGGTCGCTAACGGTCTGTCATCCACGCACTGTCATCCACAGCTTCAGCTCTGTCATCAGCTTTGTCATCCTGAGGCCCGCGTCCTTTGCGGGCCGAAGGACCCCTGCACTCCTAGCCCCCGGCAACGGACGCACGAGGGAGTTCTCACGACTCAGCCTAATTCGTCGGCCGGGTGTCCCAGACTTTTGATCTCGCGGGCGCGACCGGCACAGCGGGTGGCCCGTCCTTCGCGCACTTTGCGAAGGGCGGGAACCACGAAGGCATACGCAACGGGGTTCGTGCCGAAGGGACAAAAGTCGTCGCGGCAGCAGCGCTGCCCGCCCTTGCAAACAACGCAAGGACGGAGCACCCTCAGTTACAGATGGCGCAAGCAAACATCATCAAAAGGCGGGCCACCCACTCCGCCGAAAACCTGCTGCGGCCCGGCAGCTGGGCCACCCGCCATGGGGTCCTTCGACTGCGCGGCTGCTCCGCGAGGCGCGAAGCAGCCACTTCGCTCAGGATGACAACGGTGGCGCAGTTTCGAGCGAGCGGAGCAGCACTTCCTCGACGCTGCTGGAGCCGGTGGCTGGGAGTTGCTTTCGGATTCTGGCCTCCAACGATGCGTCGCGGATTTCGATGGTCACAGTTGGCTCCTTGGGTTTAAGGGCACGGAAAGGGTTTGGTGAATCAACACGGTCCCCAGAGGGATCGGACGCCCAGAGCTATCGCGATTGCCAGCGTCTGGGATTGCGTCTGCCGTGGAAGCACGCGATTACCACAATCCGATGCTCCTGAAACTCGAAGATTACGCTATACGGAAAACGCCACACTCCTGCGCGGCGACGGTTCCGGTAGACGACTGGGAACTGCAGCGGATGTTCCGCGATTGCCTCGACTGTGGCTTCGACTGCTGAGGCGAAACGCTCCCCAAGCTCTGGACGGATGTTGTCGTACCACGTCCGCGCATCCAGCAAATCCTCATTCGCCTCTGGGATCCAGACAACAGCGAGTGTCACGGCTTCTTAAACAGGCCCGCCCTGACTTGCTGCCACGGAATGACATCGGAGGGGTTTTGCTCGTGCCGGGCGATGCGGTAATCAAGCTCCTCGCGTTGCGCATCCGTCAGTGATGCGGAGTCCGCTTCCAGGCTTTCCCACACCGTGTCGAGCAGTTCTGCCTTCTCCGCGGCGGAGAGGCTGTCGATCTGGCTTCGCAGGTCGCTCATATGCCTACAACCCTAGCGCGGTTTTCCATCGCATGCAAGAGGGAAGGGACCGTGGAATCCCACTTCACTCCCCGGGCTACATACTCAACTAAATCCTCTCGACGGCGCAGGGTAAGTCGGGCATTCTTGTGAATGTCCATTCGATCTCTTCTCAGAGGTGATTGCTCGCTACAATCAGCTTCTCTGGTTCCGGTCGAATGGACAACCTATTGGAAGATCACAGGCGGCCCAGCCGAAATTTCCGGCGGGTGCCCCGTCCAAGCTTCGCTTGGGCGGGATTTTCCGCGATTCGCACGACGCTGCGGAAACTCCGGCCTCACCCGGCCTCGCGCCCGCCTTTTCCTCAGGCACCCATCGTTCATCCGTCACAGTCAACCGACTCCGATCCGAGCTAAACTGTGAAAGCTTCCTCGTGCCTAGGCTCGACGGTNNAGTAAGTCCTTTAGAAGTCAGATTTTAGCCAGATTCGAGCCCAGATCTGCAATCGTAAGTCCTTATTTACCAAAGATTTGGACCTCAAGTCTGGAAAATTTCTTGATCCAGATTGATCTGTCAGATCTGGTCCCGCCGCCAGCGAAACCAGGAGAAAGCAGGCACTCCAGCCAGAATAACCAGCAATCCGTAGAAAGAATTCGGCCAGTTTTCCCGGAACGTGTAATAAAGAAGGACTGCGGCGACGGTAACGAACAACGCGGGAACGAAGGGATAGCCGAGCACACGATAAGGTCGCACAGCCTGGGGATCGCGCCAGCGGAACACAAAAACCGTGCTCCCGGCAATCATATAGAAGAGCCATTCCGCAAAAATTGCCAGCGAAAAGAGCTGGCGGAAATTTCCCCCCAGCAACAGAAGGACGATCGACAACACCGCCTGCACCAAGATCGCCGCCGAAGGCGTGTGGAACCGCGGATGCACTTCGGCGAGCGCGCGAAAAAAGTATCCATCTCGCGCCATGGCGAAGGGCACGCGCGCGCCGCTCATGATGGTGCCGTTCAACGTAACCAGCATGGAGATCGCCATACCCGCCGAGACGATGCTGGCACCCAGGCGCCCCATCACCAGCGCGACGGCATCAGAGGCCGGCCGCGGCGACACGGCGATCACGTTCGCCGGAAGGACGTATTGCACGCCCGCATTCACCAGCACATAAAGAACTCCGACCGTGGCCACGCCTGCGATCAAGGCAATCGGAATATTTCGCTCCGGCTTCTTCACTTCGCCGGCGACCATGTTCAGATCGTTCCAGCCGTCATAAGCCCACAACGCCGCCACCAGCGCTGCCATGAAGCCTGCGATCCCGCCTTTGGCTCCGGCAAATGTGCTGGCGAAGTTGCTCCAACCGCGCCCGGTTGCGGTCCCCGCGCCACAGAAGCAAACCACCACGATGCCCAGAATGATCGCGACTTTCAGCACCGTAAACACGAGCTGGAATTCACCGGCCTTCTTCACACCTAGGTAATTCAAGATGGAAATAAGAATGGCCGCAGAGATCGCGACAAGCTGCCCATAGGTGACGGCAAAGGGATGAGAGAGAATGTTTGCGGAACAGACAGTTTTAGAAAAAAAAGAGAAAACCGGGAAGGTGCCGAGAATCCGCACCAGTCCGGTCGCGACCGTCGCCACTGAAGCCGGTTTGGCGATCACGAACCACGTCCATCCGTAGAGAAAGCCTCCCAGCGGCCCGTAGGCGTCGCGCACGTAAACGTACTCGCCCCCGGCTTGCGGCTTCATGGCGCCAAGCTCGGCGTAGGTGAGCGCCCCAAAAAATGACAGCAAACCGCCCACCAGCCACGCCAGATACACCAACTTGGCCGAGCCCACCGCCTGCATCATCTCGGCGGGAACCAGAAAGATGCCGCTGCCGATGATGGTTCCCACCACGACCGCCGAGGCGTGGCTTACGCCCAGATCGCGGGAAAGTTCGGGACGGTCGACGGGTTGCTTGGCGGGTTCCGGCATGTGTGGAGTGTGCCAGTATACGTTACAGCCGAGATCAGCCGAGATCAGTTCTTTGTAGTGCGGAGGAAAAGCTTTTAACCGCAAAGGTCGCAAAGAAAGCCGCGAAGGCCGCAAAGAAGATCAGTCTCGGGAGTTCTTGCTTCGCGTGCTTTGCGGCTTTCTTCGCGAACTTTGTGATGGCATGAAGAGATCGGCTCCTAACCGGGTACATTGGTTGTCGATGAACAAGACCAAGGCTCGGAGAAAGGAGCCGACATGTGGATTATAGGCTGTGATTTTCATC
>PLIO01000231.1 GCA_003140075.1 Acidobacteriaceae bacterium | reverse complement strand
TTCGCGGTCACGCTGAGCATTGCCATCGGAGTGTCGTTGCTGGTTTCACTCACCACGACCCCCACGATGTGCGCGAAGTTCTTGCGACCGGCGCCTGCGAACGAGAAGCGCAATCGCTTTTACCGCGGCAGTGAGTGGATCTTCGATAAGACTCTGGCGACGTACCGCCATTCTCTGACGTGGGTTCTGAAACACCAACCTCTCACACTCGTCGTGACCATCCTGGTGGCGTGTCTGAGCGTGTATCTCTACAAAATTGTGCCCAAGGGCTTCTTCCCGCAGCAGGATACCGGGCGCATCATGGGTTCGGTGCAGGCGGCTCAGGATATCTCATTCCAGGCCATGCGCGGCAAGATGGAACGCTACGTCAAGATTGTGATGGCCGACCCGTCGGTGAACACAATCGTTGGATTCGCCGGAGGAAATACCGTCTCCAACCAGGGCCGGTTCTTCATCATGCTGAAGCCTCTGGCGGAACGCGGCAAATGTCCGGCGCGTCATTTTTGGCAATCCTGCCCCAACGTTACCGCTGACGATGTGATCAACCGTTTGCGCGGCAAGTTGGCGGTGGTGCCGGGTGCCACGCTGTATCTGCAGTCCGCGCAGGACTTGACCATCGGCGGACGCCAGAGCAACGCCCAGTATCAGTACACGCTGCAGGGTGAAGACTTGAATGAGCTCAACAACTGGGCGCCGCAGTTGTTGGCGAAAATGCGTCCCCTGAAAGAATTGCGCGACGTGAATACCGACCAGCAGGATAAGGGATTACAAGCGCAGTTGGTAATCGACCGCGACACCGCCAGCCGGCTGGGAGTCGCCGCACAGGACATCGATAATGCGCTTTATGATGCCTTTGGACAGCGGCAGGTCTCGACCATGTACCGCCCTCTCAACCAATACCACGTGGTCATGGAGGTCGCGCCGGAGTTCCAACAGACGACAGAGGCTCTGCAGAATATTTACCTGCGTTCTACCAGCGGCACACCGATCCCTTTGGCGGCATTCACGCAATTCATTCCCTCGAACATACCCTTGGCGGTGAATCACCAAAGCCAATTTCCATCGGTGACGATTTCGTTCAACCTGGCGCCTGGAGTTTCTCTTGGCCAGGCGACGGAAGCCATCGAAAACGCCCAACGCTCCATTGGCTTCCCGGCGACGATTCAGGCAAGCTTCCAGGGTACGGCGGCCGCGTTCCAGGATTCACTCTCGAGCCAAAAACTTCTGATCGTGACTGCCCTGCTTACGGTTTATCTCGTGCTGGGCATGTTATACGAGAGCTATATTCACCCCATCACGATTCTGTCGACAATACCTTCGGCTGGCGTTGGCGCCGTGCTGGCGCTGCTTTTGACCCACAACGAACTCAACGTGATTGGAATGATCGGCATCATTTTGCTGATCGGGCTGGTAAAGAAGAATGCCATCATGATGATCGACGTGGCACTCGATGTGGAGCGCACGCAAGGAAAGAAGCCGGTCGAGGCCATCTATGAAGCCTGCCTGCTGCGCTTCCGGCCCATCATGATGACGACCATGGCGGCTCTGCTGGGAGGTCTGCCGTTGGCGCTCGGGAGTGGGACTGGTTCCGAATTGCATCGTCCTCTGGGCATCACGATCGTCGGAGGGCTGATCGTCAGCCAGGCGCTCACTCTGTTCACGACCCCGGTCGTGTACGTTTATCTCGACCGCGTGCGGATGGCGCTGCGCGGTGGAGAAACCACGCCTGTGATCGAAGGCTCCTCCGGCGCGGCCACGCCGAGCCCAGCCCACTGAACAAGTCCGTTTCTTGAACGAAGTAAAGTTGATTGCTTCCCGCCGCGGACGGCATGCAACCTGTTTTAACCGGCAGTGCATCGCAGGAGTTGGCGGAATCAGCCTGAAGGCGGCTTCAGCGAGGCCTGAGAACCCTCCAGCCAGCACGGCGCGGGGACTACTCGTGCAGTCCCCTTTTTTCTTGTGGCGCCCGTATGATAGAGCATTGTGGTGTTTGGATGCCGATTTCCCGGCAGCCCGGTATTATTGTTCTTCGCTTTAAAATTCTCTCAGGAGTAACGGATGCTTCAGAAAGCATTGGTTTTGGCATTGGTTGTCGCGAGCATAGCCAGTTTCGTGAGCTGTTATGGCACGTCGAGCCACTTCGTCTACGCCGCCATCCCCGCCGCCAATCAATTGGCCGCGTTCCGGGGAGACCCCTATTCCGGCGTACTCACGCAGCTTTCAGGAAGTCCATACAGCGTGGGCGATGGAGTCCGGGCCCTGGCGCTCCATCCTTCCGGGAAATTCCTGTACGCCTCCAATCCTGGCCAAAACGAAGATGATATTTCCCTGTTCACGATTCAGAGCGACGGCACGTTGAGCGAGGTTCCTCCCCGCACGGCTGCGGGAACGTCTCCCACGCTCCTGGCTATGGACCCCGCCGGCGCTTACCTTTACGTCGGCAATGCTCTATCGAACGACATTTCGGTTTTCTCGATTGCCAGCGGCACAGGCGTGCTCTCGCCAATTACCGAGTCTCCATTTCACATCAACTTGCCTCCGACCAACATGCAAATATCGCCATCGGGTAATTACCTCTACATCAGCGCACCCAGTTCGCCCACCGGCGTGATCGCGATTTTCAGCCTCAGCTCTGGAGTGCCCACTTTTGCCGGCACGGTTGCCACCGCGGATAATAATCCAACCGGGCTGGCCATCGATCCGAGCGGCAGCTATCTCTACACGACCAACACTTCCGCAAACTCCATCTCTATCTTTAGCATTGGCTCGAATGGAGCGCTGACGGCGGTCGCGGGATCTCCGCTCGCCGGCGCCAGCCTGGCGCAGCCGGATGCCGTGCTCGTGGATCCGGCCGGGCAGTATCTCTACGTCGCGAATCTGGGATCCCCCAGCGACATCGGGTCCTTCTCGATTACCGCCGGTACTGGATTTCCTGCGGCGATTACCGATTCACCCTTCGGCTCCGAAGCCGAGCCGAGTACCCTGGCCATCGACCCGAGTGGAAAGTACTTGTACGTGGGGAACCAGACGTCGGGGGGAGTTCAGGCATTTGGCTCCAGCGGCGGGAGTCTGAACTCGATTGCTACATATCCACTCGGAAACGGCATCACTTCGATCGTGGTGGTGCAGTAGTTGCATCAGGTACCGCGGGACCTTGCCGCCGGGCATGCGGAGTTTGTCTCCCGCGTCAGTTTGGCTGGAAGCCAGGATTTGTGAGTCAGGAACAAACAAAAGCCCTAAACTCTGCGACAATGTACAAGCCGGCACCGGTTCACCCGGTTGCGACAACAACGGGAGCCCCAGCTATCGAATCGGAATAAGCCTTCACCGATTCGTCAGGCTTTGGCTGATTCCGTGCCGAGACTGACTCAGGAGTCAGAATCCATGCGGATCGCAAGCGCTGCAAGCGCTTTCCCGAAGCATTATTACACACAGAAAGTTCTTCTCGACCGGCTCCAGGACTACTGGGGAGACCAACTCAAGAACCCTCTGTTGCTGGCTCGTCTGCATCGCAACGTGACCGTGGACGGCCGTTATCTCGCGATCCCCGCCGAGCAGTATGTAGATATCAAGACCTGGGGACAGGCCAATGACATCTGGATCAGGGTCGCACAGGAATTAGGGGAGCAGGCGCTCTGCGTCGCACTGCAAAACGCCGGGCTGAAGACGCAAGACCTTGGGGCGCTGCTTTTCACGACGGTCACCGGAGTCGCCAGCCCTTCCATTGACGCTCTGCTGATCAACCGCATGGGGCTTCCGGCGAACATTCGCCGTACGCCGATCTTTGGATTGGGATGCGTGGCGGGCGCGGCCGGAATCGCGCGCGCCTCAGACTACGTTCGCGCCTATCCCAAACAGGCTGCGGCATTGGTTTCGGTTGAACTTTGTTCGCTTACCTTGCAGCGTGAAGATTTGTCCGTGGCGAACCTGATCTCGTCGGGACTTTTCGCCGATGGCGCCGCCGCCGTAATTGTGACCGGACCGGAATTCGAGTCGTCCGGTCCTGAAATTGACGGTCCTAAGATTCTCGCCACTCGATCGGTGTTTTATCCCAGCACCGAGGACATGATGGGCTGGAACATCTCCGAGAAAGGCTTCCGCATCATATTGTCTACCGAGGTCCCAACCCTGATTCGAAAAAACCTCGGGCGCGATGTGGACGTTTTTCTTGCGGACAATGGATACCAGCGAAGCGATCTTAAGAGCTTTGTTCTGCACACCGGGGGCCCCAAGGTACTGGATGCATCGGCCGACGCACTGGGACTGCACAACGGGCAGCTCGATGCCTCTTGGGATTGTTTGCGTAAGGTAGGAAATCTTTCTTCCGCTTCGGTGCTGTGTGTGCTCGAGGATGTGATGAAGAACCGGCGCCCTGAGCCGGGCACGCTGGGCCTGCTGGCCGCCATGGGACCAGGCTTTTGTTCCGAACTAATACTCTTGCAATGGTGAGGTCGCGAAGTCATTGAACTCGACCGATGTCTTCGTGATCGGCGGCGGCCCGGCTGGATTAGCCGCCGCCATTGCCGCCCGCCAGCGGGGACTGCGTGTAGTGGTTGCCGACGGCGCTCGGCCGCCGATTGACAAGGCCTGCGGGGAAGCGCTGATGCCGGACGCGATTACGGCGCTGGAAGGGCTGGGCGTTACCATACCCGCAGCTGAAGCTTGCCGCCTTCGCGGTGTGCGCTTTCTCGGTTCCGGATTGTCGGCAGAGGCAGCCTTTCCTGGCTCGGACCCTGGTCTCTCAATTCGCCGGACGGCATTGCATCGCATACTTATCGAACGTGCGGAGGGGCTGGGAGTCGATCTGCTTTGGCAAAGCGCAGTCACTGGGATCGCAAGCCAGGAAGTTCGACTGGGGAAGCGCACGATCCGTGCGCGGTGGATAATCGGAGCAGATGGCGTCAACTCACGCGTGCGGCGCTGGGCGAATCTGGATGCTCAGTCGCGGACCAATCTCCGCTACGCTTTTCGCCGGCACTATCGCGTACCGCCCTGGACCGACCGCATGGAAATATATTGGGGAGAGCACGTTCAGGGTTATGCCACAGCGGTGAGCAGTGAACAAGTCTGTGTGGCTGTGGCCTCGCATAACCCCGAGCTTCGCCTGGAAGAATCTTTGCGCGCGTTGCCGGAGCTCAACTCGCGTCTTCGCGGCGCTGAGACGGCCTCGACCGAACGAGGCGCATCGTCTGCGAACCGCGAATTGAGGCGAGTTTGGCGAGGCAATGTGGCGTTGATCGGCGATGCTTCAGGCACCGTGGATGCCATCACAGGCGAGGGTCTCGGCCTTTCCTTCAGTCAGGCCGCGGTGCTGGCGAGTTGCCTCAGTTCGGGCAATCTCGCGGGGTATCAGGAGGCGCACCGCCGCTTGGCGCGGCGCCCTTTGTTGATGGCGCGATTGATGCTTGCGCTCGACGGCCGCCCCAAGCTTCAGCGGCGTATTCTCCAGATTTTTCGTAAGCGTCCCGAGATTTTTCGCAGAATGCTGGCCCTGCACATAGGAACTATTTCGCCGTTTCACCTCGCTCTCGACGGCCTCGCTCTGGGGTGGGGACTGTTGACTGCATAACCTGATGAACCACGCCCGGGCATCCCGCCGAGGTCGAGTGTTGCGCACATTTCTGGCTGCAGGTGCACTTTTCGCCATTGCCAGCATCGCGGCGGCCACGCAGGACGTGGCATTCGAGCTGGATCCTCAGCACACCACGGTCGGGTTCACGCTTGGCGATGTACTGCACACGGTTCGGGGAACCTTCCACTTGAAACGGGGTTCTCTGCGGCTTGATCCCGCTTCGAAGAAGCTCACCGGCGAAATTGTGGTGGACGCAAAGAGCGGCGAGAGCGGCAGCGGAATGCGCGACCGCAAGATGCATCGCGAAGTGCTGGAGAGCGACCGGTTTCCAGAAATCACCTTTCGTCCCGATCATGTCGAGGGAACCGTGGCGTTGCAGGGAAAGTCTTCCGTGAAAGTCCACGGAGTTTTCAGCATTCACGGCTCGGACCATGAACTCACGGCCCCCGCGGATTTGGATGTCTCGTCCGATCGCTGGACGGCAACCATCCACTTCGCAGTGCCCTATGCGAGTTGGGGCGTGAAGAATCCAAGCACGTTCTTTCTGCGAGTCAATGGAACGGTCGACATCGACCTGACCGCCGCCGGCACCATTACCCGGCGATGAAGATATTCAAGTCAACGGAGAGGTCAATATCCAACCTGCGGGGAAATCCCTTTCCCTTCGGTGCACTCGTAGCGTCGTCCCGCCGCGAGATTCTGGAATTCTTCTGTTCTACCACTAGGCCATGTGATGACAGCCCGCTCGACGTGATCGCGTTTCCCCACGCCGAACGTAAGCGGAAGCTCGGATTGCGACAAATAACTGGAACCGCTCTTCACCATGCGCGACTGACTCAAGCCGCCGGAGACAATACGCACGGAGGCGCCGATTCCGTCACGGTTCGACTTAGTCCCAACCAGTCGAAAACGAATACTGCGATTTCCCGCTAGTTGATCATTGCGATAAAGATAAGCAGGGCCGTTGTTCGTCGTCAGCAGCAAGTCGAGGTCGCCGTCGCGATCGAAGTCGGCATAGGCCAGCCCGCGTCCGACTTTTGGCCGTTCGAATCCGCCGCCAACTTCCGTGGCAATGTCGCGAAAACTTCCTGCGCCATTGTTTAGAAACAACAGCGGCGGCTGAGCGTATCCCACGTTGCCCCGAATGTTGCGCACTGTATCGTCGATGTGGCCGTTGGCCACGGCAAGATCGAGCCAGCCATCNNGCCACGGCAAGATCGAGCCAGCCGTCGAGATTGGCATCAAGAAACACGCATCCGAAACCCAGACTATTCTTGGAAGCCAGGCCCACGCCGGCCTGCGCCGCAATGTCTTCGTAGGTCTTGCCTCCAAATTCATAGAGCCCGGTCATCTCGTTGTCGAAGTTCGTAATGGCGACTCCCGAATGTCCCGAGTTTGCGAAATCCGCGACATCCACACCCATACCGGCTCGCGCTTTGCCCTCGCTGCTGAAGGCCAGTCCAGCTTCCACCGCGGCATCTTTGAAAGTACCATTGTGCTGGTTGCGATATAGCTTGTTCGGCTGAGTGTCGTTGGCCACCAGCAGATCGGGCCATCCGCTCTGGTCTTGATCCAGCATGGCAACGCCCAAAGATTTCGAGCTGCTGTCAAAAATTCCGCTGGACGCGGTGACGTCTTCGAAAGTGCCGTTGCCGCGGTTGTGAAAGAGCCAGCAAGTCTCACCGCGATACGCTTCCGGAGTGCAATACGATTTGTGCTTGCCGTCGAGACTGCAAAACACATCGCGCTCAGGCGACCACTTCACATAATTACAGACAAAAAGATCGAGCAGGCCGTCGCGATCGTAATCGAACCATAAAGCGGACGTGCTGAACCCCAGGCGTTTTCCCAGGCCGCTGGTGTTGGTCACATCGACGAAAGTTCCTTTGCCGGTATTGTGGAACAGAAGATTCTGTCCCACGCAGGTAACCAGAATGTCCGGGAAGCCGTCGTTGTCATAATCGCCAACGGCCACGCCCATGCCGTACATCTCTAGATCGAGTCCGGCGTGCGAAGTAACGTCGGTGAAAGTTCCGTTCCGGTTGTTGCGATAAAGACGCAGCGTCGAGCGCCGCTGCTTGTGGCCGGGCCAATCCATTCCGTTGATCAGAAGAATATCCTGCCAGCCGTCGCGGTCGTAGTCGAGGAAAGCGCAGCCGGAGCCCAGAGTCTCAGGCAGAAACTTCCCTCCGAAGCCGCCGTTATTGTGTTGAAAGTGAATGCCAGCACTGGAGGTTACATCGACGAACCGAAAGCCGGGCGAAGCCGCGGATGCGCCTACCGCGCTCAGAGCCCGCAGAAGAGGTATTTGTGCGACGGACGCGAGACCGGCCATACCCCGCAGAAACGATCTGCGATTCACGGAACCTCGATTCGCCAAACCTTGATTCGCCAAACCTTGATTCGCTAAACATGGATTCACGGAACATTCACCAGGCCGGCGCGAATGGCGTAAACCACAAGCTCGGCAGTCTTGTGAATGCCGAGCGCGTTCATGATGTTGGCGCGATGAACGGCAACCGTGTTGGCACTGAGATCGAGCACCACGGCGATTTCCTTGTTCGACTTGCCGTCCACAATCATCTGCAAGACTTCAAGCTCGCGAGGAGTCAGACCACTGCTGCGTTCGCCCTTGAGCGCCGATCGCCGCTCAACCTGCGGATCGAAGATCGTCTCTCCTCCGGCCACGCGCCTCACAGCCGGCCCGAGTTCAAGATTCATTGCGTTCTTCAGAATGTATCCCTTAGCGCCGGCGTCGATTGCCTGCCGCACCCAGGTATTCTCCGAGTGCATGCTGAGCATAAGCACCGCAGTATCCGGCAAGTGCTCAAGAATTCTCCGGGTTGCAACCAGGCCGTTCATCCTCGGCAAAGCGCAATCCATCACCACGACTTGCGGTTTCAACTCACGGGCCAGCTTGATGGCTTCTTCTCCGTCGCCAGCTTCGCCGACCACGACCATATCTGGTTCATCTTCCAGCATGCGCCGGAATCCCCGCCGCACCAGGCTATGGTCATCGACCAGCAATACCGTGATCTTCTTTGTCATATTTGTCTCTTAATTCCTAATCTCTAATCCTTGTCCCGGGATTCGATTTTCTCGCGGGGAACGACCAGTTGCAGCAACGTCCCGCCTTCCACGGGAGTAGAAAACACAATTCGCCCGCCCATTAATTCAGAGCGCTCGCGCATTGCGACCAGTCCGATGCCATGCTTCGCAGGCCGCCCGCTGAAGCCGATACCATGATCCTCTACTTCCAACTCAAGCGTCGCAGGCAGAAAGCGCAATCGCACCCAAGCCTGCTTTGCGCCGGAATGCCTTGCGAGGTTGTTCAACGCTTCCTGCAGCACGCGGTAGATTTGTACTGCCGCACTGCCATCTACTGCAAACGGCACACCTTGCTTCTCATAGGATATGGCAATTCCCGTCTGTCGTTCCATCGTCGGGATGTACCAGTCAAGCGTGGGCTCCAGTCCAGCCTCATCCAGCATCACTGGATGCAGCGCTTGCGAAAGGCTCCGCACCCGGTCGAGCGTGTCCTGGGCGATCTGCTGGACTTCCTGCAAGTCTGTGCGTAAAGACGAGCCTTCGGGAGCATGAGTTCCAGCGCGGCCGAGCATTGATCCCATTGCCGTAAGAATCTGGCCAAATTCATCGTGCAACTCTCGCGAAATGTAGCGCAGTGTCGATTCCTGCGTGGCAATCAGTTTCTGCGCCAGTTCGCTGCGCCGCTCGGAGAGTTCAGCCATGTGCGCGAACAGTCGCCGGTTCCAGCGGATCATGGAAAATCCGGTCAGCAGGATCGCGGCTAGAGTCGCGGCCAGGAAGAGATAAACCTGCCGCTGCACCCGGTCATAAATCTGAACAATGCGCAGTGCTGCCTGCTCTTCGTTCTCGCTGTTCTGCACCAGCAGACGAGCCACGGTCGTGCTTAGCGCCGCTTGCCGAGCCTGCAGCGAGAGCTGGATCTGAGCCCTCGCATCCTTGTCTTGCCCTGAACCCGCCAACGCGAACACACGGTCGACCGCGTCCCAGAACTGCGCGAGCGAACTGCTGAGCGAAGCGCTCTGCTCCTGCGTCCGGCTGGTCGGGGCCAAACCGGCTTCCAGGCGCATGGCGTCGTCCAGGTCGGTGCGAATGCGCTGGAATTGCGCCGACCAGGCGGTGAGAGGATACGGCTCATCGCTGTCGATCATGTCGCGCATGGCGACCGCAAGCAGGTTCAGATCGTTCTGGATGCGCAGCAGTTGCAGGGAATCCTTGCGGTTGCGGTCGATCAGTTCAGACTGCAGCTTGCGCAACCCGGCGACCTGCCACGTGATATAAGCGGAGTAGGCCACAACCACCCCGAGCGTAACGATCAGGCCGAGCAACAGGCCCAGGGTTGGAGAGCGTTCCGGCGAAGGCGGACGTGGCACGCCCCGAGCATACAACGGCTGGCCCAGGGGTGTCACAATGCAGTAATAAATGAAGCGAATGCGCGTTTGACGGAGTCCAATTACAAGTTGAGTCCCGATCCACAACAGCCGCCGAAGCCCCCGAAAGTAGAAAGACTGAAGGCAGTTCTGCCAGAAGTCTGGAAACTGATGCGTCCCCGGCGCTGGCTGCTCGCGCTCGGCTTTTTGTTGATGGTAATCAACCGCGTCGCGGCGCTGGTGTTACCGTATTCCACCAAGTTCCTGATCGATACCGTCATCAACAAGCATCACATGGACCAATTGCGGCCTTTGGTGTTGGCCGTGTTGGGCGCCACCCTGGTGCAGGGCCTCACCTCGTTTTCGCTGACCCAATTGCTATCGAAGGCGGCGCAGCGTTTGATCGCCGAGTTGCGCGAACAAGTCCAAGTTCATATCTCGCGCCTGCCGGTCGCGTTTTACGACGGCAATAAAACCGGCAATTTGGTAGCGCGCATCATGAGCGACGTGGAGGGTGTGCGGAATCTATTGGGCACCGGCTTGGTCGACTTTGCCGGAGGATTGGTCACGTCCGGAATTGCTCTGGTCATATTGTTCCGTACCAGCCCGCAGATGACTTTGATCGCCGTCGGCTCGCTGGCGTGCTTTGCGGTGGCACTCAACAAGGCCTTTGCGACCATTCGGCCGATCTTTCGCGAGCGCGGCAAAATTAATGCCGAGGTCACGGGCCGGCTTACGGAGTCGCTCGGCGGTGTGCGCGTGATTAAGGGCTATCACGCCGAGGCGCGTGAAGAAGCAATTTTTGCGACCGGCGTGCGCCGCCTGCTCGATAACGTCATGCGCACGCTCACTGCAACATCGGTGATGAGTCTTTCGGCGAGCGTCCTGCTCGGAGGTGTGGGCGCAGTCACAATGTACGTCGGCACGCACCAGATCGCTGCCGGAACGCTGACGGTCGGCGGTTTTTTTTCTTACACGCTGATGCTGGGTTTTCTGGTTGCGCCCATCATGCAGATCGTATCCATCGGAACCCAGCTTACCGAGGCATTAGCCGGACTCGAAAGAACGCAAGAGATCATGCGCGAGCGGCCGGAGGATCAGGATCCGAAGCGCGCTGTGCCTCTGGTCGACATCGTGGGAACGATTGAATTTGACGATGTAAGCTTCAGCTACGATGGAATTCACGAGGTTCTCCGTGATCTTTCCTTCCGCGCCGAGCCTGGAACAGTAACGGCGCTGGTGGGCTCCTCGGGCTCGGGGAAGTCGACGACCATTGGCTTGATCTCCGCTTTCTACGTGCCCACGAAGGGCCGAATTCTGGTGGATGGCACGGACTTGAGTACGGTCCGCCTCGATTCCTATCGCACGCGCCTCGGAGTCGTGTTGCAGGAGTCATTTTTATTTGACGGGACGATTCGCGAGAATGTAGCGTTTTCGCGTCCCTCTGCGAACGAAAAAGAAATTCTGCGCGCCTGCCGCATCGCGCGCGTGGATGAGTTCGCCGAATCGTTCGCCGATAAATATGACACGGTGGTCGGAGAACGCGGCGTAAAGCTCTCGGGCGGCCAGCGGCAGCGGATTTCGATCGCCCGCGCCATACTGGCCGAGCCGCGCATCTTGATTCTCGACGAAGCGACTTCCAGCCTCGACTCCGAATCGGAGCAATTAATCCAGCACGGACTTTCTTATCTCATGCAGGGCCGGACCACGTTTGTAATTGCGCACCGGCTGTCGACGATTCGCCGCGCCGACCAGATTCTGGTGCTGGAACAAGGGCAAATCGTGGAGCGCGGCACGCACGAACAACTTTATGAAGCGCACGGCCGTTACTACGATCTCTACACCAGGCAACACGGAGTGGAGGAGAACCTTTTTCTCGCTCCCGGCGAGGGTGACAAAGTGGAGGGGAACGAGAACGGCAGCGGTGGCTCGGGTCCGGCGCAAAACGGCGGCGCGAAATCGGCGGACGCCTTGCGCGTGCTCAAGGGAGAGGTCCGTTAGACCATGAGCAGCACGGACAGAGTTCCTCACAACGGCCATCCTGCGATTCATGCGGAACAGCTCCGCCGCCACTACCGCATGGGCGAGACTCTCATCCGAGCCGTGGATGGCGTCACGCTGAAAGTGAACGCCGGCGAATTCGTTGCTCTCCTCGGCAGTTCCGGCTCCGGAAAATCCTCGGTATTGAATCTCATCGCCGGGTTAGACCGCCCTACGTCGGGCAGTGTGATTGTGCAGGAACGCGATCTCGCGCAACTCTCGCGTGAAGAACTCGCCAGCTATCGCCTGCATACGGTGGGCATGGTTTTTCAATCGTTCAACCTGATTGCCAGCATGACGCTCGCCGAAAATGTGGAGCTGCCCATGCGCTTTGCCGAGGTCGATCGCAGGGAGCGCGCCAGTCTGGCGCGCGAAGCTCTCGCTAGAGTTGGGCTGCAGGCGCGCATGAACCATCGGCCGAGCGAGCTTTCCGGCGGGGAACAACAGCGGGCCGCGCTGGCCCGGGCGCTGATCAACCGCCCGCAACTCCTGCTCGCCGACGAGCCCACCGGCAATCTCGACAGTCATACCGGAACCGAGATCATGAATATGGTGCGCGAGTTCAACCAGCAATTGGGAATGACGGTGGTCATGGTAACGCACGAGCGGGCTCTGGCCGAGCGCTACGCGCAGCGTCTCATTTTTCTGGCGGACGGCAAGCTGGTTGGCGACGAATCGAATCCAGCCGTTGCCGCCGCAACCGCAACCGATTATGCCGGAGCAGATGGAGAGCGGCGATGAAACTTCCCGACCTCACCGAACTCGCCTTGCGCAATCTGCGCGAGTCTCTTCTGCGAAATTCGCTGACCACGATCGGCATTTCCGTAGGCGTGGCGTCGCTGGTCGCGATGCTCTCGCTCGGCATTGGGCTGCAAGAGCTCGCTTCGCGCCGCTTGATGAAGTCCGGATTGTTCGATACCGTAGTCGTCACCTCGCGCCGCGATCTGCGCAACTTCGGCCGCGAAGAAGAGCGCAGCGGGCTGGCTCCAGGCGAAAGCCGCATTCTCGATGAGCCGACTCGACAGGAAATTGAGCGCCTACCCAACGTGCTTGAAGCGTATCCCGACATTCGCTTCATCACCGAATTGCGCTACGAAGACAAGCCTCACTTGACCATGGTCGCGGCTCTGCCTTCGTCGGCTAAATCCAATGACGCATTCGAAGGAGTGCAGGGAAACTTTTTCTCGTCTGAACTTGCGCCCGAAGCAATCATTCAGAAAGCGTTCGCCGAAGAACTGCTGGGAAGAACTCCCAAGCCCGGGATCGACGAAACTAACGTCAAGGAGTTGGCCGCTCCGCTTCTGGGCAAGGATTTGACTATGCGTTATGCCCAGCGCGAAACCGCACAGACCGCGTCTTCGGCGGCTGCGCCGGACAAAGCCGCGCCGGGCGATCAGGGTCTCGCCGCCGCAGCCTACTCGGTGGTTTCTCGTGAACTGAAGCTGAAGATTGTTGGCGTTGCCGATCTCGATCCCGAGAGCATGCGCGGGCCGACTCGCGCGCGAGTTTTTCTTCCGCTCGCACTGGCCGAAACTCTGCACGTCATGCACCCCACCGACCTGCGCGAAATGTCGCGCGCGGCCAGCGATCAGCCGGTCTATTCCTCGGTGAGTGTGCGAGTGAAAAACCCCAGTCAGGTGCAGACGGTGGAAAACGCCATCAAGAAGATGGGCTACAATACTTTCTCCATCCTCGATGCCAGCCGCAGCATCCAGCAGTTCTTCAAGGTGCTCGACGTTTTTCTCGGAATCTTCGGCAGCCTCGCCTTGGCTGTTGCGTTCATTGGAATCGTAAACACGCTGGTGATGGCGATCCTCGAGCGCCGCCGCGAAATCGGAATTATGAAGGCGATCGGCGCCAGCGACGGTGACGTAAAGAGGCTTTTCTTCGCCGAGGCCGGCGCCATGGGCATTCTGGGCGGGATCGTGGGAGTCGCACTGGGCTGGGCCATCGGCCAGGTCATTAACATAGGAACTAACATCTACCTCAAGAGCCAATCGTTTCCGCCGGAGCACTTCTGGTCGGTTCCGTGGTGGCTGGTGGCGTTCGCTGTCTGGTTTTCCTTCCTGGTGAGTCTCGCCGCGGGCCTCTACCCCGCGGGGCGCGCGGCTCGGCTCGATCCCGTGCAAGCCTTACGCTACGAGTAAACTGAAAATCAATGGATCGCCGTCTCCGAACCATCCTCTTATTCGCGGCCTGCACTGTTTCGCTTGCGCTTCACGCCCAGAGGCGTATCGACTGCAACGCGATGAGCAGCCGGATCTTGAAACATCCGGTTCACTACTGCGTCTATCTTCCCGCAAGCTATGACGCCGGCGCATCCAGTCGTCCCGCGAAAACTTATCCGGTGCTGTACTTCTTGCACGGCCTCGGCGACAACGAGCGAACCCTCTTCAATAGCGGGGGATGGACCCTGCTCGACGATCTCCGCCAGCAGCACAAGATCGGAGAATTCCTCATCGTGGCTCCCGAAGGCGGGCGCACGTTCTACATAAACTCCGCCGACGGCTCCGTGCGCTACAGTGATTTTTTTTTGCAAGAATTCATCCCCCTGATCGAATCGAAATACCGCGTCAACAAGGGCAGGAGCAATCGGGCAATCAGCGGGATCTCGATGGGCGGCTATGGTGCGCTACGTTTCGCTTTCTCACATCCTGAAATGTTCTCGGCCGTCAGCGCGCAAAGCGGCGCTCTGATCACGGAGTCTCCGCAGGAACTCGACACTGCCGCACGCTCCGGCGCTCCACTGGGGAAGTTGCTGGCGACGGTTTTCGGAACGCCGATCGACGTTGCACACTGGAAAGAGAATAGTCTGTTCGTCTTAGCCAATAAGAATCAGACGGCACTGCGGCGGATGGCCATCTATTTCAACTGCGGCCAGGATGACAACTACGGTTTTGAAAAAGGGGCCGCCGCTCTCCACGAACAACTCCAGAAAGAAAGAGTGAAGCACGAGTATCATCTGTACCCTGGCGACCATAGCCTGTCCTATTTCCTGGCTCACTTCACCGAAGTCATCGAGTTTCATTCGCGGGCATTCGGCCTCACCCAATAAGCGTTCACGACCCGGTTCTCGAAAATACACGGAAAAGAAAACGGCCATCCGGCCTCCGATCCTAATGCGGAAATTTCCTGGGGACTTGCTTCTGGAGAAATGAGAACTATAGTAAAACTGTAGCAGCGGGAGAGGTGGCCGAGTGGTTGATGGCTCCGGTCTTGAAAACCGGCATACCCGAAAGGGTATCGGGGGTTCGAATCCCTCCCTCTCCGCCAGAATTCCCCAACCATCGTAAACAGGAGCGCCGTAACCATGCGGCTACCGCGTGAGTCTGTCTCACGGCAGGAAAGGGGGGAAGCGGCGGTTGCCGCTTCTCCCTCAGTTTGTAGCAGATGCCGTGCTGTGGGGTCGGGCCTCTGACGTATAGGAAAAATTCGATTTCAGACGGCCACATGGTGCCCTTTAGGGAACGACCTAGGCGGTTGGTGCGGAGATTATCGAAGACGAAATATTTGCCGCATCGTGGTACGCCTGCGCCAGATAACAATAACAACGGTTGTTGCCGTTGTTGGCGTCGGAAGGTCAGGCATCACTTTTTTCTGCGCGCTGTGTGAAGCGGAGATCAGGAAGCAACCTCGCCCTCTGTGGGCATTTCCTCTGGGCCCGGCATCTGCCGGTAGCAGCTTGGTGCTTGCCGGAAACGGCGTTCGAAAGCGCGAGTGAAACTTGAGGCGTGTCCATAACCTGTGGTGATCGCGATCTCCTTGATGCTCATCTCGGTATTCACGAGTAGGTCCGCCGCTTGCTGCATTCGTCGTTCAGTGAGCAACTGACCCAGGACCAGTCCAGTGCGCTGCTTGAAAAGGTGCTGCAGGCGAGACCCGCTCAAATGACATTCGAGAGCCAAGTCGTGAATCCTGCGGGACGGATGGGATTCAATCATCTGCAACACTTTGCGAAGACGTGCGTCCTGCACTACTGAAAGAAGTGTGTCCAGCTTAGTATCGTTGTCCTTGGCCGTCCCTGTGCTCGAGGCAACGGCCGCTGCCTTTCGGCTCGATGACACAGGGCTTGGAATGTCCTGTTTTATGGCATGACGAAACCCGCACATAAGAACCTCCCATTCGCAATTACATCCCTCGTGGGTCGCGACGACGTCTGACTTCGCGTGGGCCGACAGTGTTGCTGGAAACTAAGGATCCCCGATGCTGCTAATGCTTTCCAAACCGGAGACAGCGAGTTCGTTGGTTTGGCGACGACTCGCCGTTGTGGGATGTGAGTTGCGGTCGGAAACTACGTGGAGTGGAAAATACACAAGTTAATCCGGACAAAAGAATGCAGGGGTGTCCGAAACTACCGCCGTCACTCCTAACGCAGATTCGGTGGCGCACAACCGAAAATTGTTGGACGTTACAAAAGTGGAACAGAATGCGCCGGGAGTTCGCCGGGATCATCAAGTGCTCGTTGCGGATACCACGAGTTGTTTACGGAGTGTCTTTCGATCGTCCAGACGCGACAAGCGGCATTTGGTGTTCCAAAAACCGGAACTGTCGGCAGAGATTCTTTTCCTTCATGATTCCGAGGTGAATGGGCAACAGACCTGGAACCCCGCGCTCCGGGCCCCGCAGCGACTTAAGCTAAGAGATAGCTCTCTCCGCTAACACAATTAGGTTGACTAAATAGGCATAACAACCGAACAATGTGTCGCATTACCTAGGCAGGGGTACAAGAGTCTTCGGCGGTAATCTCAGAGGTAGATAAGAACAAATGCGAAAGCCTGGCGTGGCCTGACTAATTCGGGTTTCATGGCTATCGCCGGGGTCTAGTGCTCATCCAGCGCTGGCAGCAGTAAGCCGGCGCTCTTGAGTAAGTGTGCGCGCCGCGGGCAAAAGAAACCCGAAGAAGGTCTGGCCAGAAACTATTCAGAACGCGCTCTCCTTGAAACGATAACCTCGCGAACGCAGCGGCTAAACCGTTTGATGAGCATCTCCCGCTCGAAAGGATTTGTTATGGCAACTACGAAGGAGAAAAAAAGAAAGAGCAACAAACCTCCGGATGGCTCCGGCTGGTCAAGAAGAACCATGCTAAAGGCCAGCGCGGCTGCCGGCGTTGTGACCATGCTGACTTCGAGGAAGTCGCTGCTGGCGCAATCGATCCCAACGCAACCGCCGGATTGCACACCCCAGCCCACCAACAGCCCAGCGACTACACCTTTTGTGCAGGCGTTGCCGATCCCACCGTCCGCCACCCCTACGATCCTGAATCCGTTTCCAACCCTCCAGGCCGATACCGCCTTGGGCGAAGCCGCTCGCGCCAACCATCAAGATTGGACTCAGTTCTTCCCCTTAGTGCAGTATTCCATCTCCGTTCAACCCTGCATGCATCAATTCCACCCCCAGATTCCGTCGACCTACTGTTGGGGTTACAACGGGATATATCCGGGACCGACGTTCCTCAATGTTTACGGAGTTCCCATTGTTGTGCGGTTCTACAACAATTTGCCCGTGGACAATATTGGGTTTGGAGACAACAACCACACCACCCACATGCACAATGGACATACTGCTTCAGAGAGCGACGGGTTTGCGGGTGACTATTGGAGTCCGGGGCTGTTCAAGGACCATCACTACCCGAATGTCTATGCCGGCTTTAACTCGATCCCGCCTCTAGGTGATCCGCTCGAAGCGCAGCATACTTACTGGTATCACGATCACCGTCACAGCTTCACGGCCGGCAACAACTACCGTGGTATCAACGGCATGTACCTGATGTACGACGACGTCGATACCGGGTCTGAGGCTGCCGGCCAAGGCCCCCAGGCCCTTTGCCTGCCCGGAGGCTACGGCGTTTATGACATCCCACTGAACTTCACCGATAAGTTGTTCTGTGCCGACGGCCAGATGTACGCCACGGCCCCCGATACCATCCCTGCCGGCGACAAGTTCATTGTGAACGGCGCCATCCAGCCGTACTTCAATGTGTTTACGCGCAAGTATCGTTTCCGCTTCCTTAACAGCGGTCCGGCACGAATCTGGACTTTCAACCTGTATGACAACAACGGCAATGCCCAACCGATGACGGTTGTGACCACCGATGGCAACCTGCTGCCCTCACCGGTCGAGATTATCCCGAGTTCGTCGCAACCGACCCTGCAAGGCCTGACCGTCTACGTGTCGCAGCGCTATGACGTGATCATTGATTTCACCAACGCCATACCCGGTACCAGCTGGTATCTGACGAACGTCGCAGCCCAGTTTGTGGGTAATGCGGCCGAGCCTGAGCCCGCGCCCGGAGTCAACATCGACAACGTCGTCATGGCATTCAACGTCACTGGCCCGCCTCCGTCCCCGGATCTGAGCCAGGTGCCAGCGGTTTTGACTACCTTGCCGAACATCACCACACCTCTCGCCAACTTGTTTGCGACGAGAATCTGGAACTTCAACGACTTTGTTGCGGGCGCGGAAGGCGATCCAGCAAGCCCAACAACAAAGGTATTCAATATCAACGGGCTGACCTTCGATCCGAACCGTCCCGACGCGTTGATACAACAGGGCTCGTCAGAAACCTGGCTCATCAGGAACCGGTTCCCCGGTACAGGCTGGACCCATCCTGTCCACATCCACTTGGAAGAAGGCCGGGTTCTGGACCGCAGAAACATTAATGCCAACCCCACGACCGGTGCTCTCATCAGCATCAATAGTGAAGGGGTTCCACCGCTGGAACAGGGTCGGCGCGACGTCTACCCGATCGTGCCCGGCGATGAAGTCCTCATCTTCTTGCAGTTCCGCGACTGGTTTGGCAAGTACATGATCCACTGCCATAACCTGGGGCACGAAGATAACCTGATGCTGACGCGGTGGGATGTCACTACCGGCCCCAGCTCTACTGTCACGTCCCCAACCTACTCGGATGGGACGCCTAACACGGGTAACGGCGAACCCAATGCCGGCGCACAGCCGAACCTAACCCCGGCCATAACCCTGCTGTCACAGCTGCCAGCGAGTTACGAAACAACCAAGCTCAATCGCCCCGGTGTCAAGGGCTCCAAGAAGGGAGTTAAAGCATGAACCGACGAGATTTTTTTACCTGCCACGTGGCGGATAAGTCACGGCCGGCAGCCTCTTTGGGGCCGGGCTACTACAGCAATGGCCTGTTCACCACGCACGAAAACAAAAAGGTGCGCTTCTATGACGACCTGATCAAAGGCAAAATCTCGATCATCAACTTTATGTTTACAAGTTGTGACAAGTATTGCCCAAGATCAATCGTCTGCCTGACGAAGCTACAGGACCTGCTCGGCGACCACTTGGGCCGCGACATGTTCATGTATTCCTTCTCGTTGAAGCCGGACGAAGATACACCAGCGCAGCTGGCGGCCTATGCCAAAAGCAACGGCGCGCGGCCGGGCTGGCTTTTCCTGACGGGCAGCGAGTACGACCTGACCAGCATTCGCTTCAAGCTGTTCCGGCTGGACGATCCGCTCATGGACTTCTCGCTCGACGTCCATGCGTCGATGCTGCGCATCATCAACGATAACAACAGCCACTGGGCGTCCTGGGTCTTGCCTGATCCGCCGCGTTTGATCAGGGAGGCCGTTTCCTGGGTTGAACCAACCAAGCCGTTCAAAGTGAGGGTGCGCGAGAATGCCGAACTGCAAGCGCAGATCGACCGGGAAAGCGCGATCACGGCGCCGAAGTGGGCCCAGTTCAAGCGTGCCTGCGGCTGGACCGAGAGAACGGCGAAATACGAAAACCCAGCGGGGATGAAGAAGCTCCAGGCTCTCTTGCAGGCAAGGGCGTAGGAGAAGGCTGGTCTCGGGCCGCGCCAGATCGGTTTGGCAATGTTCTGGCGCGGTTCGAGCACCAACAAGGTTGTAGGTTCTGGAGTGGGGAGCCGCACCGGGCCGACTCGCGGCCGTTTCACTCCGAGGAGTTTTCCATGAAGCGATTTGCTTCTCCGTTTTGGCTGATTAGTTTTCTGGTTTTACTTCCGAGAGCCGTGGTCGGCCAGGAGCAGCAGAATGCCTGCCAGCTCAACATTGCCGGCACATGGCAATCGTCAACAGACGGTCAAGTGAGTCCAGCGCGGCAGCGTTTTGGATCCAATGGAGTCGTCACCGAGCTTTCGCGCCATAGTTCGGAAAAAAGCTCGGAAAAAGGCGCCGAGTGGCACGCGACGGGCAAAGCCAAATACAAGCTGGACGATCCCAAAGCTCCCAAAGCCATCATGGTAACTCCCCTCGACAATAGAGGCAGTTTCTCGGTCGACACTACGTTGCCGATCAAAACGTTTGACGACGGACTCTTTGTTACGGCCGCAGGCGAGGACCCCGGCGCTGCGCTTACACGATGGACCAGAATTGATCGACATCGCTATTTTGTAATCCTCGCTGCCGGCAAAGGTGACCCGGGCTTTGGCGCGGCTGGGTTTGCCATGCTGATCAAGACCGACGGCGTCCACACGCAGAGCGATGTTTTTGGTGTCTATCCTGTAGTCAATCCCCTGGAACGCCATCCCATCATCGGAGTTATTCCCGCGAAGGTTCGCAAACAATTTGATCATGAACCTACTGGCGATTCCGGAGCGATGCTGCGCCTGGAAGTTACGGCCGGCCCTTATAACCGGGCCTTGGAAGTGCTGAAAACATGGGAGCGACGGGCAGAGGATAACACTCTTCTTTATACCGTTCCTTATCTCAACAACGCCGTCTACCTCAACCAGCTGGTGAGCAGCCTCAATGAGACCGGCGTGCTCACGTGGAGGGGAGGAACGCTCTGCACGGAAACCATCAAGCTGCAGAAACTGACCTGGCTTTTGAGTGACCCGATCATGACCAAGCACAATATGACGCAGACGCCCTATTACCTTTTTAAGACGCTGCGGGAGCTCAATAGTTCACTTCACCTCAGCGACACCCAATTTCAGGCAGCCTTGGCGGGCGATCAATCCGCCCTGGTAGCGACTCTATCGAGGTGAACTGAATCGAGGCGAATGCACTATGCCGATTTTCGAATATGTATGCAAAACATGCCATCACCGCTTTGAGGTTGTTGTCCTGGGCCAGCACAGAACCAAGTGTCCCGAGTGCGCAAGCATGAAGCTGGAGCGCCAGGTGGAGGCCTTTACGCAGGGCCGGACTTCGAAACCTCGGGGGATCAATAGCGATAACGTGATTGCCCACGCGCGAGCTTTGTTGGGAAACATACCTACGATACCCCGGTTCAAAACTAAAGACCTGGGCAGCCCGGGCCGGCGGTCTCCCCGTTCGATAGTGGTGTGATTTACGGATTCGAGTTGTGCAAGAAAATGACTTTTTATAGGAGAACGACGATGACTGCGAAATCTGCAACCAGATTAAGTTCCTGGCGGCTCGGATTTTTGAAATCAACTTTCTGGATGGCTGGCGTCCTTGTGGCAGTGGCGCTATCTGGCGTCCATGCTGTGGCCGCGCCGTTTGCATACGTGACCAACCTGGAGAACGGCACTGTGTCGGTGATCGACGCGGCCACTCAAACCGTGGTAGCCACGATTCCGGTTGGGAACGGTCCGATTGGAGTGGCTGTCACTCCGGATGGGACGCACGCTTACGTCGTCAATCTCGAGGACGGCACGGTCTCGGTGGTCGCTACAGCCACTAACAGCGTAGTGGCGACGATTACGGTGGGAATCGAACCGACTGGAGTAGCCATCACACCGGATGGGACCCACGTCTATGTCACCAACGTTGCCGAGGATACCGTCTCGGTAATCGCTACCGCCAGCAATACAGTGGCAGCCACGGTTCCGGTGGGGATCGAGCCCTTCGGAGTGGCTATTACTCCGAATGGAGCCTTTGCCTACGTAACCGGGAACGTATCGGACAATACCGTTTCGGTGATCGCCACGGCCAGCAATACCGTGGTGGCCACAATTACGGTGGGCAACGGACCCCTGGGAGTGGCGGTCACTCCGAACGGAACCAACGCCTATATAGCGAATTTTGATGACAACACGGTCTCGGTGCTCGCCACGGCCAGCAACACCGTGACGGCAACGATTCCGGTGGGGATTGAGCCCTTGGGAGTGGCCATCACGCCAGATGGGACCAAAGTTTACGTGACCAGCCTTGACAACAATGTCACGGTAATCGCCACGGCCACCAACACGGTATCGGCGACTATCCCCGTGGCGAATCTCTCCTTCCCGCTCTTCAGTCCCGGTGACATTGCCATCACACCCGATGGGACCAGTGTGTATGTGGCGAAGACGGCCGGCAACGCGGTCGGGGTGATCTCCACAGCCACGAATGCAATAACGGCCACTATTCCGGTAGAGGACTTTCCGACTGGAGTCGCCTTCGCACCCTGCACTGGCGTTTTCGGCGGAACCTTCACCGGCAACCTAACCGTGACGACAGGCCAGAACTTTTGCATCGTCAACGCGGTGGTGACCGGCAATCTGACGCAGACTGGCGGCAATCTGGAGGTGCTGAACTCCACCATTGATGGCAACGTGCAGATCACCGGGGGCACGTTCATGATCAATCCGGGAACGACGATAGACGGCAACCTGCAGATTCAGAACCTTCCCGCCGGTACCGCGCAGAACCAGATTTGTGGAACCACCGTGAAGGGGGTTCTGCAGTTCCAGAATAACGGGACGGCGCTGGTGATGGGATCGTCCAGTTCTTCGCCGCCGTGCCCCGCCGATACGACGGATGGCGTTGTCCAGGTACAGCAAAACTCGGCGCCGATCAGCGTTGTAGGCGACACGGTAGGAGGCATTCTCCAGGTGCAACAAAACAGCGGGGCGACCACCATTACCGGCAATAAAGTGGGCGGTGACTTGCAGTTGCAAGAAAATAGTGGGGCCTCCACGCTTACCAGCAACGTGATCGGCGGCGATCTTCAAGTACAGAACAACACCGCGACCACCAACGTCACAAGTAATACCGTGACAGGAAATTTGCAGGACCAAAACAACACCGCGGCGACTCAGGTCTTCACTAACAGCATCGGCAACACTCTGCAGTGCGAAAACAACGTGTCCATCACGGGAGGAGGAAATACGGCCAGATTGAAGCAGGGCCAGTGCGTAAGCTTCTAAGAGACCATGGATTTTGAGAGGTGATCGACCGATGTTTCCGATCCGGATATCGCAATATCTTCCGGATCGGAACGTTTGAATGTGGTCATTTGGAACAACTCACGGAAGTGTGAGAGTACTCCTGTGAGCCCACCAAACCGCCCCAGTTCCAGCAAGAATTCCAGCCTGGTCACATGGATTGGTGACTTGGATCACTTGTGCTCAAAATCAGTGCGATAAGTTTGCAACCGCGCGCTCGGCCAGTACCGATCGCACCGCGTGCGCGATCTTATCTTCATTCGGGAGCAAATAGCTTTCCAGCGGCTCGCTGTAGGGCACCGGCGCATCAAGCGCTGTTACCAAGACTACCGGCGCGCGTAAGTACTCAAAGCCTTTTTCCGCGACGTCGCCGGCGATTATCGCCGCAGCCGAGGAATGCCGCGGAGCCTGATCCACCAATACCAGCCTCCCGGTCTTCTTCACGGACTTGATGATCGTGTCCACGTCGAGCGGCGCCAATGTGCGTGGATCGATCACTTCAGCACTGATGCCTTCGCGCGCGAGTTGGTCGGCCGCAGCTAGGGTTTTCTTAACCATCCAACCGGTGGCGACAATCGTAATGTCGTTGCCGGCGCGCTTGATATCGGCCACACCGAAGGGCACAAGGTATTCGCCATCGGGCACATCGCCGGTGTCGAGCGTCAGCATGTAGTGGTGGAGATACACGACCGGGTTGTCGTCGCGAATGGCCGATGCCATCAATCCCTTCGCATCGGCTGGCGTGGAAGGCAGCGCCACTTTCAGACCCGGGATGCCCATTATGGTGTGATAGAGACAGTTGGAGTGCTGCCCGGCCCAGCCGGCCGCGAATCCGTAACCTGCCTTCAGCACCAGCGGAACTTTCACTTGGCCTCCCGACATGTAGCGCAGGCGCGGAGCTTCGTTCAGCACCTGGTCCATCGCCACGAGCATGAACTCGCTCATCCACAACTCGACGATGGGACGCAGTCCGGTGATCGCGGCCCCCACGGCAATGCCAATCTCGGCGGTCTCGGAAATGGGAGCGAGACGAACGCGGTTTTTGCCGAACATCTTCAGCATCGGGTCGCGCTCGGTCATAGCCATGTTCTGACCGTAGAAAATCACGTCGGCGTTCCGCTGCATTTCCTCGACGATAGCGGTCGCCATCGCTTCTCCGTACATCATTTGCTTGGCCATCGGAGCCTCCTAGGCGTAGACGTAGTTGGTGGCTTCTTCCGGATCAGGATGCGGACTAGCGAGCGCAAAATGGACGGCGTCGTCCATTTCCGCGCGTGCGCTGTCCTCAATCCGCAGGAGTTCGCCTTCCGTGACGATGTTCTGCCTCAGCAACTGCGCACGGAATCGCGGAATCGGATCCCTCTCTTTGGCTGTCCGGAACTCCGCCTTGTTTCCGTATACTCCAATGGCTTCGTGCTCGGGGAATTGCGTAGGGACGGGAGGCACAGTGATGGCGTTGCCGTGCGCACTGAACCGGTAGAACTTCGACTCAATGAGACTAGGGCCGAGTCCGGCACGGGCCCGTTCTGCGGCCTCAGCGACCGCATCGTAGACCTGCAGCGGATCCGTACCATCGACGGTGATGCCCGGAATGCTGAAGGCTGCCGCCTTCTGCGAAAGCGGATCGCTCGCCTGAGCATTTGCATCCTCCAGGCGGACGTGCGTGTAAGCCTGGTATTCGTTGTTTTCGAGGATGAACACGATCGGGAGTTTCCAGACCGCTGCCATGTTGAGTGTTTCGAAAAATGCTCCTTGTTTGCTCGCTCCGTCTCCGAAGAAACAGTAGACGATCTGTCCCGTGTTTTTGACCTGAGCCGTTAAAGCTGCGCCCGCGGCATGGGCAATACTTTGACCGACGATGGCCGAAGTGCCGGGAAAGTGATGCTCGGGATCGGCAAGGTGCATGGAGCCGCCGAAACCCTTGCACAGCCCGTCTTTCCGGCCGTAGAGTTCAGCCATCATCTTCCTGGGAGACGTGCCGAGCACGATGGGTTGGGCATGGCATCGATAGGTGGGCATCGCCAAGTCGGTGGCATTGCGCGTCGCGAGCGCTCCCACAATCGAGGCTTCCGCCCCGTCGGCAAGATGAGTGTGGCCGCGCATCGCTCCGGGATGTTCGAGGAAGGTGCGTTTGACGCGCTCCTCAAATTCGCGAATCCGCGCCATCTGGGTGTAGATCCAAATCAAACGGTCTTTCCCGAGGGCATTTTGGTTCGACATCTTTCACTCCTTATTCTGCAGGGACTGGGTCGCCCGGCTGGCCGATGTGGCATAAAGGCCCGCCGACTGGAACCTGGACGTTTTCTGCCGCGACAATTTTGAGCAGGACGCCCGCGATCGGGGACTCCAGTTCGTAGCTCACCTTCTCGGTTTCCAACTCCACAACCGCCTCACCCACTTGTACGGAATCTCCTTCCTTCTTGAACCAATGCAACACGTTGGCTTTCGTGGTCGGGATTCCGCCAGTCTTTGGGACTTTCAACGTCGTAAGAATGACACCGCCTCCCGTTCATTCACTGCCAAGCCAACGTTATAAGTCAATGGACCGCGCGGTCCACAGCTGCCCAATATGGCTTGCGCATCGCTTTGCGGTCAAACTTTCCGGCCGGAGTCTTGGGAATTTCCGCCACGAATTCCACCGACTTGGGAGACTTTACGCCGCCCAGTTTTGCCTTACAGTGCGCGATGACCTCACACTCAGTGAGCGGTTTGCCCTGTTTCAGGTCGTTCTTCACGACGACGAGGGCCTTGACTGCTTCTCCCCACTTGTCGTCGGGCACGCCGATGAC
>PLIO01000241.1 GCA_003140075.1 Acidobacteriaceae bacterium | reverse complement strand
ATGAACGAGATGCAGTCGCTGAAGAAGCTGCTGAATCCATCGGAGATATTATTCGTCGCCGACGCCATGACCGGGCAGGACGCGGTGCGCTCCGCCGACGAGTTCCACAAGAAGCTTTCGCTCACCGGCGTCATCCTCACCAAGATGGATGGCGACGCCCGCGGCGGCGCAGCTCTTTCCATCCGGCAGGTCACCGGCCAGCCTATCAAGTTCATCGGCGTGGGCGAGAAGTACGACGCGCTCGAGCCGTTTCATCCCGACCGCATCGTCTCGCGCATTCTCGGCATGGGCGACATTCTTTCGCTGATCGAACGCGCCGAATCGCAGATCGACAAGAAAAAAGCGCAGGAGATGGCCACCAAAGCCCTCACCGGCGACGGCTTCTCGCTGGAAGACTTTCGCGACCAGTTGCGGCAAGTGAAGAAGATGGGCTCGATCAAGAGCCTGATCGGCATGATGCCCAGCATCGGCCCGTTTTCCGGCCTGCAGAAAGCCGCCGACAACGTGGACGANNCGCATCTCCCGCGGCTCCGGCACTACGGTGCAAGAAGTGAACAACCTGCTTCGCCAATACGCGCAGATGAAAAAAATGTTCAAGCAGATGGGCAAGCCCAGCTTCGCGCGCAGGATGGCGGGGATGAAGCTGCCGGGAATGTAGGACGAGTGGCCAGTGGTTAGTGAGCAGTGGCCAGTAACCGCCTAACCTTAAGTTCTGATCACTGGCCACTGGCCACTGGCCACTGTTTGTTATGAAATGGCGCTCCCTCGAAGAATCGTCTCCTGAGATTGACGTTCGCCCGTTGCGCGCGATCCTCGCCGAGCGCAAGGAGCTAATCGCGAAGTACGTTCCGGCGGAGACGCAGGCCGTTCATGCCCGCGCCGTCGCGGAACTGAAGCAGCGACGCCTAGCTGCCAATATTCTTCCCGTCGGCGCGAAGGTTCCAGAATTCCAACTTCAAGATCACGACGGCAAAAGCGTCTCTTCGTCTGACTTGCTCGCAAAGGGACGCCTCGCGCTCTGCTTCATTCGCGGGCGCTGGTGCCCGTTCTGCGTCGCGCAGATGGAAGCGATGAACCTCGTCCTGCCAGAAATTGAGCAGGGAGGCGCGACGCTCGTCGCCATTTCTCCGCAGAATGTGCAGCAATCATTCTTCATGCGCGACCAGCACAAGCTGCGCTTCCCGCTGCTCTCCGATGCTGGGAATAACGTCGCGCGGCAGTTCGGCTTGACCTATCGCATCCCAGACGAACAAAAAGCCCTGTATCAACGCGCGTTCGTCAACCTGCCTTTCGTCAACGGCGACGACAGCTGGGACTTGCCGATTCCCTCGACCTACATCATCGACCGCGATGGCACGATGCTCTACGCCTCCGCGAACGAGGATTACACGGAGCGACCAGAACCAGAGGATGTCGTACGTTTTCTATTTGGCTCCACAACCTTTCCTCGGGCGTCATCCTGAGTGCAGCCGCTTTTCAGGCGGAGCGAAGGATCTCCCGAGCGGGCGATCACGCGCGCCAGCCTTCGACACGACTTCATCCCAGCAACCCCAGCGTCTTCGGCTTTCGGTACACTTGGAGCATGCGAGAATTGCAAAACTGGCAACTGACAACTGGCCACTGGCCACTGCCCCTATGAACTATATCTACGGCATCAACGCCGTCACCGAGGCGCTCAAGGCCCGCGGACGCGCTTTCCAGTGGGTTGGCATGGCGAAGGAGCGGCACGACATCCGCCTGCAGCGCATGATCGAAGACTGCCGCAAGCTGGGCGTGCCCGTACGTTTTCTCACGCGAGTGGAACTCGACCGCATGGCCGGCAACGCCGCGCACCAGGGCGTTGTCGCTGTAACCTCGGCGAAGCAATACAGCGATCTCGATGATGTGGTCGGCGCCAAGCGCGGAAAATATTCTTTCGTCATCGTGCTTGATGGTGTGGAAGATCCGCATAACCTGGGCGCGGTTTTGCGGACCGCCGATGCTGCGGGAGCAGACGGCGTGATCATTCCAGAGCGGCGCGCCGCGCCCGTCACAGGGACGGTGACGAAAGCCTCTGCCGGCGCCAGCGAATATCTACCCATCGCGAAGGTGACGAACATCGCGCGCACGATCGAAGAATTGAAGGAGCGCAACATTTGGACGGTTGGCCTCGACGAACGCGGCAAACAGACTTACGACGCCCTCGACTACAACATGGATTGCGCGTTGGTTCTCGGCGCGGAAGGCAAGGGATTGCACGACCTGGTGAAGAAGAAGTGCGACTTTCTGGTTTCGATTCCGATGCTGGGCAAAGTGCCCTCGCTGAACGTGTCGGTCGCCGGAGCTGTGGTGATGTATGAAATTGTGCGGCAGAGGCGCGCTAAAGACCGGACGCAGGATAAAGGGGCGATCTCGGGTGTGAAATGAAGTTGCGCAGCTTCAGTTTGTTTTTTCTCTGTGTTCTCTGTGCCTCTGTGGTGAATGCCTTTTCGCTCGATCGCGAGGCCTTCACTTTCACCAGTTACGACCTGAATGTCCGCGTCGAGTCCAAGCAGCAGCGTCTGGGGATTCGTGGCAAGATCACTCTGCGGAATGATTCGGTAACGCCGCAGAAGATCGCGGTGCTGCAGATTTCTTCTTCGCTGGACTGGCGTTCCATCAAAGCCGGCGACCAGCCGTTGCCGTTCGTCGCTCAACCCTACACTTCCGATATCGACCACACGGGCGCGCTTTCGGAAGCCATCGTGACTTTGCCGGAGGCGGTCGCGCCCAAGGGTAGCGTCGAGTTGGAGATCGCCTACGAAGGCGTGATCGTGCTCGATGCCACACGGCTGACGCGGCTCGGCACACCCGAAGACGTAGCTCACGCCAGCGATTGGGACCAGATCAACACGACCTTCACCGCCATACGGGGCGCGGGCAATGTGGCATGGTATCCGATTGCGACCGACGCGGTTGACCTCTCCGAAGCGAACAGCTTGTTTGATGTTCTCGGCCGGCTGAAGGCGCGGGAGTCGGCCTCGAAGATGCACTTCCACATTGAGGAGACTGGCGAAGGCGAACCGCCCCAAATTTTCATCAGCGGCGCGATGTGCATGGTCACGATGTTCGAACAGATGGGCCTGCAACATTCTGTGACCACGGATTGTGAACCCATGCCATTGGGACCAATCGTGCCCGTGTTGGTGATTGCCAGCTACGCGGTTATGGAACGGCCCGACATTACGGTTCGCTATCTTCACGGTCATGATGCGGCGGCCACGGCATACGCGGATGCCGCTGAGCAGGCCGCTCCCTTTGTCATGGAATGGTTTGGTGCACTGCGCAAGAAAGCTCAGACGACCGATTTGGCCGATCCGAACGCTTCTCCCATTGAGAACGGCGCGCTCCTGCTCACACCGCTGGCTAGTGTCGATCCCAAGCTGGCGGGCTTGATGGCCACGCACCAGCTAGCCCACGCGGCATTCTCTTCGCCGCGGCCCTGGATCAACGAGGGCCTGCCCCACTTCGCGCAAGCTCTTTATGTCGAACAACAGAAAGGACGCCAAGCTGCACTCGATTACATGGGATTGCACCGCTCCGCATTCAGCGCGGCTGATAAAGAAAAGCAGACAGCCCCCAGATCCGAAGATGAGGTGGACCGCTCGTTGATCAATACCTACGACGAGGCACTCTACCGCAGCAAGGCGATGTGCGTCTGGTGGATGCTGCGCGAGATGGTTGGCGATGATGCCCTGAAAAAGGCAATCAAGTCGTATCGTCTGGAACAGGACAATGGCGCTTCCTACATGCCGCGATTGATTCAGGCACAGACGCAGAAGGATCTGGAGTGGTTCTTCGACGACTGGGTTTATCGCGACCGCGGTCTGCCGGATTTCAAAGTGGAGTCGGCGTTTCCGCGTAAGACGATGACCGATGAATATCTGGTGACCGTTACGGTGGCGAATCTGGGCCGGGCAGGAGCCGAGGTTCCCGTCACCGTGAAATTTGCCGGGGGGGAAATCACGAAGCGCCTTGAGGTACGCGGCAATAGCAAGGGCGTGATTCGAGTGGAGATTTCGAAGCCGCCGAAGGAAATCGTGGTCAACGACGGCAGCGTGCCGGAGAGCGACACGACGAACAATACGTTGAAGATTGAGGGGGACGCCGCGAAGTGATTGGAAAACAGTGGTCAGTGGTCAGTGGCCAGCAGGTTCGCATGATCACGGATCACTGGTCACTGACCACTCGCCTCGTAAAGCTCGCCAGCGCGTCCAGTTTTGCCGCGGCCGCGCCGGAGTCGATTGACCGCGCTGCCAGCGGAATTCCATCCTTTAGATGATCGACAAGCCCCGCCGCCACCAGCGCGGCTGCTGAGTTCAGCAAGACCACATCGCGACGCGGAGATTTCTTTCCGTCTAGAACCTCGCGAATGATGGCCGCGTTTTCAGCCGCATCGCCGCCAGAAATGTCGGCCAGAGTGGCTCGCTTAATGCCGAACTCTTCGGGATCGACTTCGTACGTCTTCACAATTCCGTCGCGTGCTTCGGCTACGCGCGTGGGTCCGGCGATGGTGATCTCGTCGAGACCATCGAGACCATGCACCACCAGCGCGCGACGCAGGCCCAGCATGCTAAGCGCTTCGGCCAGCTTTTCCACCATATCGAGCGCGTAGACGCCCACGACTTGTCCCGAAGCGTGCGCCGGATTGGTGAGCGGACCGAGCAGGTTGAACATGGTGCGCATTCGCAGCTCGCGCCGAACCTTCTGCACCTGTTTCATGGAGGAGTGCAGATCGGGCGCGTAGAGAAAACAGATTCCGATCTCCCGCAGGCACTGAGCGGCCCGCTCGGGAGTCAACTGGATGTTCACGCCCAGGGCCTCCATCACGTCAGCCGAGCCGCATTTCGAGCTGATGCTGCGGTTGCCGTGCTTGGCTACGCGAACGCCCGCTCCCGCAGTTACGAACGCCGTGGCAGTTGAAATATTGAAGGTTCCACTGGCGTCGCCGCCGGTGCCGCTGGTGTCGACCAGCGATGACTCAGCCAGCGCGTCTCGGCCCGTGCCGCTCAAATCGAGCGCGCCGGAAGCTGCAGGCGAAATAGGCAAAGGCGTTGCCGCAGCGCGGATCGCTTCGGCGAACCCGACGATCTCNNATGCGATGGAGGGCGTCGAGGATCATGTGTACGTAAACTGTTCCGCTTGGAACCTTAGAGGAATTCTACCGGAACAGTGTGGCGGAACCCAGACAGCTCGCAAACCACCATAAAGCCCGCTCGAGCCGACAAAACTTTACTCGAATTGACTAATTCTTTACCACCCTCCCGCAGGAATGGTATTCCTATGAGTGCACCGCCTACTCCCGAAGGGGGCAGACAGCGCTGAGTCTTAATCCACAACGGGCCGGAGGGGAAATCATGAAGATCGCACTAATCACGCTGCTTCTTGCGGCATCGGCGCTTTCCCAGGAGCCGCCTAGCGGCGTGACATCGGCCTGCGGTCCCAGGACTGGCAGTTTCGCCGTGAATCTGGATTCGTCCCAGCACACGCAGGCGCAGCCCGAGCCGGGCAAGGCGCTGGTTTACTTCATTCAGGAAAAGGGCAAGGACACCTTCAGCGTGACGACCACGATCGGGATCGATGGAGCTTGGGTTGGTGCGAATAAGAATAGCTCCTACTTCTCTGTGTCGGTCGAGCCGGGAGAGCGTCATGTGTGTGCCAACGTGCAGTCCTTTCGCGGGCATCCCGTAGGGCTCGCGCATTTCACGGCGGAGGCAGGAAAGGTTTATTACTTCAATGCGCGGGCCGTCTATGGAGAAGAATCCAGCTTGTACCTGTTTTTTGGCGAGGTCGACAGCGACGAGGCCGAGTATCTGATAGCGCCCTCTCCGCTCAGCGTGTCGACGCCGAAGAAGTAAGGCGGCCGGTTTGCCCTAATCCTCTGCCCTTCTATAAAATTAAAGGTTTGCTGCCCTCAGTCGATAGCCGCAAGCAGGTTCCTTCCGATTGTTAGCTGACGAGCGTCATTATGAAAATCCATGAGTACCAGGGAAAAGCGATTCTTAAGAAATATGGTGTGACCGTACCCCGCGGGACGATGGCGACCTCGCGCGAAGAAGCCGACTCCGCGGCCAAGGAATTGTTCAGCGCGGGAGCCACCGGAGTTGTGGTTAAGGCCCAGATTCATGCGGGCGGGCGCGGCAAGGGCGGAGGCGTGAAGATCGCCAAATCCGTGGATGAGGCGGGAGAGCTTGCCGGCAAGATGCTGGGTATGAAGCTGGTCACGCATCAGACGGGCCCCGAAGGACGGACCGTGCGTCGGCTGCTGATCGAAGAAACTCTGCCCATCGAGAAAGAATTGTATCTGGGAATCCTGGTCGACCGCGCGGAAGGCAAGCCGGTGTTCATGGCTTCCGCCGCGGGTGGAATGGAGATCGAGCAGGTGGCTGCGGAGAATCCCGACGCCATCCTGAAGCAACACATCGCTCCCGGCATGGGCCTCGAAGCGTTCCAGGCGCGCAAGATGGCGTTCAAGCTTGGACTCAGCGCCAAGCAGATCAACCCTGCCGTGCAATTTCTCTCCAACCTCTACAAAGCGTTTCTCGATACCGACGCTTCGCTGGTCGAGATTAATCCCTTCATCACGACCACCGACGGCCGGCTTTTCGCGCTCGATGCCAAGTTGACTTTCGATGACAACGCGCTGTTCCGCCATCCCGATATTCGCGAACTGCGCGACATTACGGAGGAAGATCCGCTTGAGGTTGAGGCCTCGAAGTACAGCCTGAATTACATCAAGCTCGACGGCAGCGTGGGCTGCATGGTGAACGGGGCCGGACTGGCAATGGCGACGATGGACATCATTAAGTACGCCGGCGGCATGCCCGCGAACTTTCTCGACGTGGGCGGCGGGGCCAGCGCCGAGCAAGTAGCGCACGCGTTCGAAATCCTGTTGAGCGACAAGAGCGTAAAGGCAGTGCTGATCAACATTTTTGGCGGCATTCTGCGCGTGGATACGCTGGCCACCGGGGTGGTGGAAGCGGCGAAGAAGACCAACATCAAGCTTCCCGTAGTGCTCCGGCTGGAAGGTACGAACGTGGACGAAGGCAAGAAGATCCTGATGAATTCTGGCTTCAACTTCGTGGTGACCGACACCATGAAAGATGCAGCCGACAAAGTGGTGGCGGCGGCGCGCGGAGTTCACGGCGCTACGGAATGGCGATAAGCGGCGAGCTGAAAGCGCCCGCCTCAGGATGACAATTACGAGGAATCATAGTTATGGCAATCCTGGTTAATAAAGAAACGCGCTTGGTAGTGCAAGGGTTAACGGGACGCGAAGGCACCTTCCATGCCAAGGCCTGTGCAGCTTATGGAACGCAGGTTGTGGGCGGAGTGACGCCCGGTAAAGGCGGCACCACGCACGAAGGCTGGCCGATTTTCAACACCGTGCAGGAAGCCGTGGAGAAAACCGGCGCCGACGCAACCGTGATTTTCGTCCCGCCGCCGTTTGCGGCCGACGCGATTATGGAAGCAGCCGATGCCGAGGTCGATCTTATCGTTTGCATCACCGAGGGCATACCGACGCTCGACATGGTCAAGGCGTGGGAGTTTCTGCAGAACCGGCGCTCGCGGCTGATCGGGCCAAACTGCCCAGGAATCATTTCGCCGGGCAAATGCAAGATCGGCATTATGCCGGGATCAATTCACAAAGAGGGATCGGTCGGCATCGTGTCGCGCTCGGGCACGCTAACTTACGAGGCGGTGCATCAGCTGACGCAGCGCGGCGTTGGACAGTCCACCGCCATTGGGATTGGAGGCGATCCGATCATCGGAACCAGCTTCCTGGATGCGCTCGACCTGTTCAATCGTGATCCTGAGACCGAAGCCGTGATCATGATTGGTGAAATTGGAGGCGATGCCGAGGAAACCGCGGCGGAGTTTGTGAAGACTCACATGAAGAAGCCGGTGGTCGGCTTCATCGCCGGTCAAACCGCGCCACCAGGACGCCGCATGGGCCATGCCGGGGCGATCATCTCCGGCGGCAAGGGAACAGCCGCGGAGAAGATCAAGGCCATGGAAGCGGCCGGCATCCGCGTGGCAAAATCTCCGGCGGATATTGGGGAAACGCTTGTGGCGACGCTGGGAGTGAAGGTTTAATACCGAGTACCGAGTACCGAGTA
>PLIO01000119.1 GCA_003140075.1 Acidobacteriaceae bacterium | reverse complement strand
ACGGAAAGCCGGGCCACCCGCCCAACGTCTATCAGGTTGTGAACAACCTGGTCACTGGGAGGACAGGACAATACACGTATGACGCGCTGAATCGGATAGCCAGTGGACAGTCCTCAGGTAGCGGCAGCACAAGCTGGGGTGAGACTTTCAACATTGACCCCTGGGGAAACCTTATTGGCCGTACCGGGATTACAGGCAAAGCGTACTATCAGGCGCTGGTCGGCGTCACGGCAAATCCCAAGAACCAGCTCTCCGGTTATTGTTATGACGCGGCTGGGAATCTAATTTTGAACGCGGCTTGCCCGCATGGCATACTCACGCCGACCTATACTTACGATGCCGAGAACCGGTTGATTGCCACGGCGGGGTATTCTTACATTTACGATGCCGATGGCCAGCGCGTGGAAAAGTGTCAGGAGGGCGCGACGCCGGGTACCTGTGCGACTGGGACTACTACGGGAACACTTTACTGGAGAGGCGCAGGTGCCGATCCGCTGACGGAAACCGACTTGGCGGGGAGCTTGCAAAATCACTACATCTACTTCAATGGCGAGCGCGTGGCGCGTCTGGACAGCGCGCAAGCGGTTCACTACTATTTTTCGGATCACCTTGGTTCGCATGGCTTAATCGAAAACGCGACGGGAACGGCGTGCGAGCAGGACATCGATTACTATCCTTACGGCGCGGAAGAGTACGACAACTGTGGAACCCCGGTGGCGCAGAACTACAAGTTCACCGGCAAAGAGCGGGATGTGGAGAGCGGGCTGGATAACTTTGGAGCCCGCTACAACGATTCCGGCCTGGGCCGGTTCATGACGCCGGACTGGGCGGCGAAGCCGGTGACCGTGCCGTATGCCAACTTCGGCGATCCGCAATCGCTGAATCTGTACATCTACGTGGAGAATGCGCCGCTAAGCAGAATTGATGCGGTCGGGCATGCCGAGTATCAACGTGGCAACGGGGGCGGATGGGACGCGTCGGGTCTGGAGTCAGCCGAACTTACCACGGGAGTTGAGGATGACGATCAGGCGCAGGCCGTAGCAGCAGCGAACACGACGCCCTCGGCGAAACCGGCGCAAAATACGGCCCAACAGCAGAACACGAGTTCCACTGCGACGACCAACCCAAATGCTACGGCTGAGCAGCACCAATACGATCTCGTCGTGAATAGGACGAACAAGCTGCTCGGTACTAATGATGCAGCGGATCATATTGACTCAGATGGAAAGCTGGACGGCGGCAATTTCGCGTTTCCAATCAGTCACTATGACGAATCTGACGATAAATTCCAGTCTGCATTAAATAAAGCGCTGGGAGAAGCGGATGGCGATCCAGGCGCTCATGGAGGTCTGACTCCTCCCACACATCGCTTGGGTTTCAGTACTTCGCTGCATCATGACAATGACGCACTCCATGTAGATCACTTCAACGGAGCAAAATTCCCCGTTGGTACGTTGCTTCACGCAATCGTTGACGTTGGATATGGACATCTGATGGGGCCAAACTTTGCATTTTCTTACGCAGGTGTTCAGCAATGAAGATGAGCAGAATGGTTTTCTATTGCCTGTTAGTTGGTGCTATGAATTGTTTAGGTCAAACGCGTCAGGAAGCATTTCAGCTTGATTTGCAGAGCCACGGGTGGCATGTAGATCAAGGGGTCTTGAATGGATCATCGCTTCCACAAACGATGGACTTTTCCGACGACGGTTCGTTATGGGTGGCTTTTCCTGTAGAAGCGTCGAAGGCACTTCAAACCCGCGATCAATCCTCTGCTGGGTACAAGGGGAAGATATTGCATCTAGCGCAGACCGGCAGTGTGCTCGCTGAATGCGGCACCGACGCGCTGCAATGGGAATATCTGAGACTTTTTGCTCAGCGCACAGAAGGCTTTACTCTTGATGCGGCGGACAAAATTATCACTTACGATATCCATTGCAAAGAAATGGCGCAATATCCCACAGGTATGCGGATCGGGACCGCGTTTTCTCCAGACCGCTCCTTGATCTACACCCGTTCACGAGACAACAACATACATGTTCTCAGGAATGGGAATTTGCAAGTGCTTAAAGCGTTTGATCTGCCGGAAGGCGTGAAATGGAAGCCAGTCCTTTTCGGCGACGAATCGGTCATTTTTCCAATTACAGTGCAGACGAAGAGTTGCTATCAGACGCAGCTCACTCGAATGGATGTGAAGACGGGCAAGAATGAGCCGTGGACGACGCTCGAATGTACGCGCTACAACCTGCTTGGCGACGATCACATAATCTACACGAGTCTAAAGGGCGACAGCCCGTTGGAGATTATCGGCAAAGATGGTGTTTCCACTGCGGCATATAAACCGCCCAAAGATGCTTATATCGACCGAGCTGTTTTGGATCGCAGGTATCCCGTCGTGTCCCCTCAGTCCCTGCGTGTGGTCGAGGAACTGATCGAGGCGAAAGGCAGGCATCCATCGCTCGATATGTCTGGCAAGTTCGTTGGCCGGGACATCGTGCTTCTGGACATGCACACCGGCACGGCTCTGCTGACAGTGAAGGTGCCCTTGAGTACACAGGTATATTCCTACGCACTGTCTCGGGATGGAAAGCGGCTAGCCGTTTTGCTGGACTCGCAGTTGGCTGTCTATCAGGTTCCATAGCGCGTACTCTGAACCGCCAGCAAGCCGCTCTACGGGGCGGCTTGTTGGCGTCTGGGGTCTCCGTTGGCATCCTCGGCACAATGGGCAGAAGACGACGCTGCTTCGCATCGGATTTAGGAGGACACATCACCCCAGAATGGGAGCTGCACAGTAACCTTCGGTTACTGTGCGGGAACCACTTTATAATCAAGCATCTAAAAGGAAGACTCTCTAAAAATAAGGTGTTTACAGGTTACTGAGCGCGAACCATAAGAAAACAAGCGACTAAAAGTAAAAATGGCGTGATCCGGTCTATTCTATAAACACGCGCCGGTTGCTGTCGGGTAACTAGATGATTTTCCTACCCTTAGCGGAAAACCGCCTTGCGCAGCCACGAACGCGGAGGAATCCATGGACCAGGGGAAGCAGTTCCCGGCCAGCCAACCGGAGCCAACAAAAGCGTCGCCGCCAGCGTCCAACGAGCGCCCGCGCTTGCGCAGATCAGAGGCGGTGCGGGAGTACATCACGCGGATGGTTGCGGGGTTGAACAACTACAAGGCGAGGGAGTGAGGCATGGTGAAGGCTTCTCTGCGAACAAAATCGGTAGGCACCAAGGTCAGCGACGAGGAGTACGCGGCGCTTGAGGCGCGGGCGCGCGCGGAGAATCTGACTCTGTCGGAGTGGGTCCGGGCGCGGTTGCTTGCGCCGGACGCGAACAGCGCCGAGGCAGCGGGCGAGCTTTTGGGCGAAGTTTTGCTGTCGGAGGTTCTTGCGTTGGCGGGTGGCCCAGGCTTTTGA
>PLIO01000160.1 GCA_003140075.1 Acidobacteriaceae bacterium | reverse complement strand
AGCGCCGGAGTCTCAATCGGCAATCCCGCGCGCAATCCCACATGCCGCGCCCCATATAGCGCGTCGCCCGATGTCTGCTGCGCATTCCCAAACACCGCGTGATCAAATTCTTTTGGATCGATCCCCGACCTCTCAATCGCCCCCTTGGCCGCAACCGCGCCCAACTCCTGCGCCGTGAAGTCTTTCAACTTGCCGCAGTAGCGGCCAAAGGGCGTGCGCGCCCCGCTCACAATCGCGATATCGCCCGGTTTCAACATGATTTTCCTGAAAACCCTACGCTCAGAGCGACTCGAAAGCGATAGCAAAACTGGTTAGTGTAGCAGCGCAGAAGCAGATTTGACCACAGGCGAAGACCCACCATGGAGACACGGAGGCACGGAGAAAAACCGACTCAAGAAAATCAGCTCTCAAATCCTGGGGATGAAAAGTCTACTGAAAAAATCACACGAGTGACTCTCTGGAGGGAAAACAAATCAATTGCCAGGAAACCCAAATCCCAAATCGGTTTTCTCCGTGACTCGGTGTCTCCGTGGTGGATTCTAGATCCCTTACGCCACGGCCCCCGCTGCCAGGGCCGCTCCCAGCGCCACAACCTTCCCCGGCCCCTGCGCCGCCGAAGTCGCCAGCGCAAATTCGGCACGGTTGATCACTTCCGTCACAATGTCGACAGGATCGTAACTCTCCCGCACCACCGCCTCCGCCAGTCCGGCAGAGAACTCCAGCGACTGCCCCTTGCCAGACCCATCCTTGCCGGAGAGCCGCACTTCGGCGATTACCTTGCGCAATTTTTCGATCGCCATCATCGCTTCCTTTTCCGCTGTGTCGCCAAGAATGATTGCGATGGTCGTTGTGTCGTAACGGAACGCCAGATCGTTGGTCCGGATGTTGGCGGCAAACTGTTGCCCAATTTTTCCCATCGCAAGTTCCACCGCGGCCTCGCCATACTCTCTGATCAGTGCCGCGCTCCTCCCGAACTGCAACAGCAGCACCGAAAGCGGGGACGCATTTTGTGCCGCCCGCTTGCTCTCCGCCAGCAGCAAATCCAGATAAGAACTCCGCTTCAACAGTCCCGACTTTTCTTCCGTTACCGACAGGTTCTTCACCAGCCGCCGCAAGCCCGCATTATTCAGTGCGATCACCATCTGATCGGCCAGCGTCTTCAGCACCACCGCATCAGTTTGCGGCCAGACTCGCGGCTTGTTGTGCAGCAATGCCAGCACTCCCACGGAATCTTCCCCATTGCTCAGCGGCAGCGCCAGCACCGCCGTCGCACCCAGTTCCGTCACCGACTTGCGCACCCCCTGCAACTCTGAGCCTTTCTGCGCGTCAGCGATCAGAATGGGTTCGCCCGAAGGTACAGATTCCTCGGACGAAGACGCCAGCGATAGATTCTGCAGCGCGCACATCACTTCCTTGATGGCCGCCGAACTTCCTTCCTTCACTCCCTTGCCGCAGAATTGCTCGACCGCGGTCGGCGGCGAACCCGGCGTGCACATCACCGCCAGGCAACGCGATACTTCCCAGTGCCCGCCAATCTCGTTCACCGCCGTCGTGAGCACCGCGGCCGCCGTGGTCTGGTGATACAGTTTTCTCGTGATCTCCGCCACCCGGGTTACGTTGCGCATCTCCGCCGCCGGATCTACCGCCGCGGCCGGAGGCGCGCCGGTTGGTGGCGCGGCGACAGAAGCCACCCCCGGCAGCGGCGCGGACCCCGCATAGCTCGGCGCGACTCCGGCCGCCAGATAAAGCCTCTGCAAGTCCTCGTTGCGCTCTTCTTCCCGCGGAAACAGTTCCTGAATCCGCTGCAGCCGCTCCACCGCTTTGTTGCGCATGCCGTACTGCACCAGAATTTCCGCCTGCAACATCAGGTCCTGCAGCGTCGAGGCTCCCAGCGTCGCCTCGTGCTCCTGCGCAGGTTCAGCCGCCGCCCTGCTCACCGGTGTGAACCGCGAAGCGATCGCCTGATACTTCGCCTCGTCGATCTTGCCTTTCAACATCTCCAGCCGCTTGGTGTGGCCGGATTCGTAAGCGTCTACCTCCGCGGCCCGGTCCAGACACTCGGCGGCTTTGGCGAAGTCTCCCGTGCTGCAATACAGATCGAAAAGCTTCAGCAGGGTCTGACAATAATCGCCTTCCCGGTTCGACGCGTTGAACAGTTCGCTCAGAAACTCCAGCATCTCCGGCGCAGCCCGCCGCGCCGCCGTAATCTCCTGCATCACGGCGACAAACTGCCGCCGCTCGCCGCGCTTCGCCTGAAACTGCCCCAGCTTGCGCGCCAGCGATACCGCCGCCGCATCCTGCTCCGCATCCACCAGCTGCCCGATCAGGGCCGTCACCTGCTGCATCCGGTTGGGGTTCTGTTCAAAGAGTTGCCACACCAGCGGCTCGGCGTCGGCATACCGGCCAGCCGCCAGCAGCGCCTCCGCATAAATATCCCTCAACTGCGGCGAAGCCTTCCCCGCATTCACCTGCGATTCCAGGATGAAGATCGCAGCACCCACCTGGCCCTGCCCCAGCAGGCAGGTTCCATAGGCCAGCGTAATCTCCTCGTCCGATGAATCTTCCTGGTAGGCGCGCTCATACCACTGCGCCGGATCGTTGCCTGCCCCGGCTACAATCTGCGCTACCCGCTTGAATGCCGCCGCCGCAGCCTTGCTTTCCCCAAGTTCCGACGACAGTTCCGCAACCCGCAGGAAATTTGCCTGGATCGGCTCCAGTTCCACTAACCGTCCTAATACTTGCAACGCACCCTTGTTATCCCCCAGCTTCGCCAGATCGCTCAAAGCCGATTCATACGTGCCCACCGCCAGTTTCTTGTTCGATCCTTCCAGCAGTTGTCCAAAGCGGAATTTCTGCTCCCAAGTCGGGCTGCTATGCCGCGCCAGCTTCTTATAGGTCAAACTGGCCCGGGTAGCGTCTCCCGCATTCACCTGCCGCTCAAACAGCTCGCCCAGCAATGCCACAGCGTCACCGCCCCGGTTCTGCGATAAGCACAAATCGGCCGCGAGTTGCCGCACCGTGTCGTTTTCCGGATCGTCGCGCAAGACCGACAGATACTCTTCCAGCGCTTCGGAGGCTTTCCCCTTCTGCAGAAGTTTTTCCGCGCGCTCGATACGCCGGGCTAGCTCGGCTCGGTCAACGCGCTTTGTGATCTCGGGCATGGGTCGGTCTTGGGCGGACTACTGCTGCCTTCGATTCTAGGAGTCGCCTCCAGACCCAGCAATCCGTAAGCCCCGCCAGCGATTACGAAAGTCACCCGCGTCAATCTTCCATCCCCTTGTGAAACCCTGTACCCCCTGTGTTTAAGATTCTTGCGTTGAGGACCCAAAGCACCTTAGTCCTCGCATTTGGTCGATCCCATCCTTTTTTGTTATCGTGCCCCCATGCGTCAGCCCCCCACGTCCGAACTCGCTTCGGAACAAGCTCACGAACAAGGCCTCCACCATCAACTCACCGTCGGCCAAATGACCATGGTCGCCGTCGGGGGCTCCATCGGCACCGGACTTCTCCTCGGCTCCGCCGCGGCGCTCGAGATGGCCGGCCCCAGCGTGATCCTCAGCTATGTCGTTGCCGCCTTCATCACATACACGGTCTCCATGGCTCTGGGCGAACTTTCCAGCATGCACCCCGCCGCCGGATCCTTCGGCCTGTACGGCGAACTCTATCTCAATCAATATCTGGGATTTCTATGCCGTGCCGCCTACTGGGCTGCCATCGCCTTCTCCATTGGAGCCGAACTCACCGCCTCCGCCGCCTACATGGCCTACTGGCTTCCCGCCGTCCGCGGCGAAGTCTGGGTCATCTTATTCTCGGCGGTACTTCTCCTGGTCAACCTGCGCAGCGTACACGCCTTTGGACGCTTCGAGTTTTGGTTCTCCATGATCAAGTTCTCGACCATCGTCGCCTTCATCCTGGCCGGTGCGGCCCTGCTCCTCGGCGGCCGCGTAGCCCCGCAATACACGGTCCACGGCGGATTCCTGCCCAAAGGTCCAATCGCACCTCTATTGGCGGTATTCTGGGCCATCTACGCCTTCGGCGGCGTAGAGATGCTCGCCGTCACCACCGGCGAATCGCGTTCTTCGAAAGACATTCCCCGCGCCGCCCGGCTCACTTTTTTCCTGTTGGCAGGGGTCTACCTTGGCGCCATCGCCGTGCTCGTCGGCGTCATGCCCTGGAACCACGCCGGGGTCTCCGAGAGCCCGTTCGTCAGCGTGCTCCGGTTGGCGAAGGTCCCGGCCGCAGCCTACTTTATGAACTTTGTCGTTCTCACCGCCGCGCTTTCCGGAGCCAACGCTAAACTTTACGTCGCCTCCCGCCTGCTGTTCTCCATGGGCCGCACCGGATGGGCTCCCGCGCGCCTCGGCAAACTAAACCACTCCGGTTCGCCCCGCCTGGCTTTACTTGTCTCGTCCTACGGCATCGTCACCGCGCTCATCATCGAAAACTGGGCCCCGAAACAAGCCTTCCTCTACATCATGGGAGCCGCATTCTCAGGCCTGATCTTCTCCTGGGTTGTATCCCTGGCGGCTCACGTGAGCTTTCGCTGGCGGCTCACGGCACAACAAGTGGCAGCCCTCCCTATGCGGTCTCCACTGGGTATGTGGGGATCGATGATAGGATTCGTCCTGGCATCCGCCACCGTCCTCCACACTCTCTTCTCAACCCGCATCAACGAAATCGGCGGATTCGTCTTCTTCGCGGCACTCACGGTCTCGTATTTCCTGCTGAAACGTAGGCGTGGTTCTCCTTCTCAGTAGAGAAGCTTTGATCCCACCCGGGACTTTCTAGCGGACTAAGACGCCCCTGCGCTCGATTACCAACGTAAGCCCGCATCACCCTTTTCTGCTGCCAGCCGCGCACCCGCTCCACTAGCCTCGTTACAGCGCGTCCCCAAATCCCGCGCCCCACGGACTCAACGAGTGATCCTCTCTGCCCTACTTCTTCGTTCGCAGGACATCCTCCCCATTGCCGGTTGCGTCATCGGACTCTGCGCCGGGATCTATCTCTTCTTCAACGGCTTCCGTCGTCTCCAGCGCCGGCACGTCATACTTGACACGCCAGTCTCCAAGATTCGCAGTGCATCCCTGGGCATGGTCAAGCTCAGCGGTCTCGCCGTGGGGCCGTACACCGTGGTCGCGCCCATCACCGAACGCCCCTGTTACTACTACCGCAGCGTCGTCTGGGAGTGGAAACGCAACGGCAGAAAGAATGAGTGGGTCAAAGTAGCGGCCGAGTGCATGCACGTGCCCTTTTTTCTCGACGACAACACCGGCAAGGTAATGGTCGACCCGCGCGGCGCCGAACTCGACCTGCATCGCGATTTCCAGCAGGAATTCTCCGATTCTCTCTTTACCGCGAAAGAAGAAGTTCCCCCATCCGTTCGCATGCTTCTGCTGCGCCACGGCGTCAGCACCACCAACAAGATCAAAGTCGAAGAGTTTTGCATCAAGCCCAAGACCTCGCTTTTCGTGTTCGGAACGATCGACGAAAATCCGGGGATCGAACTTACCCCTCAGCCCATCCCCGATGAGAGGCACCACACTCTCACCCTCGACCTGCCACTGTCTCTGCCCCCCTCACAATCCGACCCTGGCAGCACTGATCTATCGTTGGTGACGACCAGCGGCGACCCCGCTCCGGTTGAAGAGCGCTCTGTCAGCGAGCGCCTGTTCGGTGGGAATCTCCACCAATCAGGCTTTGCCGGTTCGGCTTTTGACAAGTTGATGCGTGAAGAGTCGATCCACGCCGCGTCGACTCAAGTCCTGCGGCTTTCTCCGGACACACCTCCGCCAAACGTGGCGGACATGACGCAGCAACAGAAAATCGCCGCCGCCCTCATGAGAGCGGGCGTCTCAAACCCGGCGGCGTGGGCAGAGGCCGAGGTCACAGATTCGGCGGTCACCACCAATCCGGGTGCAAATGGTTCTTCCGCTGGCGGCCAGCTCACGCCCGTCGAGGGCTTCGACCCGCGTCCGCCCGTCGTCTTGAAGAAGGGAAAAAGCAACTCAACCTTTCTGATCTCGGCGCGCAGCCAGCGGGAGCCCGCCCGCTCCCTCGGATGGAAGTGCACTCTGATGATCTGGGGTGGTCCCGCGCTCTCACTGCTCTGTCTCTACGGCCTGCTCGCCCTCACGCATTCGCTCTAGCTACCCGCACCACACCTCTAACCGCCGCCCTCCAATCCACCATGGTGGCTCTAGTACAATTGCTCGCGTGAGCAACGCCGTTCGCATCGGAATCCTTGGTGACTTTAATTCTGAGTTCCGTTCTCACCATGCCACCAGCGACTCACTGCAACACGCTGCCCGCAAACTGGATTTGAAGATCGAGTCCGAGTGGATTTCCACACCGTCCCTAACCGCCTCCGTCGCAGAGAAAACTCTCGAAACCTTCGACGGTCTCTGGGCCTCGCCTGGCAGTCCTTACAAAAGTTTCGATGGCATGCTCAAAGGCATCGAGTTCGCCCGCCGCCGCGACTGGCCCTTTCTCGGCACCTGCGGAGGCTTTCAGTACGCTCTGATCGAATTCGCCCGCAACGTCCTCGGCATCAAAGACGCCGACAGCGCCGAAAATAATTCGGGATCGAAGAACATCGTGATCTATCCTGTGGCCTGCGCCGTAACCGGCCGCCTGGGCGACGCACCAAAGCTGTCCGGAATGGTGCCCGAAATCCGCCTCCGCCCCGGCTCCTATCTGCAATCGTTCTACGGCAAAGAAAAAGAGATCGTGACCGAGGAATTCTTCTGCAACTTCGAGGTCAACCCCGAGTACGAATGGGCCACCATGGAAGCCGGATTCCCCGTTGTTGCCCGCGGCGAAAAAGGCGAAATCCGCGCCATCGAATCGCCCACTCATCGCTTCTTCATCGCCACACTGTTCCAGCCCCAACTGTCCTCCACGGAAAAGAAACCGCATCCTCTAATCCTCGCCTTCGTGCAAGCCGCCGCCGACTGGGAACGCAAAAAGCTCGACGACAGCGTCCTGGAATAGCCGCCCGTGTGAGACGGACACTCCTGTCCGTCGCCTTTGACTTTGACTTTGACTCTGACCCTCCACGGTTACAAGGATCGAGGGCTAGGCCGGCCCCCACCTGATTTTAGGCTTTCCCCGGTAACCATTACCAAAGATTGCTCCGCCCCGCCTAATTCCCTAAAGTCAAGCACCGGCCCAGCCGATCTCCTTTCCATATGGTGAACCAAATTAGCTCTACCCACGCCAGCCAAGCCAACGAAGCCGCGAAAGCGGCAGCCACCAAACCTCAGCCACAGCAAGCCCAGCAACAGCAAGCCAAGCCGAAGGCCAGTCCGCAACCTTCGGACACCGTCACGCAGAAAAGCACAGTCGGCGCCAACCAGGGCGGCAATAAAAAATAACCATCATCGAACCTCAAACCCCCTCGGGTTGAACAAAAAAAATGGAGAGACGGACCCACGGCCCGTCCTCCAATTTTTGTTGGTACTACCCCGCCAGCAGCTCAAACACCGGATAACTCCCCGTCAACTCGACAAAGCCCCCTACCGGCGAACCCGCAGCCACCGGGAAGTAGCGCTGCACCTCGCGCTTGAAAGTATCAAGATAGGCCTTGAGAATTTCCGGCTTCTCGGCATCGCCAACCGGTCGCAGCCGGAATCTCTGCGCTGAACTTCCCTTCTTCAGCGTAACTTCACCAGCGGCCTCCGCATTGCGCACCCATTGCGTGCGCCCACGCGGCGCAACCAGGAATCGCTGGCCATTCTGATCCAGAAGGTCGATGGGAGTTGAATACAGTTTGCCGCTCTTGCGTCCGCGCACTCGCAGCAGATAGTTGTGGGAAAAACCGAGACCGGCGCCGACCAGAAATCCAAAGACGCGGTTAAAGATTTTCTCAAGCGGGGTCGGCTCACGAAAAACCGGGAGGCTGGAATTCATGCCTCCCATTCTACTGCTGCCCTGCGTCTTCCACTGCCGACTACGTCGCCTTCGCAAAGCGCAGGGACGCCGAATTCATGCAATAACGCAGCCCCGTCGGCTTCGGGCCGTCATCGAATACGTGCCCCAGGTGCGCATCGCATTCCGTGCACGACACCGCCGTCCGTTCCATGCCGATGCTCAAGTCGGAAATCTCCTGCACGTTTTCTTTCGTGATCGGCTCCCAGAAGCTCGGCCAGCCCGTTCCCGAGTCAAACTTCGTCGTGGAACTGAACAGGGCGTTGTCGCAGCAAATGCAGCGGAAGACACCCTTCCCGTGCTCATTCAAAAGCTTCCCAGTGTAGGCCAGTTCGGTGTCCGCGTGCCGCGTGATCTCAAACACTCCTGACGGAAGTTGTTTTCTCCATTCGTTTTCTGTCTTTACCACGCGTGCTATCTTCACCTTTGCCAACCGCTTCCCATCGTCGGAGAATTGCACAATCGTCACTTCTCCCGGCTCCGACTTCGCCGCGGCTTCAATTACCCGCGGCCTGCGCAGCGACCATAACGCCACGCCTCCCAGCGCCGCTCCCACGCCGGCTAGAAAAACACGCCGCCCCAGATTCACTTCGCTATCTCCGCGATCTGACTCAAACATAACCCTCTCCTGATGCCGTAAGTGCAGAGCCAACGATTTTGGGTGGAGCAGCGCTTTCAGCGCTGCGATCCAGATCCCCTCCCGATTCAGGGTTTCAGCTCCTGAGGGCTTCCAAAATCTACCTTACCGTTATATAAATCCGGAAATTCCTTCCTCAAATTGGCCACCTTCGGCGCATCGTTGAACATGATGTAAGGATCGTTCGGATGCACCGTCGCATAATTCTGGTGATACCCCTCCGCCGGATAAAACACGTTCAACGCCGCCACCTGCGTCGCAATCGCCCGCCGAAAAATCTTCGCCTGTTCGAGCTGCGCAATGTAAGCCTCGGCAATGTGCTTCTGCTCGTCATTGCCATAGAAAATTACCGATCGGTACTGCGTGCCTTCGTCCGGCCCCTGCCGGTTCACCTCCGTCGGATCGAGAGCCACCGAGAAGAACACCCGCAGCAACTCTCCATAGGTCACCTTCGACGGATCGTAAACAATCTGCACCGACTCGGCGTGTCCGCTCTGCCCGCCGCTCACCGTCTCGTAATCGGGATTCTTCACCGTCCCGCCCGAGTATCCCGAGGTTGCGCTGATCACGCCCTTCACATGTTGAAACACCGCCTGCACTCCCCAGAAGCATCCGCCCGCCACCACCGCCGTCTGCTTTCCCGCAGCCGCAAACTTCGCCTCATCCACCGCGGGCGCAGGCACCGCCTCACTCGTGCCGTTTCCAGCCTGGCAAGCAAGCGTCCCCGCGAGCACCGTAAGAATCATTGCGAACATCCGAATTGACACTTTGGACATAATTCCTCCGAATTGCATTCACCACCGCTCCCAGTATTAGAGTTACGAATCGAACAGAAGTTTCGGATGGCTCCGCTTGTATGAGGGAAGGCTCATGTGGGGACAGCCGCCCAAGCTTGCCCTGAGCGAAGTCGCAGGGGCTGTCCGCGGAGCCAAGCGACGCCACCCATGTGGAACGGACACGCCCTTCGGCAAGCTCAGGGCAGGCTCTGTCCGTTGCCTTTGCTTTTGATCCTAAGAGGTGGACGTCGCTTCGATGTTGCCTTCGGCCTCGCCTAAGCCGCTAACGACGATGGCGATGCTTCACTCGTCCCCTTGCGCACTGCCAACGACATCATCACCCGCGCCACTCCGCTGAAGATCAGGCTAATGCCCACCAGCGTGCCAATCGCCCATGCTGAACTCGACGGCCATTGCATGTAGATCATCAACCCCAGCAGCAGCGTAATGATCCCGTCCACCAGCACCCAGCTCGACCCGTGCACCGAACGCATCTTGAAAAACAAAACGATGTTCAGCATACCTTCAATCAGAAACAACAACGCCAGCGCAAATGTGAGCGACGCCACGCCCAGTAGGGGATGCACAATCAAATATCCGCCGAAACACAGATAGGCAATCCCCACCAGCACCTTCCAGATCACGCTCCCCGCTCCATGCGCCCGAAAAGCCAGCATCAAGTGCACGACGCCCGCCAAAACAATCAGCCACGCCACCGCTGCGCTGACCGCCACTGCGGCAAGAAACGGCGAACCCACCGCCAGCATGCCCAACACAATCAGCAAAACTCCCCACAATATAGAACCCGTCGAAGCGTTTCGCACCATCTCAACCGGAGTGTTCTGCGCCATAATGTCCTCCTTAAACAACGGACTAAGCCTACCCCAAAATCCCCGTGATTTGAAGTCCAACCTAGGGTAAAAAAACTGGGATTTTATGTGTCCCGGCACCTCCAGCGCGGGGATGAGTGCTTTCTAATGACTAAGGGCCTAAGCACCTGAGAGTCGTGGAGACCTTACTATCCGCCTTTACCTATAGGGCTACGGTATCGTACGGGCTGCACGCTACAGACATTCGAGCTATACTGCTCTCGTTAAGTGCCCGCGCCCGTTAATCAACGGTAGGGAGACTCCCCCATGAGTTTCAAATCCGCAAGTCCCTTTGACAGCATCGAGAGCGCCCATGAGTTCGTCGCGCTATTAGCCGAAACCGTTCGTGAGGCCAAGAAAGATGTCGAAGCCGACATTCAAAGGGAATCGAACGGAGACTCGCCCCGCCACCTGGATGCCCTCCGCACCGCGCTCTACAGCATGGAGAAGCTCGAACTCCACATGAACAAAAGCCGCCGCATCCTCAACGACCTCCGCTCCCTACGCCGCCTACTATTCGAAGAGCGAACCGCGAAACCGAAGCCGATCCCGGATGCGAAGATTGAAACATCGCTGCCAGCTTCACGCTCCAACCCGCCGCAGGAGATCAATCCTTCCAACTCCAGGTCCAAGCTCATCGCTTAAATGGTTATGTGGAGAAAGCCACCCTCGGCTGTCCGCCGGGCGAAGCCCGGCAAGTTCGTGGAACGGACATTCCCTTCGGCTTCGCTCCGGGCAGGCCCTGTCCGTTGCCTTTGACTTTTGCTCGTTGAACTGCCCTGTAGATTCCTGCTCAGATAAACTTGCGACCGATCATTGAGGGTATATCCGAAGTCGGAATTTCTATTCTCGTTGGAGGTATCCCCCTCCCTACCCCACTCTGAATGCCTTGCGGGGCGCGGGGTCTGCAAAAGAGTGCGCGCAAAATATGGATTGCAAATGACTTAGAGGTAAAATATAGAGAACAAATGACTTACGACCGATATCGCCCGGGCAGGCTGTACCGCCTCCGCCTTGACCATGATGAGCTGATTTTGGGGTGGGGAGCAAGGTTAGATGTCACAAGGCGGGTGCGGATATCCGGAACCTACCGCAGGGGCCGGCGGGAACTGCTAGAACTCTCGCTCACGCCGATATGTCCGGATTTCGCGGTCGATCTCGCGGGCCGAAAGTTTGCTCTTGCCTTTCCTCCGGGCCGTGGCGCGAATCGCGGCGAGAGTTTTCTCTTCTGGCGCGAGGGCCATGAGAAATTCCTTGACGCCCTTGGGGTGGGTTCCTGCCGCCGCCCGCGTGCGCAAGGCCTTTGGTGATTGTCTTCGGTTTGCCACTCAAGTCCCTCGAAGCGACGAGTCGATTGCTACGATCTTATCAGTCGCCGTGGAATCCCACGTTTCGCAAAGAACGCGGAACATGGGGCACGCGGCTCGTGCCTTTCCCGTTCTTTGGGATGCTAAACTTAGCCGTAAGCCATGGCAGACAGAGACTCAGGAGTCAAGGTTGCAGTAATTGGCGCGGCGGCGGTCGTTCTTGCAGCAGTTCTCACGGCGATCTTGAACCCGTCTTGGTGAAGATCCGACTCGCCCCGTGCGTCTAGGACCAACCTTACCATTGCCGGACGTGTCGTTGACCAAAGAACAAATCTAGGCATCGGACAAGCATCGATCTCGATTGTGGGCCGAGCTGAGACGGACGTGACGGAAGACAATGGCAACTTCCGAGTTAACCTTCAGCCGCCACTGCCGAGCGACGGGACGGTGCGTCTCCACGTGGTAAAGACGGGCTACGCACCTCGCGATGAAACAACAACGCCCACGGAAACCCTAATCGTCCAACTTAAACAAATGTGAATAAGCTGATAGTAAGTTCCCTCCTGCCTTTACTGTTGACGCTGTGCCTTGCGGCGCAGCAAGGGACAATCTTGCATGTTCGTGGCCAGATCACAGACGCAACTACGCACAGGGACGTGGCAGGAGTCTCAATCAGTTCGGTCCTGGCCAGACATGACGCAACTACAGACGCGAACGGTTTTTTTGTCCTTGAACTGCGTGACGGGGTGAAGCCCGGAGACGACGTCAGGATTCACATTCAAAAGAGTGGTTACAGGGCAGACGACGTAACGGAAGCTGCATCTGAAACCGTAACGTATCCAATCCGGATTCGGCGGCTCGGAAAGCCATCCGGCAGTCGCAGCTCACCCGGTCATGCAAAGCTGGCCGACCCGGACGCTACTGGATACCTACGATCTATCCCTTTCAGTATTCGGTTCGACCCACACTCCCCCGACGACGCAGCCGTGAGTTACAACACGACCAACCTTGGAAAACAAATTCTTCCAGGAGCAACCGTTTGGGCCTATATCCGTGTCCGTCCTCAGATGAGTGCGGAGCAGGAAGATGCATTGTTCAGTACGGCTAGTTTTGGCGGGGGACCAGCGGCCCTAGAAACAACGGAGCGCAACTACTGGGAACACGGGGACTCTAGACACGGCAAAATATCCGGGTCGCCGGACTGGCAGGATCCGGAGGATTTCACACGTCAGGTCAGGCAAATGCAGAAGGGAGAGACATCCATATACTTCCTCGTCAGGGGCCCTGATTTCTCGGTGCCGCCCTTTCAATGCCACGGGCACAACGGCCCAACTGAGTGGCCGAACTTCATACCTAAAACCTTTCAGCGGCCTTGGTGAGTTCCCGCAGCCGAGGTCACCACAGTGAAATAACCTCATCGCCCGGTCCCCCGCCTCTCGCCTTTTTTGCGAGAAGCGGGCATCGTCATCACCACAGATCGCCGAGACTCCCACACAGAAGACGTCACTACGAGGCCGCTCCTCGTCTGTGACATCTAACCCTCCCCAGAAAACTGCGCGAATGAAGCGAATCATGCGGGCGACAAGAGTCAAAAGAAACGGACAGAGCGTCCGCTCCAAACGAGCCGCGGCCAGAAGCTAGGAGCTTGCAGCTGATTCTGCTTGACATTCGCCTTATATTCGCCAACAATATCCCACATGGCGATTACACGCAGGCAGCGCGAAGTGTACGACTTCATCTCCCGCTTCGTGGCGGAGCATGGTTACTCTCCGTCGTTTGAAGAGATCGGCAACGGGCTCGACCTGAACTCACTGGCCACGGTGCACAAGCACATCACCAACCTGGAGAAAAAGGGACTGCTCACCCGCGACTACAACCGCAGCCGGTCCATCGATCTGCTCCCGCCCAAAGGACGCCTCAAGCAGGCCATGAGCGTGAATACCGGCCTGGTGCTGCCGCTGCTGGGGCGCATCGCCGCCGGCCAGCCCATCGAAGCGGTGCAAGACAATCAGACGATTTCGCTGGCCGATTTCGTTCGCTCGAAAGAAGTTTTCGTGCTCGAAGTGCGCGGCGATTCCATGCAGGACGAGGCCATCCTCGACGGCGACTACGTTCTGGTGGAGAAGCTGAAGACGGCGCACAACGGCGACATCGTGGTCGCTCTGGTCGATTCCAATGACGCAACCCTAAAACGATTCTACCGCGAAGGCGACAACAT
>PLIO01000073.1 GCA_003140075.1 Acidobacteriaceae bacterium | reverse complement strand
GGAGATGGTCAAAGCCTGTGATTTGCCCATTGCCTGCTCGATGCTGGCGTTCCACTGCAGAGTGTACGGCAGTTGTAAATGCGCGGCAAAACCATATGGAGAGTACGAACCTGCCAGAGGAGGATTTACGATGACAGGAACTGCCGGGAGAACTGGAAACGATCCAGGTTGAAACCCTGATTCCGCACTATATCCTGGCCCATTGAAAAAGCTTGCCGACCCCAACTGCTGACCAGTATCGAAGAAAACGCCGCCCCCGCCACGCACAACCGTCTCGTGGCCGGGTGCTTCATGAAGCGTGTACGCAACACCCAGGCGGGGCGCAAAGTTGTACCGTGAAGTCTGCCAGAGCGGTGTGCCCTGCGGCGCCAGCGCCCAATTATCGGGACCTGTCCCTTGAACCGTGTAGGGCTTCAATCCTTGCGTGACGCCCGGTGCCGGATTTACTTCCCAACGGAGCCCGAAGGAGAGGCTTACATGTTGCGACACTCTCCACTCATCCTGCGCAAACGCTGAGAAGTTCGTATAGAGCGGGTAAGCCGGTGCGTAAGCGAACACATCTGTGACCGCGCTGTTCGTCTGGGCGGAAGCTTCATCGAAATAGAAGTACCCCACATTGGGATTAGACGGAGTCGCAATCGGCTCCAGTCTGCGATAATCAACACCAAATTTGAACTGGTGGCGCCCCAAAGAGAGACTCACCGCATCCACCAAGTTCCACTGCCTCTGGGCACCGGACTGCTGGTACTGGTCAAGGAAAATCTGAAACCCGTCGTAAATGAGACCAACTTGGACATCCGATTTAGCACCGACTCCCGCAAGGTGTGCTAGATCGATCGGCGTGCTGCCCCCAAACGCATCGACGGAATGGCCACCTGTTGTCACGTTGGAGCTGTAATTGAGGCGAAATTCATTTCTCAGGCGGCTTGAGAAAACGCTGCTGGCACTAGCAGTGTAGGTCCGAAAAGTATAGGCTGAGGTTTCGTTTATCGTGGGGGCCAGACCCGCCGTTCCCCGAGTTGTCGAACTGGAGGCTGTGTCACTGAACCTGAAGAAAAGGCTCAATTTATCGTTCACAACATGATCGAGCCGGACGCTGGTGGAATTTAGGGATGCCGGATTAGACCAGCTCGCAATGTATTCTGCTAAGCCGTCTTGCTTCCGGCCTGTGGGCGGACAAGTCGGATCCGTTGCGGGATCGCACGGCACGAAAACTTCAGGGCCGTTGGCCATGGGAAATGCGTTCAGTGCCTGACCAAGAGACGCAGGCGCAGATGATCGCAGGGTAGCATCGGGCACGAAGTTGACTGTGGCCGCCTGCGGTGCAGCCAAGCGCAGCCCTTCGTACGAAACAAAGAAGAATGTCTTGTCTCTTCCGTTATACAAGGCGGGAACTTTGACCGGTCCGCCCAGTGTGCCGCCGAAATCATTCTGCCGAAGGGCAGGTTCCTTTAAGCCAAAGTAGTTGTTGAACCAGTCGTTAGCGTCGAAAGCGCCATTTCGCACGTATTCGAATGCGGTGCCGTGCCATTGATTGGTACCGGATTTCGTTTCGAAGGTGAACTGACCTCCAGGATTTCGCCCATACTCTGCAGAGTAGGTCGAGCTTTGCACTCGAAATTCCTGGAGATCGTCTACGGACACCAGAGCTTGGGTCGTTCCCAAGGCCGTCGCAGCTGGAATGGAACCGCTAGGTCCCGCCCCTCCAGCCATCTGGACGCCCGCAGCGACTGCAACGTTGGCGCTTACACCGTCAACCGTGTAATAGTTTGATTCCGGGCGCTGGCCATTGATACTAAATTCGCCTGTTTGACCAAGACCAGCAAAGCCCGACAAGGAAGCTTGGGGTGTCTGCGTTACCGTTCCTGGTGTGAGTAGAATTAAGTCCTGAAAGCTGCGCCCGTTCAGCGGCATGTTTTTCACATATGCTTGGTCCACCACCGTGCTGACCGACGCATCCGTCGTATTAACCATCGGCGCGCCGCCTTCAACCGTCACGATTTCGAAAACGGCCCCTACCGGCAGGGTAAAGTTGATAGACAGCGCGTCCTGGATATTGAGAACAATATCGGGCTTGATGAGTGTCTTGAATCCCACCTTCGAAACCTGAAGCCGGTACGGTCCCGGCGGCAGATTCGGCACAACGTAAATGCCGTCTTCATTCGTCTTGCCAGAATACTTCACGCCTGTCGCATCGTTTATCACCAGAATGTCAGCCCTGTCGATCGCCTTGTTGGATGGATCGAGCACGCGGCCGTTGATAGTTCCATTGGGAGACTGTGCCGCAAGGGGGAGGGCTAGCGACACGGCACAAGCGAAAAGAAAAGCGATGCGGGGGAAGCGCACGCGCACGGTGATTCTCCTGTGGCCGACGGATTCGGAAATCCTATTCGGGTCTACGGAGAGGGGGCTCACTTGGTACCGCTCCTTCCTTAATTAGTTGGAAGCGTGCGAGAGCCAGGAAAGATGCAAACGCGATTAAGGATTAAGGATGATTTGGGTCGACTCGCAGATAAGCAAAGAGCAGGGGTTTGCCGCTTGGCTTGCGACTGCCACCATTCGGCTCGATCGTAACGAACACAGCATCAACTTGTGCTAGCAGTTTCGGGTCGTCCAGTTTCAAGACCCACCGCTTTTTTGAAGCATTGTCCTCGTAGAAGATACCAAGGGGGAATGCCTGCTCCCGCTCCGATCCGCGCTGACCCCACACCTGGAACGTGCTGGCCTTCTTCGCTACAGTCTGCTCATCCAAGTCATAGGCATAGAAGATCAGAGATTTCCCCTTCGTGTAGAACACGCGCCCGTAAGGTTTCTGGGTCGCTCCGGTACGGGCCACATCGTACACTTCCGCGACATACAGATCCCGCGCACCCATAAGTTCCCGAATGTCACGGTCGTGCGCGAGCAATTCCTGTTGCTGATCCACGGTAGCGTCACGCTGGCGCAGCAGGTTCGTCAGTTCGTTGACCCTTGCGTCCAGCGTTGCCGCCCACTTCGCATCTTGGGAAGGCTGCTCTGCAATCGAATCGAGCTTCGTCTGCAACGCCTGCGCGGATAACTGCGCGGCGTTGAACTTCTGTTCCGCCTCAGTCTGCTTCTGGATGAGTTCCTGTCGTCCAGCGTCTGCGTTGCGTAGCGCAACATCCGACTGCTCCTGCGACGCCTTCATCTGATCCATCTTCGCGAGCTGTTGTTCCAACTGCCGACGCAGATCGGCGACCAAGTTGTCACGCTGTTCGACTTGAGCCCGCGCAACCTCGCGTTCGTGGCTGGCATCACTTAACTTCTCTGCCAATGAAGTCAGGTTTTGCGCATCTGGACGGGTCGGTGAAATGTTCGAAACGTTTATCCCCCGCCGAATGCCGACCTGATAAGCGCATACACCGAGAGCGACGAAAAGCAGTGTTCCGGCGGCATAGAGGGTCCACACACTGCGCCAAGCGGCGGCGCTTTCGCGAGCGAGGACTCGACGAGAGCTAGTTTCACGATGGGGCGGAATCGGCCCGGTACGCTCGATTCCGCCCCCCCCCTCATCTCGTGCGATGCGCTCGAAAAGAGCAGACTCTGCCTGCTTCTCCGACCAATGCGGCCCTGCTTCCAGATTCTCTGGTGTCTCTTCTGCGCCGATCGCTGGGATTGCGTGGCGAATGATCGCTTCGTATTGCTGCAGGGCCTCACGGCAGGAGGAACAAACGACAAGATGCTCCTGTAGTCTCCTCTGGTCTTCCTCGCTCAACTGGCCCGAGGTCGAAACGGCACAGAGCTCTAGAAACTCGTCATGGGGTTCGATTCGAGACAACGCCCCTGCTCCTCGGATGAATGACGCCTCCTATAATACTGCTCAATCGCTCTGCCGGTTACAGCTAAAAATTTGCTTCCGCAGTTTCTCCAGGCCCCGGAAATAGTGGTGCTTTACGTTTCCTCGGGACTGGTCCAATTTCGCAGCGATCTCTTCAAAAGTGTAACCGTCGAGCAAATGAAGCCCCAGAGTCTGACGCTGGATCTCAGAGAGGACTCCGAACACGTTGCCTAATCCAACCCTTCCGAGCACTTCTTCAATCGAGTTTTCGTATCGCTCTGCTCTCCCCCCCGGACCGCTCAGATCGTTTCCAACATCCTCCAGATCGACCTGGGTATAGAAATGACGCGAATCCAGATAGCGCCGACGGTCAATCGCACGATGGTAGGCCATCTGCACGATCCACGAACGAGCCGAACTCTTCGAACCATCAAACACCGTGCTCTTCTGATGAATGAACAGGAATACGTCTTGGAGCAAGTCGTCCGCTTCTGAATCGTCCCTGAGAATCTTGTACCCGACTGCACGCACAAGGCGCGCATAGCGGTGAAAGAGGCAAGCCAACGCTTCCTTTTCTCCATTGCCGATGCTAGCCATCAGAGCTTCGTCTGAGATTTCGGCGCTCTCTGCAGAACGGTGATCGGAAGCGCTGGACACCTTGGCCATCTCTGTCGAAGGGGAGAGGACCGCGAATCGAGCTGTAATCGACGTAGTCAAGTTCGTGGAGGATCTAGCTGACCAGTACGCTCAGAATTAAACTCTTTAGAGTTCAGATAGTCAGATATATAACTCTATCGAGTGTGTAATGCAAGCAAAATACATCCCATCGCTGGTGGTTTTAGCCGCTATCCACGCCTATCGTTGGGGTAGATGGCAGACTTGGACTATCGCGAATCGTTTGCGAACCGCCTCCGCAATCTCAGGATTACCGCTGGCCTCAGCCTTGAAGCGGCCAGTGGACAAGGCGGCCTCTCCACTAATTTCTGGGGAAGCGTCGAACGCAACGAAAAAGAGCCTTGCCTGAACACGATCTTCAGCCTTGCCAAAGGCCTCGGAATCACCGCCAGTGTCCTAATGGCACTTGAGGACAAGGATAGACAAAGCCAAGATCGTCAAGAACTGGACAGCTTGCTCGATCTGCTCACTCCTCCGCAATTGCAGCTTGCGATTGAAATATCGAAGTTGATCTACGCCTACAAACCTGGGCCGTCGCTCGTCACTTCACCACCCTCGCCAACAGCGCTCTAGATACTACCGTGCTTGCGGGTCTCCAAAAACAACGCTTTCGAAGGCATAATCGACCTCGTCGACCCGCCATAAAGCGTTATTTGTCCATAGGATACACGCTATAGGTGGTTTTAGCAGCTCGTGATCCTCGCTATGGTTGTGACGAGGCTACACCGTGAAACACCGGACACTATTTGCACAACGGGTCAGAAAACTACGAAAGGCGGCCAAACTCAGCCTCGAAAACGCGGCGGAGCGAGGCAATATAACCGGAAACTTCTGGGGAGATGTAGAACGTGGCAACAAAGTGCCGAGTCTGGACACGATAGTCGCGATGGCCAGAGGTCTTGCCCTGCCTCCGAGCGTTCTCTTGCTCTTGGAAAGAGAAGAAGACCCACGAGACATCCGCAAGCGCATTGACGTTCTCCTCACCAAGTGCAACCCGCAACAACTTGAAATGGCTCACCGCATCATCAAGGTTCTCCTCGAACCCTGACACTCGGGCGCAACCCCGATCTGCTACATATGGCACTTCTTGTCTATTGTGCCGACAGAGTGGTAGTGTATGATTCGCACCGAAAGGCCATCCTATGGATGGCCTCGACTTGCTTCGAGGGGGAGCAGGTCAACCCAGCTCGGGAGAAAAGCCTATGAGCCCCTCGCGACGGTGCGTCTACGCTGTTGCTGTATTTCTGACTCTACTTTCCGCAGCACACTGCGCAATCGCGCAAACACCAACCATCGGTCATCTATCACCAACGGGTAAATTGGGCGAGACCGTAATAACGGGAAACGTCGGCGATAAGGTGACTATCATAGGTACCGGTTTTGGCGCGAGCCAGGGGAAAAGCATCGTCAATTTTGGTTCGGCATCCGCCACTGTGGTCAACTGGGCCGACACAGCCATCGACGCGATCATACCCGATGTTCCAGTCGGATCGGCGGCTGTGGTGGTATCGGTGGGCGGCAACGCCTCTTCACCGTCGCCGTTTACCGTGAGGCTTTCGATAGGAAAGACTACCGCATGGACAGCCAACCCAACCGCTGTGATCCAGGGGAAGACTTCAGATGTTATTTTGACGGCACCGGCATCCTCGTGCGGCACAGGGGCCGGGCAATTAAACGATGCCAGCCTAGATGACAAAACCACTAAGCCAAACGTTTACGTCCAAGCCGGGTTCAATGTCACGGCAGCTGCGGCGAACCACACCGGCTCGTGCGAACTCACAGTTAGCTTGGTCGCTGCAAACGATGCCAAAGCAGGACCGCTTAGGTTGACTATTACGGAAGCCGGGGCGGCAGCCGCCGTTCAAAATCTAGGTTACTCCACCGTCACTGTGACATCCTCTCAGGCAGGTCCGATACCTGATGGCTTAGCGCCACAAGTCGACATTGACTGGAGTGTCCTCGGATTCCAACAAGTCTATGACAATTTTGGAAAACGGGTAGCGAACAATTATTATGCCGTGCAGATTACCATTGGCAATAACACCGGCTTCCCACTCCAACTCTCGGGTGCGGCATTCAAGATCAACTCCGAGGATGCACCTACTCCCACCGCTAATAAAGCGATTGTGCAGGGTTCACTGCTGTACGGACAAGATTACAGTGCCCGCAATATCGTATATCGCTCACTAGTGTGGGCAGCGTTAATCGCGGCCGGAGTGAACCCGTATTTCCATGGTGCGAACGCCAAAGCGAACTACTCCGCAGGAGTCGCATTATTTAGCAGCGCCGTCGTAAATGGATTTCTGCAGCAGTTCCCCGATAACACTGTCAAACAATTAGCGCGGCTGGGCAGTTCAGATATTATGTCTGATCAGAACATAATACCGAACAACTCACAGGTTCCATACATTGCATTCGTGAGCAGAGACAGCCTTTGCCCACCTGACCTGCCTCCCTGTTT
>PLIO01000187.1 GCA_003140075.1 Acidobacteriaceae bacterium | reverse complement strand
TTCACCATCGGCCACAACGACCATCCCGACTTCGGCGGATTGGAACTTACTTTGCGGGATTTCAGGAGCGAGATCAGGGCGGCCAACGAAACAACGAAGAGTTCGACCTGAGTCGATCCCGAACGCGGACAATCAATCCCCGACGCGCCTCACCACATATGGTAATACCCATCCCGACGAGCAATCTCCACCGGAACTGCAAACACCTCTTCCAGACGATGAACCTGCAGAATTTCATCCTTAGGTCCATCGGCGGCGACGCGTCCCCGGCTCATCAGAACCACGCGCTTGATCTCCGGCACGATGTCGGCCAGTTCATGGGTCACCAGAACAATTCCAATTCCCGAGTTCGCCAAAGCGCTCATGGTTTGCCGCAAGCTTTGCTGCGCCGCGAGGTCCAGAGAGTTGCACGGCTCATCGAACAGCAACGTCCGGGGATGGTGCACCAGCGCCCGCGCAATCAGCACGCGCCGCGCTTCTCCCGAAGACATTTCTTCCACCGGCCGTTCGGCCAGGTGGGAAACTCCCAGTTGTGCCAGAGCGGCCTCGGCCCGCTCCCGCTGTTGCGCATCGACCGTATGGTTCGGGAAAATCCTCACGCTGCTGAAAAATCCCGACAGCACCACATCTCGTCCCACCGCGTCTCCCGTGCAGGAAAGCATCAGATCATTCGAGACAATCCCTAGCAGCGCGCGCAACTCGAACACGTCCCAGCGTTCCTGCCCCAGGATGGCCATCGATGAGCCTTCCCGCACCACGGGATAACACTCGCGCGTAATCGTCTTGATCAGCGTCGACTTGCCGCAGCCGTTGGGTCCGAGGATCGCCACATGTTCATCAGCACGGATGCAAAGACTAAAATCGTCAAGCGCAATTTTCCGCCCACGCATCACGCGGATGCGCTGCAGTTCCAGCAAAGGCGCCGTTTCCGGAGTCATCGTCACCTAAGTGTAGACGAGATGCGGCGTCCAGCGCGTCGGAGGATTGGTAGTGGCTCAGTTTGATTGTCATTCCGAGCAAGCGTCCTTTGCGCAGCGAGGAATCTGGGCGAGCCGCGCGGTGCGGCGCGTTTTTTGCGCCGCGATAATCGCGCGTTTGGCTCGCTTCCTTATCAAACTGAGCCACTACCGGGCGATTGTTCTCAGCGCTTTGCATTACACTGAACTCAATGCCGCTCCCGATTTACCGCCTTCGCCGCTGGCTGGCTGCAATCGCCGTGCTCTTCACTGCGGTGGTTGCGGGCATGTATCTTTACGCGCGTCTGCGCGAGCATAGCGTCCTTAAAGGATTTCCGGGCAAGATCGGTTACGACATCAAGCAGACCGCCAGCGGCTTTCAGTTTTCAAAATCCGAAGCCGGCCGCACCGCCTTCACCATTCGCGCCAAGAGCGTCAAGGAGTTCAAGCTCAACGGCCATGCCGAGTTGCACGACGTCAACATCGTCCTCTACGGCCGCGATACCTCCCGCTTCGACCAGATTTATGGCGACAACTTCACCTACGATCCGCAATCGGGCGACGTCACGGCCCGAGGAGAAGTGCAGATCGACCTGCAAGCCAACCCCAGCGGGGTAACCTCTCCCGACCAGGCGACTCCAAAGGAACTCAAGAATCCCATCCACCTCAAAACCAGCGATCTGATCTTCAACCAGAAAAGCGGAGACGCTGCCACCGAGGCGCGCGTCGATTTCCGCACACCTCAGGCCACGGGCTGGGCCGTAGGCGTGCGTTACGTAGCAAAGACTGGCACGCTTACGCTGGCGACCCAGGTTCATGTGACACTGAACGGGCCGGATGGCGCGAAGCTCGTCGCTACCCATGGCGTATTCACTCGCGATCCCCATCAAATCGTGCTCGACCATCCCCACATGGAGCGCGAGAGCGGAACCGTGCAATCGGAACAGGCCACGTTCTTCCTGACCCCGGAGAACGAAGTGCAGCGCGTGCTCGCCACCGGCAATGTGAATGCCGAGACAAAGACCACGGAACAAAATGCCGATCAGATGCGCGGCCGCGCCGACCAGGCCGACCTGCTTCTGACCGGCAAGCAAAACCTGCTGCGCACCGCCACCTTAACCGGCAATGTTCACGTTGAGCGAATCGGTTCTCAGCCCATGCAGGGCGATGCCGGACGCGCGATCCTGGATTTTCTGGGCCAGAACCAGCTCCAGAAAGTTCATGCCATGGAGGGAGTCCGGCTGGCACAGCATGGCGTGCGCGCCGAAAGCGCCGCAGGAGATGTTTCGGCGCAAGCTGCGCCGCCCGCCTCCGCGCCACAGGATTACGACATCACCGCCCGCATCATCGATTTCTTTGTCGTCGACGGAAGCCGTCTCGACCGCGCCGAAACCTCCGGCGCCGCGCAAATCACCATCTCACCGACGCAGAATCCGGCTCCGCAGAGCCCGACCACAACCGTAGTAACTTCCGCTCAAGCTCTCCAACGCACCGTCATTACCGCGGGCCGCTTTGACGCGAAGTTCGCCCCCACTCCCGAAGGCTCCAGCCGTCTGGCTTCGGTTCACGGCGCGCCCGATGCGAAAATCGTGAACTCCGCTCCCGGCCTGCCCGACCGTGTCAGCACCAGCCGCACCCTGGATGCGAAATTCCTCGCCGAAGGTGGAATTGCCTCGATCATCCAGCAGGGAAGCGTGGCTTACACGGACAACCAGCCGCCCGACAAACGCACGCAAGCCTGGGCGGACAAGGCTCTCTATACTCCCGCCGACCGCATTCTGGTGCTCACCGGGAGCCCACGCGTTTCTGATGGCAGCATGGTCACGACCGCAAAGATCATCCGCATCAATCGCGACACCGATGATGCCTTCGCCGATGGCAATGTCAAAAGCACTTACAGCGAACTCACGGAGCAACCGAACGGAGCGCTTCTGGCTTCGGCCTCGCCGATTCACGTCACCTCAGCCAGTATGACGGCGCACAACTCTCCAGCGATTGCCCTCTACCAGGGCAAGGCGCGTCTCTGGCAGGACGCCAATCTCGTCGAAGCGCCCTCGATTCAGTTCGATCGCGATCGCCGGTTTCTCGTGGCCCAAGGCACCAAGGCGCAACCGGTTTCCACGGTGCTGGTGCAGTCCAAACTCGCTCTGCCGGGCGCGGCTCAACCGGATAAGGCTGCCGACAGAGTTCCAGATAAAGCCCGGTCAGCCAAGCCTCAGGATGAAGGCGAATCCAAGGCGAACAAAAAATCTGAGGAAAACCCAGGTGACACCAGCCCCGTTGCCATAACTTCCGCTCGACTCACCTATGCCGATTCCGAGCGCCTCGCCCATTACGAGGGAGGGGTAGTAGCCAAGGGAACCAACTTCACCGCTTCCGCCAACACCATGGATGCCTACCTTCTGCCCCGCAGCCAATCGACCACGCAAACGACGAGCCAAACCTCAAGCAATCAATCGCTTGCGGGTCCCGGGAAGTTGGACCACATGATCGCCGAAGGCAACGTCGTAGTCGTACAGCCGAGCCGCCATGCCGATGGGAAGAGGCTGGTCTACACCGCCTCCGACGACAAGTTCGTCCTCACCGGTGGACCCCCCAGCATTTTTGATGCCGAACGTGGCAAGATTACCGGCGTTTCGTTGACTTTCTTTCGAGGCGATGATAGGGTGCTCGTAGAAGGCGCAGCAAGTACTCCTGTGGTAACACAGACGAGAGTGGCACGATAAATGCGTACTCTGGCCACCGATGAAATTGGAAAATCGTATCGTGGCCGCCGGGTTGTAAATGGTGTCAGCCTGCGCGTCGAGCAGGGCGAAGTGGTTGGTTTACTTGGCCCCAACGGCGCCGGCAAGACGACTACTTTCTACGCCATTGTTGGCCTGGTCCCCCCTGATACTGGCCGCGTGCTATACGACGGACAGGACATTACCGACGTTCCCATGTACCTGCGGGCGCGCCAGTATGGCATCAGCTATCTCCCGCAAGAAGCTTCGGTTTTTCGCAAACTCACGGTTGAGGAGAACATCCTTGCGGTGCTAGAGGCGCAGCCTATGTCCTGGCATGAGCGCCGCGAGAAGATGGAGAAGTTTATCGATGAACTTGGTCTGGAGCACATTCGGCAGAACCGCGGTTATGCCCTATCCGGCGGCGAGCGCCGCCGCGTGGAAATCGCCCGCTGCCTGTGCATCAGCCCAACCTTCATTTTGCTCGACGAACCGTTTTCTGGCATCGATCCCATTGCTGTCCTCGACCTGCAGAAAATCATCAGCAGTCTGCGGGCCAGCGGCATCGGAGTGCTGATCACCGATCACAACGTGCGCGAAACATTGTCTGTAACTGATCGCGCCTACATCATCGACGACGGTCGCATCTTCCGCCAGGGCCAGCCCGAGCAGCTGGCCAGCGATCCGGAAGTCCGCCGTGTCTATCTGGGAGAAAGTTTTTCGCTGGTGTGAAAGCTGGTATCGAGTTGAAATTGTCATTCCGAAGCGGCGTTCTTCGCCGGTGAGGAATCTGCTGATGGTGTTTAGATTAAGAGTCGGGCCCTATGGTTCTGTTGCAGCACAAACTAAGCGTCAAACTATCCCAGCGCCAGATCCTCACCCCGGGCCTGGTGCAGATGGTTTCCGTCCTCGCGCTCAACAAGCTTGAGCTCAAGGACATGATCAATGCCGAGATGGTCGAGAACCCGGTTCTCGAAGAGCTCGAAGAATCCGTTCCGTTGATCGACGAAGTAGGCCGCAAAGAAGAAGACCGCGACCGCCCCACTAAGACTTCCACTGAAGAAACTCCCATCACCGCCGAAAAGAAAGATCCGTTCGAGGAGATCGATTTCGGCTCTTTCTTCCAGGACTATCTCGACCCCGGCTACCGCACCCGCGGCGAGATGGAAGAGATCGAGCGCCCGTCGTTCGAGAACTTCCTCTCCAAACCAACCACTCTCACCGACCACCTTGCCTGGCAACTTGGTGCGTTAAGCCTGAGCCGCGACGTTCGCGAAGCCGCCGAACAGATCATCGGCAACCTCAACGAAGACGGTTACCTGATCGCCAGCGACGAGGAAATGTTGGGCGTAGCCCCGCCCGCACCTCCCGAAGCCGATGCCGCTGCCGCCAGAAATATTGTCAGCGAAGCTCAAGCTCTCGGCTTGGCTCCGGACGAGTCCGCTTCTGACGAGTCAGCTTCCAGCGAGACAACCGCCGCCGCTGCAACTTCTCTGGATGCGGACTCCGCCGCCGGCGCATCCGATCTAAACGAACTTATCGACGCCGCGGCAAACGCGTCCGAATTCTCCGCCAGCCACGGCATCGATGAAAGCATTCTCGCCAAGATAGAGAATCCGCCGTCCATCGGCTCTCCGGCCGAGGCATCCTTCGCCTCCCGCAACGGAGACTCCGCTGCCGCTGTCGCTCCCTCGCCTGAAACTGCATCCGCGCCTCCGCATCCGGTTTACAAATCGACTTTCACCCCTGCCGATCTCCAGGAAGCCCTCGAAGTGGTTCGCCAACTCGATCCTCCCGGCGTAGGCTGCCGTACCCTGCGCGAATGCCTGCTCCGCCAGTTGCAGTATCACCAGCAACAATTCGCCCTTCACAAAAACGGAGATAAGAACGGAGACAAGTCGGCCAACGGCACCGTGCAGGTCCTGCAGGATGCCATTGCCATCGTCGACCAGCATCTGCGCGCCGTGCAAAGCAAACAGCACAAGGAGATTGCCAAGGCCATCGGCCGCCCCGTCGAAGCCGTGCAGCACGCTCTCGACTACATCCGTACTCTCGATCCCCGTCCCGGCCTGCAATACAACAAAGGCCAGACTCGCCTCATCGAGCCCGACGTCGCCTTCATCAAGCACGGCGACGAGTGGCTGGTCCTCATGAACGACGATGACTTGCCCCAGCTTCGCCTCAACCCCGCCTACAAGAAGCTCATCACCCGCGATACCAACGACAAAAATACCCGCGACTATGTGAAGGAGCGATACAAGAGCGCCATCCAGCTCATCAAGAACATCGAGCAGCGCAAGCAGACCATCACCAAAGTCTGCTACTGCATCGTCGCCCGCCAGCAGGATTTTCTGGAAAAAGGCATCGATCAGTTAAAGCCGATGATGATTAAAGAGGTAGCCGAAGAAATCGGTGTGCATCCTTCCACCGTGAGTCGCGCGGTGGCCAGCAAGTATGCCCACACTCCCCAGGGTGTATTCGAGTTGCGCTATTTCTTCAGCGAGAGCGTGCAGGGCCCCGAGGGCGGCAACACCAGTTTGCTCATCCTCAAACGCCGGGTCAAGAAGCTGATCGACGAGGAAGACCCCAGCCGTCCGCTCACTGACGAACAACTCACCCGCATCCTGCAATCGCAAGGCATTCAAGTCACACGCCGCACCGTCGCCAAGTACAGAGAGGATATGCGCATCCCCAGCACGCATCAGCGCCGCGTAAGGGAATAGTAGCGCCGGCGTCTCGCCGGCAAGTGCCGCCGAGACGGCGGCTCTACACTTAGTGCAGTGCCCGATCGACGAAGGAGCATCGCTCCATGAACGTGGAATACACCGGACGTCACTACGAAGTGACCTCCGCCATCCGCAAAGAAGTAGAAACCGGCGTTACAAAAATCCNNAGCCAAGGACATGATGATCGCAGTCAGCGGAGCCCTCGACCACCTCGAAAAGCAGGCGGTCAAGTACAAAACCAAATGGCAATCCAAGAAGCGCTCCGCCCGCAAAAGCGAGGAAGTGAAGAAGTGGAATGGCCACTCCCCGCAAGCCGATGAGGCGCCCGCGCAAACCAGGGTTGGCCTGACGGAAAAAACCGCCGTTCCCGTCGCCGTGCATCGCTACCCCGCCGTCGCCAAGACCACCGAAGTCCACTTGGTTCGCTCCAGCGAAGCTGTCGCCATGCGCCCCATGACCCT
>PLIO01000166.1:18455-25930 GCA_003140075.1 Acidobacteriaceae bacterium | reverse complement strand
GAATCGCGCCGCAAGGAAAAAAGCGTCCCGTACGAGCAATACCGCACGAGTCGATTGAAGCGCAGCCAATCGCGTGGTTAACTACTCCGTCGTCATCAAATCGTCCGCCCAGAAGGAACTCGACGCGCTCGACGATGCCGTCTTTAGTCGCATTGACCGCAGGATTCTGGCGCTGGCCGAAAACCCGCGCCCCGCGGGATGCAAAAAGCTCAAAGGCTACAAAGACCAGTGGCGCATACGAATAGGAAACTGGCGCGTGGTGTACTTCATTGACGATTCGGCGAAGCGTGTGAGCATATCCCGCGTCGCGCACCGCCGCGAAGTTTATGACGTCTAGACCCACCTAGGTGGACGTCAAGAAAGCGACTCGCGATCACTTCGTGCCCTCCCAAAAGGAAAAACTCGGCCTTATCGCTGGTAACGGCACGTTTCCCCTCCTCGTGCTGGACGCGGCGCGCGCTGCTGGATACGAAGTCGTTGTGGTCGCGATCAAGGAGGAAACTTTTCCCGAGATCGAGGATCATGGCGCCGCTTCAGTTCATTGGCTGTCGTTGGGCGAGCTTTCGAAGCTGATCGAGACTTTCAAGCGCGAAGGCGTGCAGCGTGCCGTTATGGCCGGGCAGGTTAAGCATAAGCAGATTTTTTCTGCGATCAAGCCCGACTGGCGACTGGCCAAGCTTTTATTTTCTCTCACTACGCGCAACACCGACAGCCTGCTCGGAGCCGTGGCTAAGGTTCTTGCCGAGGAAGGGATTGCTCTGGAGAATTCCACGGCGCTTCTGGAACCTTTGCTGGTGAAATCCGGAACGCTGACGCGGCGCGCGCCTACTGAACAGGAGCGCAAGAACATCGACTACGGGCGTGCCGTGGCCCGCCATCTTGCGCAGCATGATATTGGACAGACTGTGGTGATCGCCGAAACCGCTTGCGTGGCGGTCGAAGCCATGGAGGGCACCGACGCGACTATTGAGCGCGCCGGGCGCATCATGGGATCGTTGCATGGTGATGCGTCCACGCTGAGTCGCGCGCTTACTGTGGTGAAGATCGCGAAGCCGAATCAGGATATGCGCTTCGATGTCCCNNGAAGATTCTGGACGCGGCGAATGCCGCGGGGATTGCGGTTGTAGCGGACCCTGCCTGAGTAGTATGACGGCCGGTGCGGTTGAGTGTTCCTTGATCTTTGAGGTCACAATTTGCAACCTCAAAGCATCTCGATCTAGTCGGCCCCCACTGAACGCCGGCTTTCTCGCGAGGGTGTCGCTGGACTTTTGCGCATCCCTTGGAGAGTTCGCGTCAGGTTGTGCGCGGTCTGCAAGTTCATCCAGAATTCAGCGGAGTTCTTGAAATATTCGGCTAGAAGCAGGGCCGTCTTGGGAGTAACGCCTCGCTTGCCGCGCACCAGTTCATTCACGCGGTTCAAAGGAATGCCCAGTGCTCTTGCCAGTTCGGCCTGGGTCAGGCCCAGCGGGGCGAGGAATTCCTGCAACAGGATTTGTCCGGGATGAGTGGCGATACGACGTCTTGGCAGCATTGTTGTCTCCTTAGTGGTAATCCGTGCATCGCACATCGATTGCGTTGCCGCTGATGAAGCGGAATACCACGCGGTACTGATCGTTTACCCGCACGCTGTAAAACCCCGCCCACTCGCCCCGCAGTTTCTCCAACCGGTTCGACGGAGGTACGCGCAGATCTTCCAGCGTAGTGCTCGCGTTCAGCAAATCCAGCTTGGTGCGGACTCGCGGCCACAATGCCTGCGCGATTCTCCGGGCCGCCTTCGTTTCATAGCCGTGGAAGATGTCTTCCGTCGTTTTGTCTCCAAAGGAGACAATCATTTCTACAGTATACACGAATACCGTGTATGCGTAAATCGGTTGACCGTACAAGCTAAATCGGAGAAGTTAGGGATTATGACTTCTTCAAAGTCTGAACCCGCCCTGATCGCCGAACAGCTTCGCCGGGCATTCGACGGCGATGCTTGGCATGGGCCAGCTGTGCTTGAGTTGCTGCAAGATGTGGATGCAGCCATGGCTGCGGCCAAGCCTTTGGCCGATGTCCACAGCATTTGGGAATTGGTGCTGCACATTGCCGTTTGGGATGAGGTGGGTTGCCGCCGGTTGGCTGGAGAAGTATGGCAGCCGGAAGGCACTGCGAATTTTCCAGTCGTTCCGAAGCCGACGGAAGCCGCGTGGCGCAAGGCCGTTGCTCAAGCGAAGCGCGCGCACGATGTGCTGGTGAATACGGTTGCCGCGCTTCCTGAATCACGGCTGCGTGATCGTGTCCCCGGGAAGAAATATGATTTCTATCACATGTTGCACGGCATCGCGCAGCACGAGCTTTACCATGCGGGGCAAATTGCGATTTTGAGGAAATTGTCGTGGGATTGAGTCATTGAGTGATTAAGCCATTGAGCCATTGAATGATCGGCTCATTGAGCCATTCAAAAAACTTAACTGCTTCTAATCGCTCAATGGCCCGATTGCAAAATTGTTCAATCTCTTCGAGATGCTCTTCCGGTCTTTTACGTTTACAATTTAATGTCCCTTGCCGGCAACCAGCCGGCTGAGAGTTTCTTCCTGCGCGCTGATAATCCGATTTCCGTTGCGGTGGTGGGTGTGGGCGTCTTTGGACGCAACCATGCCCGCGTCTATCAAGAACTGGAACAGCAGGGCGAGCCGGTTCGACTGGTGGGCGTGGTCGATCCTGATCTTGACCGCGCCGATGCAGTGGCGCGCGAGTTCGGCTGCCGGGCTTTTGGTTCAGTCGAGCAGATGCTGACCACGCACAGCGAAGTGCGCGCCGCGTCAGTGGCGGCTCCGACGGTGCATCATCTGGAAGTGGCCCGCGCGCTGATGGAAGCAGGCATCGATGTCCTGATCGAAAAGCCGTTAGCTGCGTCGCTGGCTGAGGCGAATGAGTTGGTCGATCTCGCGGCTACTCACAAGCGCGTTGTCCAGGTTGGGCATCTCGAGCGCTTTAATCCCGCGGTGCGCGCCACGATTCCGCTGATTACTCAGCCAATGTTTTTCGAAGTGCATCGCCTGAGCGTGTTCACTCCGCGTTCGCTTGATGTCGATGTGGTGCTTGATTTGATGATTCACGATCTCGACATCGTGCTCGCGTTCGCGAATTCTCCGGTGAAAGAAGTTCGAGCGGTAGGACTGCCCATTCTTTCCGGCAAAGTTGACATTGCCAATGTGCGGCTGGAATTCGAGTCAGGATGCGTAGCGAACTTTACCGCCAGCCGCGTCTCGACTGAGCGTGTGCGCAAGCTGCGTTTCTTTCAGCCCCAGCAATATGTTTCAGTCGACTATGGGCGGCAGGAAGTGCTCGTCTTCACGGTGGGCGCGGATGCGTCGGCGGCTGGCGCCCCTACTGTGAATCCGCAGATTCAGGTTGCCAAGCCGCCGGTGACTTCGGAAGAACCTTTGCACGCGGAGTTGAAGTCGTTCCTGCATGCGGTGCGCGAGCGCTCCACGCCTGTGGTTCCGCTTGTAGATGGCCGCCGCGCCCTCGCCCTCGCGCTCGATATTGTGGCAGCGATTCGCGAGCATGGGAAAAAGGTGGGCTTGGCTGGCATCGTCAAGGCCAAAGGCTAGGGCAGAGAATGGCTCGGTAGACTCGGTCGCGGCGGCTCATCTATTTTGGTTTTGAGGTACTGAGCTTTGATCCTTTGACGAGATATTTGCCTTCATCCTCGTTCAATTGCGAAAGACCGAAGGTTACGCTGTACCGAGAGTTCACCGTGACCTTGGCCCCGAAGTAGTAGACCTGGCCTGGCTCTGCGGTAAAGGATGTCGCATCGACATTCTTGCCTCCCCAACTTGCGCATAGATGATGCACTCCTGGGTCCACCGTAAGGGCGAAGTATGAGTTGCCGTGATTGGCGCCAACCCAGGCTCCGTCCATACCGAGGCGAACTGTGGCATGCATGAAGGGGCCAATCGGTTGATTTTCGCCTTCGATAAAGACGACCTGAGCCTTACCCTCCGCTGGTGTGGCAGGGACGGGCTGGCCCTCTTCTGTCGTAACATTGAACTTGACTTTATCGATACCGCAGGAATCCGGCAAAGTGGTAGCCCAGACCTGGCTTGCGTACACAAGAGATGCGCAGAGAAACAAACCGCTAAGAATTGGCTTCATAGGATTCTCCTAAGGACTCAGACTCCCGTCGCACGGTTTAGTTGCACGTGTCCGCCACTTCTACGGAACGCCTGTCGTGTGTGAACGCATCTGTAGGCGCTACACCTTCACCTTCTCGACACTAGACCTTTGGGCTGGCAAGCTCAAGCCGCAGATTTGATCGCGTTTTACAAATGTTTACACACCTAACTCTCGTGCTACTTGTCGTGAGCAAAATCCCTTGAAAGATGCGAAAATAGAGGTACCTTGGTCCGCACCGTTCGCTGCGTCATCCTGTGAAGGCAGGATGCAACGTAGCGCTGGGAATGCGTGTCTAACGGACAGGCGTTGGCTCGGAAAGGCAGTGCTCGAAGAAGCCTAGTTCGGACAAAACTAGTTCATGCCCATCACTCAAATCCCATTCCAGGATCCGGTCGCGCCTCCCGAGAAGCCGCAACCGGAGCAACTCGGCCTGTACGACGCCCGGGGATGGGAGACCGCCTATCGCGATTTGGATGATGATGCGGCGCGTGTGCCGCACTTGCTAATCCAATTGCAGGACGATCTGGCGCGCTCGCGCCGGCGCGAAGCCGCGTGGATCTCGATTATTGTCCACATGGTTCTCATCGCCTTCCTGTGGAAGATTGAGTATTTTGAGAAATACCTTCCGTGGCATGCCGTTGCTGTAGAGAAAAAGTCGGTCAACTTTAAGGATGCGACTTTTCTCGAGCTTCCGCCCGATTTGCAGAAGGTGCCGCACAAGCAGGGCAACATTATTTCCGATAAAGACCGCTTAGCAATGACGCGGCATCCCAACCTGGATGTGAAGGAGCTGCGCAAGAGTCTGGCCACGCCGCCCCCCGGAGCGCCGGGCTTCAGCGGATCGCCGACGTCGCAACCAGCCCCTGTTCAGCAGTCCGCCGGCGTGACTCAAAGCCAGCCTGCGCTGCCGCCGCAACCAGCGACTACTCCGCAGATGTCGCAGTTGCAGAGTCCGCCTAAGCCCGACATCAGGAGCGAGTTCAGCAAGTATGGCGGTTCGATGTCGGCAGGCGATCAGATTCAAGAGGCGGCGCGCGCGGCAAAACGCGGAGGCGGAGGCGGCCAGGGTAGCGGTGGCGACTTTGGATTAGGCACCGGCGCGCACGGCCGCCCGGTGGGCAATCTCGAAGTGCTCAGCGACACTATGGGCGTGGACTTCGGTCCTTACCTTCAGCGTGTGCTGCATGACGTGAAGCAGAACTGGTACAACGCGATTCCGGAATCTGCAGCGATGAAGCACGGCAGCCTGATCATCGAATTCGCGATTACTAAAGATGGAAAAGTTGCGGGCATGAAACTGGTGGCGCCCTCGGGAGACATTCCGCTGGATCGCGCAGCCTGGGCCGGAATTACAGGCTCAGATCCGTTCCCAGCATTGCCCGCCGAATTCGGCGGACAATATCTAGCGCTCCGCTTCCGCTTCTTCTACAACCCCACAAAAGAAGAACGCGAAGGCCTGGAGTAGTTCGTCTGGAATCGCCGACAGTCCCAAAATACTAATGCGGAAGAATGCGAAACGAGCGCCCCCGGCTTGTTCGGTAGATGGAGAAGTCTCGCCGATCCAAGGTGAAAATAGTCTCAATCCGTTCGCGTCCTGCCAGATAAACTAAAGAGACACCGGCGAGCTGCGGCCGCATGCTCTGGTATTTTTCCAGGAGTTCTGCGATTGGCCGCACGTCCGGGCCCTCCAGCGAGAGCAGTTCCACAAAAGGTGTATTGATGCTGTCCAATAAGCGTCGGACCGCGCCGGGCGAGTGCCGCAAGAGCCACGCGGCCTCAGTAATCACCGGCCAGCAGGTATACAGTGGGCCCTCCAGAGCCGCAAGAGCTTGAACGCATGCCGCATGATGGGTGTCTTGATTGTCGAGAATCGCAACCAGCGGACCAGTGTCGATGAGAACCCGGGCCGCTTCGGGCGATATCATCGGCTCTTTCCGAAACCTTCAAAATGCCGGCGGTTCGTACTGAGATCTTTTGGACCACGGCTGACGCAGCCGATGAGCCCGGCAGCCTTTGCTGCTTCGTAAGCCGAACCTCGAACCGGCTCTTCTTTGAGGTAGTTCTCGACTGCAAGACGAATCAGGTCCGATGGCGTTCGCCCTTTATCACGGGAGGTCCGGCGTAGCTTTGAACCCAGATCTTCCGGAACCCGAACTGTAAAGCGTTGAGTAGCCATGTCAGACATTATATAACAACTGTCAGACAGAGAGCTGCCGGGGTCGAAAGCCCGGAAGCCCAAAGCCCGCTAGCTCTTCCGCAGCCGGATCGATCCATCCCCGGTATGAATCACCAGCAGATTCCCGCCGCCGTTCAGCTTGCCGCGAACTTCGCCTTCGCGAATCTTGCCTTCGGTCGTGACCGGCAAATCAAGATCGATGTGGCCATCGCCGGTGTGCAACTCCACGTCCGCTGCCAGATTTGCCGGCACTTCCAGCGTGACCGTGCCNNTCGAGTTCGTCAAAGCGGCCGTTGGCGCGGATATGCCCATCGCCAGTCGTCGCCCGCAACTTGCCGTCCACGCCGTCGATTTCCTCCGAGCCGTCTCCACTATGCAACTGCATCTCGCCTTTGAAGTTTCCGAGTTCAATCTTTCCATCGCCGGTGCGCAGGTCCACGCGGCCCTCGCGCGGCATGTGGATGTTAATGTCGACGCTATGATTCGACCAGCCGATTCAATCGTGTTCTGGTCCCAGGTGGAGACGTGAATGTTGGCGTCAGAAGTGTCCACGCGCAGGTCGGGCTTGCCCGTAAGAGTGTAGGTTTTCGACCACTCCTCAGCCCGCGCCGGCGCTGCCCACGAGCAAACCAGGCCGCCGAGAATCAGGCCCATGAACACCCAGCTATCTACACGCTTGTGTTTCATAAGAAATCCTCCTCTTAGGCACACTTCCGCCCGCCCTCTTACACGAGATTACGCGCGCGAGGTGAGATTAGTTCCATGGAAATTTGCGCGGCTATCACTGCGCCCCACGCAGATGCTGCCAAACTTGCCGCACCTGCTCGCGCGTGCGATCGAGCGAGCTCGAGTTGTCGATCACGAAATCGGCGGCTTTTATTTTTTCCGCTTCAGGGATTTGCGCCGCCATACGCCGCGCTACTTCCTTACGCGCCGCTTCCAAATCTAACTTCTGGCGCGCGGCGAAGCGCGCAACGCGTTGCTCATCGCTGCAGGTGACGACGACCAGCTTATCGAAACGCTTCGCCGCGCCCGCTTCCAGGATGAGCGCCGCTTCCACGATCGCGACCGCGTCGGGATCCTGCCGTCCCATTTCTTCCATCCATTCATCCTGGCTGCGAATCACCGCGGGATGCAC
>PLIO01000166.1:0-18405 GCA_003140075.1 Acidobacteriaceae bacterium | reverse complement strand
AGATGCGCGCCGAGGGAGACGAACATTTCTCCAACAACCGATTTGCCCGAGGCGATGCCGCCGGTAAGGCCGATTTTCAGCATAGATTCAGGGGATAGGGATCAGGGGTTAGGGGTCAGTAGATGCAGCTTCCGCGAGATTCCCAACGACTTGCCCAAGGAGTTTCACCTTTCTGCCAAAACTGAACGCGCACCGACTGACCCCTCACCCCTAGCCCCTGATCCCTGCCTACGCATTTTCGCCGCCTTCACCGTGTTATACATCAGCATCGCGATGGTCAGCGGGCCCACGCCGCCGGGCACCGGCGTGAGCGCTCCCGCCACCTCGGCTACCTCCGGATGCACGTCGCCGACCAGCGTTGATCCCTTTTTTCGAAACGTCGCTTCGCGCTGCGCGTGCTTCTCCAATCCGCTTCCGAACAGCCGCTGGAACTCCGCAGCGTCACTCACCTTGTTCATGCCGACATCGATCACGGTCGCGCCGGGCTTCACGAAATCGCGCGTGATCATGCCGGCGCGGCCGATTGCAGCGACGAGAATGTCGGCACGGCGGCAGACTGCCGGCAGATCGTGGGTCTTCGAATGGCAAACCGTGACGGTGGCGTTGGCATTGAGCAGCAGCATTGCCGCGGGTTTGCCGACGATGTCGCTGCGCCCCACCACCACGGCTTCCCGACCCGCGATAGGAATGTTGCTGCGACTCAGGATCTCGATCACTCCAGCGGGCGTACAGGGCACCAGGCCGGGACGCTGCGTCGAGAGAAAGCCGACATTCACCGGATGGAATCCGTCGACATCTTTTGCGGGATCGACCGCCATCAATATTCGTTTCGCGTCCACGTGCGAAGGCAGCGGCAGCTGCACCAGGATGCCATCAATCTCATCGCGGCGATTGAGATCCTCGACCAGGGCCAGCAGTTCGTTGGTAGTCGCGGTCTCAGGCGGCGTATGCTGCTCGCTGTAAATGCCCACCTCTTCGCTGGCTTTGACTTTGCCGCGCACGTAAATCTCCGACGCCGGGTTGTGCCCCACGAGAACCACGGCTAACCCGGGCCGCATTCCGGCAGCAGCCATGGCCTTCACCTCCGTCGCAATTTCGCTGCGGATGTCGCTCGCGATCTTCGTGCCGTCTAAAATTTTGGCAGCCATAAGTTGCTCGGTTGAGATTCTATCGTATGGAAGGAGATGAGTTTCACCACGGAGGCACGGAGACACGGAGAAAAACTACCTTTAGCTTTTGTTTTCTCCGTGGCTCCGTGCCTCCGTGGTGGACTGATTTTGGATACAATGCTCCCATGATTGCCAAAGATTTGTTGGAGATTCTGGTCTGCCCCGCGTGCAAGCAGCCCCTCGAGTACCGGGAGAATCCGGAAAGCCTGAAGTGCCGTCAGTGCCACCGAGTGTACCCGGTGAAGGACGATATCCCCATCATGTTGATCGATGAGGCAACGATCGAAAACTAGCACGGGAACCACCCGGCATCGCTGCTCATCGCCTCTCCCCTGACATTTCCTTCCCAGCAGATTCGGAAAACGCGCGACTCCATTGAACGGGCTGCGTTCCCGAAATGACACACCGCGTCTTTTTCTGGGACGACTGGCCGTCACTAACGACATTGGGCGACTGCGATGTTCCGGTGAGGGTTGTCCGCAACTTCTGCTAATTACAAGGGTTAATCAATCCAAAGCGACCTGCTTTCCGTATTTAGAACTAGAAGGTAGCCGCGGCAGCTAAATTGCATGCAACTTGCGTGGCTGCCGATGAGTCTAATTAGCAACAGTTGGGTTCGAGGTCGGAGTCGGAGGTGATGACGGCCATGTTTCAGAGCAGAATGTTTGAAAGCGGAATGAACGAAACAGTCAATAACGATAAAGACAGATTCACGGCAACGGAACTGGCGGCGTTGCGCAGCGATTTGCTGCAGGGGGGCATGATCGACTCCTACGAGGCTGCCGAACTGCTGCAGGTCTTCCTGATGGGCCGGGGCTATGGAGTTTCGCCCAAGGCAGCGCTCGACGCGGCAGGCCGCGTCGAGATGGCGGGCTGCGCCCTGCCGGTGCTGCAATTCGAGCTGGAGAACCTTGCGTTGGTGATGTAAGTGTTACACAGATTGCGGCGCGGGCCCGGTGAACCTGCGGCGCAAAATGCAGCGGCGCAAAATGGGACGGCGCGGCAATTTGAGACAACCGGCTTTGGCAAGGGCTAACCGGCCCAGCTAGTTGAGCCCAAAATCTCAACCAACCGCGGGATCCGTCAGGATTCTGATCTTCAAGATTTCGACATTTGGGATCGGTCGATCGACCTAGATTGACCGAAACCATTCCACAAGCGACAGCCGGGCCAACCAGCCCGGCTTTGTGGCGTGTGGGCGGCGGCAAATCGTCCTGCCGTTCCAATTGGAACATTTCAAAATGACGAAAATCTGGGGCGTAGGTTATTGATTCCTCGCGTGGGCCTTTGGGCGTAGCAATGGATTCACGGGTTTAGGCTGTGGAAGAAATGTCTACTTTGGACGGGGTCTGGTGACTCCGAAAGTAGACTTGACATGGGCGACCGGCCAAGCCGAACCAGTCTGTCTCGCAGCTCGCCATGGAGAGTTCGCAGCAGCCCACCCGTGAAACTGCCACCGGTGGGGCATCCCGTGTCGTCTTAGAGTAAAGCTGGGCCAGCCCCCAATCCAAGAACCTAGGGTTTTCAGTCGTTACGGCGACAGCTCGAAGACGACACCTAGCTCCGGGCTGCCGCCGCCGGCCGTGCCGTAGAGATTTCCGGCGTTATCGAAAACCACATTGCCATTGGCACCGTAGCCCCCGGTTTGAGTCGTAAAACTGTCGAGAATCGTTACTGTCCAAACTCCGCCTGCAGAAGGACTGAGTTCGAACGCAGGCCCAGATAAGCCGTACAGATTGCCCGATGAATCGAAGGCCAAATTGCTTTGCGGGAAGTTGCCCTCGGTTACGCCATCGAAATTGAGGATGATGTTCTTCTGCCAGCCTCCGCCGGTGATCGGAACCAATTGAAAAACAGTTCCACACCCTTCATAGTCATAGCAAGTCGTGGATGAGCCGCCCTCGGCAGTGGTGCCGTAAAGGTTCCCAGCCGAGTCGAAGACTACGCCCGCGCGGGGGTCGCCGCCGTCTGCGCGACCAGCGAAGCTGTAAATTACGTTCATGCTCCAGCCGCCAGCGGAGGGAGTGAGTTCGAAAACAACACCTAGTCCGCTATAACCGCCTGATGCGGTGCCATAGAGGTTACCGGCAGAGTCGAAGGTCACTGAGGCAACAGGAAAGCCACCGTCGCTCACGCCGGTAAAGCTATACAGGACGCTCTCCGTCCAGCCGCTCGCACCATGGGAGAGCTCGAACACTGTTCCGCGCCCGGAGGATCCGCCCTGGTAGGTCGTACCATAGAGGTTCCCGGCCGAATCGAACGTCAACCCGGCGTACGGAAATATCCCGTCTGGCGTTCCGCTAAAGCTGTGAAGAACGGTTTCCATCCAACCGCCTTCGGAGTTCGACAATTCGTATAAAGTGCCGCAGCCGGAGGTCTCGCACTTGCCGGGGGTTCCACCGAATGGCGTCGTTCCATAAAGATTTCCCGCAGCGTCGACGACAACCGGCGCCTGCGGCAGCGACCCATCCGTTCCACCCTTGAAACTGTGCAGAACGCTTTCCGTCCATCCGTTGGATCCCGGTACCAGTCGAAAGACAACTCCGTTGTTGTGCGCACCGCCCCCTTCAGCGGTACCGTAAAGATTTCCACTCGAATCGAATGCCAATCCGGCTGCAGGATCGGCGCCTCCTGGGTCGGCCGAGAAACTGTGCATGACAGTTTCAGCGTAGCCATCACTGGCAGTTAGTTCGAATGCCGTTCCGTACCCATTTACACCTCCGTACGGTGTAACGCTGTAGAAATTGCCGGAGCCATCGGAGATTAGATTTGCCGTAGGAGAGTATCCGCCTTCACCGCCGCGGCTGAACGAATGCAGCACCGTTTCGCTCCACACGTTGTTCGTGCCCTTTACAAGCTTGAAGAAGGCTCCATCTTTGTAGGAGCCAGCCCCCTCGGTGGTGCCGTATAAGATTCCGTCACGGTAAAGCAAGCCATTGGGGTGGCCGCCACTTCCCACATGGAACCTGGCATTGTAGCGGTATAGGACTTTCTCTTCCCACGCGCCGGAAAAATTGGTTAATTCGTAGATAACGCCTCCGCCGTTGAAGGTTCCTTGCCCGGTTGTTCCGAAAAGATTCCCTCCGGGCCCGAAGATTAACCCCGAGTCAGGATCTGCGCCGTCGTTGCCGACAAAGGTGTTGGCGAAACTGTGAAGAATGGTCTCATTCCAGGCTCCGCTAGAGTTTGGCGACAGCTCGAATGCAGTTCCATAATCGTACGTTCCACCCTGGCCCGTCGTACCGTAAAGATTCCCCGCGCTATCGAAAAGCAGTGGAGGCCCCGGATAACTTCCATCGCTGGGATAGCCTTGAAACGAGTAAAGTACGTTCTCAGTCCAGCCGGTAGAACCGGGCGAGAGTTCGAAAACGGTACCACAGCCATACCCGTTGCAATCGCTCAACGCACCGCCATCTGAGGTCGTGCCGTAAAGATTGCCGGCTGCATCGAAGATCAGTTGCGAATGGGGAAAGCCTCCATCTGCCCCGTCTGTGAAGCTGTAAAGGACACTCTCCGTCCATCCGCCGGCAACTGGCGAGAGTTCGAAAACAACGCCACATCCTTCGCTGGAACAAAGGTTTGCACCACCAACGACCGTTGTGCCATACAGATTGCCTGCGGAGTCGCGAACCAGTCCCGCTTCCGGCGCCTCGCCATCGCTGCCGCCGAAGACGTGAATGATCGTCTCAGTCCAGCCACCCCCAGAGTTGGGCGATAACTCGAAAACGGTTCCAAAATTAAATGTGCCCCCCGCGGGAGTTGTGCCGTAGAAATTTCCTTGTGGGTCGGAGACTAATGAACTCGAAGGGTATGTACCGTCAGCGCCCGGCGGAAACGTATACAGCACAGTTTCGTTCCACTGCGCCCAGGACGATAGTGGGACGGCGAGCATGGCGAGGACTACGAACCCGATAATTCGGTGCAAGCGAAACGACGATTGTTGCGGTCGCATAGAAAGGCACCTCACACTCATGGGCGCGAATCATACTACGAATTGGAATTCGGACATAGGGCCGAAAGTTTGAGTCGGAGTCAAAGGTCCGTACGTCGTGACAACGACGCGGGGCTAAGGACCGGCGATTGGTTCTACTCGTAGCGCAAACTCTCCACCGGGTCCAACTGCGCGGCGCGCGCAGCGGGGACGGTGCCGAAGATTACTCCGACCAGCGAGGACACCAGGATGGCGATGATTGCCGAGATGCCGGAGATTGGGACGCGGTATTCGGTGAGAAAGCGAATCGAGTAGGGGATGGCGAGGCCGACGACGATGCCGACGAGGCCTCCGATGAGCGAGATGAGAATGGCTTCGGCGAGAAACTGGAAGCGGATTTCGCGGTTGGTGGCGCCGACCGCTTTGCGGATGCCGATCTCGCGGATGCGGGAATTCACCGTGGCCAACATGATGTTCATGATGCCGATACCGCTCACCAGCAGCACCACCATGGCGATGCCCAGCAGCATCCAGGTGAGGCCGGTGAAGATGCGGTCGGTCATGACGAGCAGCGCGGTGAGATTCGAAACGTTGTAAACCGACTCGCCGCGGTGGCGCGATTGCAGCACGCGCTTGATCTGTGCGGTCGCGGTCGGCACCATGGAGGGGTCTTCCATGGAGAAATAGAGGAGCTTGACGCTGGGGGTCTCCAGGAAATAGCGGCTCACCGAGTAGGGGATGAGCATGGTGTTATCGACGATCTCCGACTGGCCGAAAGTTTCGACGCGCTCCTTGAAGGTGCCGATGATGGTGAAGGGCAGTCCGGTGAGCTTGATGACTTTGCCGATAGCGGCTTGCGCCGAACCGTAGACGTCGATGGCCATCTTCTCGGTGATCACGCCGACTTTGTTGTGGGCCTGGGAATCTTCCTGATCGAAGAATCTTCCCGAAGGGATCACCAGGTTGCGCACCTGCAGGTATTCGGGATTGACGCCGAGGATGGAGACGTCTTTTTCTTTGCCGTTGCCGACGGGGACGCGGTCGGAGAGCGTGGTGACGGGCGAGGAGGCGACGATGCCAGGAACGACCTGCTGGACGGCGTGGAGATCGTCGATGGTGAGCGGGTCGGGGTTGGAGTTGCTGATGTGCGGCGCGCCGCCCAGATACTCAGCCCAGATTTCGTTGGTGCCGATGGCCTGGATCTGGTTGAGCACGAATTGCCGGCCGGTCATTCCGATGGTGACGACGAGAATGAGAGACGCAGTGCCGATGACCATGCCAAGCGCGGTGAGGATGAAGCGGATCTTGTTGCTGCAAAAAGTGTCGTAGGAAAACGCGATGATCTCGCCGAAGGCCATTTGCGGGCGAAGGCGGGAACGGGTTGGGGCGGCGGTTGCCATTGTCTGCTATTCACTGATGCTACGGCTAGGGGGTGGGAGATGCAAACTTGCGGGGGCTAAAATCTTTAAGACAGGGGGCACAGGGTCGCACAGAGGAAACACCTGGGGCTACTCAACTCTGCAAACCTTTACGGTCGCGTTCTGATAGGGACAGGGCAGGCCGGGGTCGTAGGCTGCGTCGGCGTAGGCTGGGTTGGAGTGGGATCGTTCGACGATGACCCAGGTCACACCGAAGCGGGAGCGCAGGCCTTCGAAGTCGGATTTCTGAAAATTATCCCAGCCAGTCTGCGCTTGTATTTCCTGCTGCCAGCGCGGGGCGAGGCGCGGAACTTGCGTGGCGACGGAGGCGTCTTTGCCGATGTCGGCCAGGACGCTGCGTTCGGCCCACGCGCGAAAGCTGTAGGCATCTTCGCCGGGACTGTGCATGTAGTTGGGGCCGAGAGCGAAGAGGCTGTCCTGCGGAGTATTGTGCCGAACCCATAGAAACGCTTGCAGCCACTGGTTACGCGGAGTCGCGCCGGGCCAGTCGATATGGTTCGAAGCTGGGTACGTGGCCCGCTGCGCGAGAAACATTCCGGCACATAGCGGGACGAACAACGCGGCCCAGCGAACCCAGGAAGTGCGCAGGAAGCGCTGCCCCACCAATCCGCCGGCGAACAAAAACATGAGCAGATACAGCAGGTGCAGGTAACGCATGGGCTGGAAGGGCTTGAAGCGATCGAACTGCGGCGGCAGAAGAATGATGAGAGCCACCATGAGCTGGAAAATCCCGTAAAGCAACAGCCTCGAACTAAGTCGGGCTAACGCTGGAAGATTTCCCGTCTGGGCGAGGCGGCTGAACCACCACAGCAGAAGCAGCGGGGCGAATACTCCGATCCATTCATACCAGTGCCAGGCCGAGAGGTAGAAGTAATCCCGCGTATGCGCCGCCTGCTGCCATGCGGGAGAAGTGGGCTCGAAGATCCAGCTCAGCGGCAGGGCAAAGACAAACACGCTCGCGGCGCGGGAAATCTGGGGTTGATGGGCTGGTTTCCATAGAAGAAAGATGCAGTAGGAAATTCCGAAACTGGCCATGATGGGATGCATGGCAGCGGCCGCAGCGAGAAATATCGCGACCAGCCAGTATCTTCTTTCGATTGCGGCCGCGATGGCGGCGAGAATAGCGGCGGTAGCGATCGCGCGCGGGTGCAGGTTCTGGTCGACCAAATAGAGGGCGGTGCCGGCCACAGGAATAGTAAGGAGCGCGGCCACGGTACATACAGCGGCCCACCGGGCAGGCCACTCGGGAAAACAGTGGCAACTGATCCGCCAGCATCCCCACAAGATCAAGAAGATAACCAGGAAGTGCCACCCCAGCACGACCACGGGCAGCGGCAGGTGGCTTAGGCGGATCGTGCCCGCAACCAGCTTGTCAAAAACGGTAGCCTGCAGTTGCAGAGTGAAGAAGTCCGAGTCGTGGGGATAGAGCGCAGGGTTCAGGTCATGCTTGATGGCCGGGAGGTAGACTCCGTCGTCCTCAGCACCGGGGTGGTAGCCATGCACCAGGAGGGCAAGCAGGGTTAGGCCAAACAAAATAATTAGAATCTTGCCCGCGGAATGGTCTTTCATGCCTATCCCTTATAGAATTGCGCGAGAGGTTCAATGGCACACCCACAGATTGTGGAACAAGAAGATGCGCCGCAGATGACGCCGGCGCCGGTGCTTGTTCCTAAAACCGCTCCTGATGTTCCTCAAGCGGTTCCGCAAGTGCAGGCAAAACTTGCGCTGGTTTTGCCTACCCTGCACGAAGCCGGCAACATCAAGGCCGTGCTGCTGCGCGTTCGCCGCAGCCTGGATCCGCTTGGCATTCCCTATGAGGTCATTGTAGTGGACGACGACAGCCAGGACGGAACATCGGAGATTGTGAAAGAAATCAGCGAAGCCGACCCGAGGGTGCGGCTCCTGGTGCGCCGGGGTGCGCGTGGCCTTGGAGGCGCGGTGGTTCACGGCTGGGAGCGAAGCCAGGCAGAGATTGTCGGCGTGATCGATGCTGACCTGCAGCATCCCCCCGAGATTCTGCCGCAGTTGTGGAAGGCCATCGAGTCGGGAGCCGATCTGGCCTTGGCCAGCCGCTATGCCGCGCCGGGAGGTTTGCGGGACTGGAATCTGGCGCGACGCGGATTGTCGTGGTTGGCGATCTGGCTGACCGAGCCGTTGCAGAAGCCGGAAATTCGCGTCAAGGATCCCATGACGGGATTCTTTTTGGTGCGGCGGGCGTGTATCCGAGACATCAGGCTCGAAACCCAGGGTTTCAAGATTCTGCTGGAAATCCTGGTACGGGGCGAAGTGAGGTCGGCGGTGGAGATTCCATTTTCTTTTGGGCTGCGAAAAGCGGGCTCCAGCAAGGCTGGGCTGAGGGAAGGGCTGAACTATATTTCTCTGCTGGGACGGCTGTGGCGGGATAGCTTGACTCCACGGCGAAACGCGCAAACCGCCGGGAACAAGACGAACCATTGAGCTAGCAAGAAGCTGCGCCCTATGCTGGGCGGGCGGTTCGGCTGGCGTAGTAAGTGGGATAGCCGGGCTCTAGTTTGCGGCCTTGATCGCTGAAGCGGGGCAGATGGATGATTCCGGCCCGCTGTAACGCAAACTGCAGAGTTGTGGCCACCACGCCGAAGCCGTACTGCACACTGCGGCGGAAGTTGATGGATGAGGCCTCTTCGAAGTACTTCGTGGGACAAGACACTTCTCCGATACGGAAGCCGAAGTGTACGCACTGGGCGAGCATCTGGTTATCGAAGACGAAGTCGTCGGAATTTTCGAGCAGCGGCAGTTCGGTGAGCACTTCGCGGCTGAAGGCGCGGTAGCCGGTGTGATATTCGGAAAGCTTCACGCGTAGAAAAAGATTTTCGAAGGCGGTAAGCAACCGGTTGGAGATGTATTTATACACCGGCATACCACCGCGCATGGCCGTCCCTCCGATGATGCGCGAGCCCAGCACAACGTCATAAACGCCGTAGGCCACCATGCTGGCCATGGCAGTGATTAGCAGCGGCGTGTACTGGTAATCCGGGTGGAGCATGATGACCACGTCGGCCCCTGCGGCCAGGGCTTCGCGATAGCAGGTTTGCTGATTGCGGCCGTAACCATAGTTGCGGTCGTGCTGGAAAACTTGCAGGCCGAGGCGGTGGGCGAGATCGACTGTGTGGTCGGAACTGTGGTCATCCACCAGAATGCGGATGTCCACGAGGTCGGGCACCTCGCCCACGGTGACCTCGAGGGTTTTTCCCGCGTTGTACGCGGGCATTACGACCGCAATGCGCTTGCCGTTGATCATGGGATCATTGCGCCGAACAGGTTCAGGCTCTTCCAATAGCTTACCTGAAGAGGGCGCCAATCAATCCAATCTTCATTTTCGGCGTGGTTTTACACGTCAAACAAAAGCGCGATTGCAAGAATTAGCGGCTCGCGTCTGTTGTCTGCCTGTCGCGCGAGTTGGAGACCGCTGCCGCTCCGCGCGCCAGATCGCCGAGTGTGCCAGAGTCGACGTTCACGTCTGACCCTGAGGTGTCGCCGCAGCGTTAGGACACGACCCACAGCCGCGCGCGCTTGCTCCGGTCCGCCGCTCTGTGAAAAACTGGAGCCTGCCTTTCGGCGCAGCCGAATCGCGGAATCCATGCCCGCAAAGCGAACACTCTTCGAGAATATCTGGGACGCGCACCTGGTAGCGCAACCGAGCGGGCGGTCGCCGATTATTTATATCGATCTGCATCTGGTGCATGAGGTGACGTCACCGCAGGCCTTCGATGGTTTACGGGTCGCCGGAAGAAAAGTTCGGCAGCCTGCACGGACTGTGGCCACCGTCGACCACAACATTCCGACGGAGCCGCGGGGAACTCCCATCACCGATCTGATTGCGGCCAAGCAGATTGCGGCGCTGCAAGCCAACTGCAAAGAGTTCGGCGTGCGGCTGTTCGATATGGACTCGCCGGAGCAGGGGATTGTGCATGTGATCGGGCCGGAACTGGGGCTGACGCAGCCGGGGATGACGGTTGTCTGCGGCGACAGCCACACCAGCACGCACGGCGCGTTCGGAGCGCTGGCCTTCGGCATTGGAACGTCGGAAGTGGAGCACGTTCTGGCGACGCAATGCCTGGCGCAGCAGCGGCCGAAGACGATGAAGATCGACGTGCGCGGGCGGCTGGCAGAAGGCGTGACGGCAAAAGATCTGGCGCTGGGAATCATCGGGCAGATTGGTACCGACGGCGCGACCGGGCACGTGATCGAATACGCCGGCGAAGCGGTGCGCGGGCTCTCCATGGAAGGCCGCATGACCCTGTGCAATATGAGCATCGAGGCGGGGGCGCGGGCCGGGATGGTTGCGCCCGATGAGACCACGTTTGCCTATGTGCAAGGCAAGCGCTTTGCTCCGCGCGACGGCGAATGGGAGAAGGCAGTCGAATACTGGCGCGGCCTGCCGACCGATGAAGGCGCGGGCTTCGATAAAGTCGTGGAGATGGACGCGGAGCAGCTCTCTCCATTTGTAACGTGGGGCACCAATCCGGGGATGGTTGCGCCGGTGACCGGGCGCGTGCCCGAACCCCGCAGCTTGAATGAGTCCGACCAGCGCGCGACCGAACTGGCCTTGCAGTACATGGGGCTGGAGCCGGGGAAGCGGATTGAAGACATCGGCATCGACCGGGTGTTTATCGGATCGTGTACAAATTCGCGCATTGAAGATTTGCGCGCGGCGGCCCAAGTGGCAAAGGGGTACCACGTCAGTTCCAAGGTGCGAGCGATGGTGGTGCCGGGATCGCAAGCGATTAAACGAGCGGCGGAACGGGAAGGACTTCACCAGATTTTTCTGGATGCGGGATTCGAGTGGCGCGAGTCGGGATGCTCGATGTGTCTGGGAATGAATCCGGATATTTTGCAGCCGGGTGAGCGTTGCGCCTCCACCAGCAACCGGAATTTCGAAGGACGGCAGGGGCGCGGCGGGCGTACGCACTTGGTGAGTCCGATGATGGCGGCGGCGGCGGCGATTGCCGGGCACTTCACGGACATTCGGAATTGGAAGTTTCAATGACCTCTAGGACGGGGAACTCCCGATGAAACCTTTTCGCACACATCGTGGCCGCGTGGCTCCGCTGGACCGCATCAATGTGGACACCGACCAGATCATTCCCAAGCAGTTTCTGAAGCGAATCGAGCGCACGGGCTTTGGCCAGTTTTTGTTTTACGACTGGCGCTTCGCCGCCGACGGGGTGAGGAACTCTGGCTTTGTTCTGGACGAGCCGCGTTACAAGGGTGCGAGCATTCTGGTTGCGGGAAAGAATTTTGGCTGCGGCTCCTCGCGCGAGCACGCGGTGTGGGCGCTGGCAGATTTCGGATTCCGCGCCGTTATCTCTTCTTCGTTCGCAGACATCTTTGCCAATAACAGCACGAAGAACGGATTCCTCACCGTGTGTCTGAGCGAGGGTGAAGTGGCGGAGTTGATGCAGCGATCGCGCGGCGTCAACGATTACCAGCTCACCATCGACCTGGAGCAGTGCGAGGTGCGGGACGATCAAGGCTTTCGCGCGAAGTTTCCGATCGATGAATTCGTGCGCCACTGTCTGCTCAACGGACTGGACGATATCGGGCTCACGTTGCAGCACGAGGCGGAGATTACCGACTACGAAGCGCTGCATCCGGTGCAGTCGGCGCTGGTTACCTAGCGATTACCGCCTCGACCGTAAACCTACAGTCAAAGCGAGTAAAGATTTGTAAAACCTTCGCCCCCGGGCTTGACCTGCCCCGGCACTGCGGTTGATGCTGGTTTTGTACGGTTCTAGCATTACGTCCGCGTTTCGGTTCCTACCTGAGCCTCTCCAGCGGGAGGACCCTGGCGTGAGAAGATTTTTTCCTCTCCCGTGTGGAGTTTTCGAAACCGAGTCGCAATGAATGCGTCTAATAAATGGCAGTTCCACCGCCGATCTTGTGAACAGTTACAACGGACTAATCCTTTGAACATAATCGATTCCAGTTTGCCTCGCGACAAACATTTGCGCGCCACTCACTCCTATCCTCGATTGGTGTTGGCGGTCGCACTGGGCGTGCTTTGTGCATTCGTCTCCGGATGCACCAGCGCCGACTCGAGCCAGAAGAAAGCGCAAGCTGCGGGTCCGGCGCGGGCGGTTTCAGTTGCTGTGGCCAAAGCGGAACGCGAGGATGTGCCGGTCTATCTGGTCGGCCTGGGATCGGTGACCGCGTTTTACACGGCGAACATCAAGAGCAGAATCGATGGCCAGATCATGCGCGTCAACTTTCAGGAGGGACAACTCGTGAAAGAAGGCGATCTGCTGATCGTAATCGATCCGCGTCCCTACCAGGTGCAACTGGAACAGATGCAGGCGCAGTTGTTCAAAGACCAGGCCTCGCTGCGCGATGCGAGATTGAACCTGCAACGCTATACCACGCTGATTCCCTCCGGAAGCATTGCGCAGCAGCAGGTGGACACGCAGCAGTCATTGGCAGACCAACTCGACGGCCAAGTGCGTACGGATCAGGCGCAGATCGATAATGCAAAACTGCAGATCGTCTACTGCAACATTACTGCGCCGTTTACTGGCCGCGTCGGCTTGCGGCAGGTGGATCCGGGAAACATTGTGCATGCGGCCGACACCAATCCGATGCTGATTCTCACGCAACTGCAGCCGATTGCGGTGATCTTCACCCTGCCCGAGGATCAATTGCCCACCGTGGCGCAGCACATGAAGAATTCGACGCTGGCAGTGGAAGCTTACAGCCGCGACGATCAGACGAAGCTGGCCACGGGCAAACTGCAGACGATCGATAACCAGATCGATCTGACGACAGGAACCGCGAAGCTGAAAGCCGTCTTCGATAACAAGGACAACCAGCTCTGGCCCAACCAGTTCGTGAATGCAAACCTGCTGCTGGAGACGCAGAAGAACAGCACGGTGGTGCCCAGCGCCGCGATAATCAGAGGTCCGCAGGGAACGTTCGTGTATCTGGTAAAGCCAGACAAAACGGTGGAAGCGCGCACGGTGGCAGTGTCGCTTACTCAGGGGAACATCACCGCCATTGCCAGCGGCGTGAACCCCGGGGACGAAGTAGTGACCGACGGCCAGGACAAACTGCAAACCGGCAGCACCATTGAGCCGCGCGGCGCCGGCTCAAGCAACAATGCGACCGGAGCAAACGACAGCAAGCCGGCCGCGTCAGGAACCCCGGGTTCATGAGTCCTTCACGGTTATTCATTCTCCGGCCGGTGGCAACCACGCTGTTGATGGTGGGCGTGCTGCTGGTGGGGTGGGTTGCATTTCTGCAGCTCCCCGTCTCAGCTCTGCCGGAAGTCGATTACCCGACCATCCAAGTGGTGACGTTTTATCCGGGTGCCGATCCCGACGTGATGGCGTCATCGGTGACTTCGCCGCTGGAGCGGCAGTTCGGGCAGGTTCCCGGACTGAGCCAGATGACCTCGACCAGTTCGTTTGGCAGTTCCGTGATCACGCTGCAGTTTGCACTCGACCAGAATATTGACGTCGAAGAGCAGCAGGTGCAGGCCGCCGTGAACGCGGCGGCTACGTACCTGCCAACGGATTTACCGAATCCTCCGATCTACAACAAAGTAAATCCAGCCGATTCGCCGATTCTCACGCTGGCGCTGTCGGCCGATTCGCTGCCCTTGTCCAAGGTCGAGGATCTCGCCGATACGGCTCTGGCGCAAAAAATTTCGCAGTTGCCGGGAGTGGGCCTGGTTTCCATCAGCGGCGGACAGAAGCCCGCGGTGCGGGTGCAGGTAAACCCAACCGCACTGGCTTCGTACGGGTTGAGCCTCGAAGATGTTCGCACTGCACTGGCCGCGGCCAATGTGGATCAGGCAAAGGGCGTAATCGATGGTGTGCGCCAGTCGTACACCATCGGCGCCAACGACCAGCTTTTCGCCGCTGCGCAGTACAAGCCAATCGTGGTCACTTATCACAACGGGGCGCCGGTGCGCCTCAGCGATGTGGCCAACGTGATCGATGGCACGGAAAACACGCGGCTGGCTGCCTGGATGAATCAGACTCCCGCGGTGATCGTCAACATTCAGCGGCAACCCGGGGCGAACATCATCAGCGTGGTCGACCGCATCAAGAAGCTGTTGCCGCAGTTGCAGGCGTCGCTGCCGTCGGCTGTAAAGGTGCAGATTCTCACCGATCGGACCACGACCATCCGCGCATCGGTAAAAGATGTTGAGTTTGAGCTGGCGCTGACCATCGTGTTGGTGGTCATTGTCATTTTCTTCTTTTTGCGAAATCTGCGGGCCACTTTCATTCCCAGCGTCGCCGTTCCACTGTCGATCGTGGGCACATTTGGCGTGATGTACCTGTTGGGTTACAGCCTCAATAATTTGACGCTCATGGCATTGACCATTTCCACCGGCTTCGTGGTGGATGACGCCATCGTCATGATCGAGAACATCGACCGCTATCTGGAAGCTGGAGACTCGCCGCTGGATGCGGCGCTCAAAGGGTCAGGACAGATTGGGTTCACCATCGTATCGCTGACGGTTTCGCTGATCGCTGTCTTGATTCCACTGTTGTTCATGGGCGACATTGTGGGCCGGCTCTTCCGCGAGTTCGCGGTTACGCTGGCCGTGACCATCCTCGTTTCGGCAGGAGTCTCTCTGAGCTTGACGCCGATGATGTGCGCCAAGTTGCTCAAACATCGCAAAGAAGGCGAGAAAGGCCGCTTCTACGAGGTTACGGAGGACTATTACAACCGGGTGATTGCGTTTTACGGACGCACCGTGAAGTGGGTGTTAAAACACCAGACGGCGACCCTGTTCGTAACTTTCGGAACGCTCGTTCTGACGCTGGTTCTCTACGTGATTGTGCCCAAGGGATTCTTCCCGGTGCAGGACACGGGCGTGATCCTGGGAATCTCTGAGGCCCCGGACAATATTTCCTTCGACGCGATGTCGCAGCGCCAGCAGGAACTGGCGAAAGTAATTCTCAAAGATAAAGATGTGGAGAGCTTGTCTTCGTTTATCGGTGTGGACGGCACCAACACAACTCCCAACAGCGGGCGCATTCAGATCAACCTGAAGCCGCGCGATGAGCGTAATACGGACGCCTCGGGAATCATCCGGCGGCTGCAGCCCGAGCTCGCCTCAGTAAACGGAATCACTCTCTACATGCAGCCGGTGCAGGATCTGACGGTCGAAGATCGCGTGAGCCGCACCCAGTTTCAGTACTCGATTGAAGACGCCGACGCGCAGGAGTTGGCACAGTGGACTCCGAAGTTGGTGGAGAAATTGCGCGCTGCGCCGGCGCTGCGCGACGTAGCCACCGACCAACTCAACGGCGGTCTCAGAACCAGCCTCACCATCGACCGCGACACGGCGTCGCGGCTGGGAATTCTTCCGCAGGCCATCGATAACACGCTCTACGATGCCTTCGGCCAGCGGCAGGTTTCGATCATCTTTACGCAGTTGAACCAGTACCACGTAGTCCTGGAGGTCCTGCCCAACTTCGCCCAAACACCCGATGCGATGAACGACGTATACGTTCGCGCCGGCAGCACGACTCCGAGTTCCGGCGCACCCACCGCCAACGCGGCCGCGGCATCTACCAGCGGCACGCCGGTTCCGATTTCGACGTTCACCCGCATGGAGACCACGAACACTCCGCTGGCGGTCAACCATCAGGGACAGTTCCCGGTGGTCACGCTTTCGTTCAACCTCGCACCGGGGGCTTCTCTGGGCGATGCCACGAAGGCTATTCAACAGGTAGAGAGGGATATTCAGATGCCGGCGAGCATTCACGCGTCTTTTCAAGGAACGGCCGCGGCATTTCAAAATTCGCTTTCGAGCGAGCCCTTTCTGATTCTTGCGGCTATCATCACGGTCTACATTGTGCTGGGGGTGCTGTATGAGAGCTACATTCATCCCGTCACGATTCTTTCCACGCTGCCCTCGGCGGGCGTGGGTGCTATTTTGGCGTTGCAGATCACGCACAACGATCTCACTGTGGTGGCTCTGATCGGCATCATTTTGCTGATCGGCATCGTAAAAAAGAATGCCATTATGATGATCGACTTCGCCCTCGAAGCCGAGCGCGAGGAACACAAGCCGCCGGAGGAAGCAATATTTCAGGCCTGCCTGCTGCGCTTCCGTCCCATCATGATGACGACGATGGCGGCACTGCTCGGCGGCTTACCGCTGGCGCTGGGGTCGGGCACCGGAGCGGAGTTACGGCGGCCTCTGGGCATCACCATCGTAGGCGGCCTGATACTCAGCCAGTTGCTCACGCTCTACACCACTCCGGTGGTTTATCTGTGGTTTGACCGGCTGGGGCAAAGATTTGCGAAGTACAAGATCGGCAATACGATTCCGCAGGAGGGGATGGCAGATTAGAAGGAGAAGTCAGAAGTAAGAAGTCAAGGATGCAGAAGTTGAGAACGTAGCTTCTCACTTCAACATTCTGACTTCCTACTTCTGCATTGCGATGAGTATCTCGGCTCCATTTATCCGGCGTCCGGTGGGCACGTCGCTGCTGGCAGCGGCGCTGCTGCTCTCTGGAATTCTCGCCTTTAACTATCTGCCGGTAGCTTCCTTGCCACGTGTGGATTTTCCCGTGATTCAAGTCGGCGCCAGTCTGCCGGGCGCCGATCCGCAAACCATGGCCTCCGCCGTAGCCACGCCGCTGGAGCGCCAGTTCGGCCGCATCTCAGCCGTGAACCAGATGACCTCCACGAGCCAATTGGGCTCGACCACGATCGTGCTGCAATTCGATCTGAACCGAAACATCGACGCAGCCGGGCGCGATGTGCAGGCTGCGATCAACGCCGCGCGCAGCCAACTTCCCGCGAACCTGCCGAGCAATCCAACTTATCGCAAAGCCAATCCCGCGGATGCGCCCATCATGATTCTGGCGCTCACGTCGGACACGGAGACGGTGCCGCAGATGTACGATGCGGCCGATTCCATTCTGTCGCAGAAACTGGCTCAGGTCAGTGGAGTCGGACAAGTCTTCGTCGGCGGAGCGGCGCAGCCCGGAGTGCGCGCGGAAGTGAATCCGATGCTGCTCAATAAGCTGGGCGTCGGGTTGGACACGGTGCGCAACGCGCTCAATCTGGCCAACGCCAACCAGGCCAAAGGCCAAGTATCGAGCGGCGCGACATCCTGGACTTTCAGCGACAACGATCAACTCTTCACCGCGGATCAGTATCGGCCTCTGATCGTGGCTTACCACAACGGCGCTCCGGTAAGGCTGGGGGACGTGGCCGACGTTGAAGATTCGGTCATAGACGTTCGCAACGTCGGACTGCTGGGCAACGCGGATGACGCTTCGCGCGGATCTGGCGGGAAGCCGAGCGTCCTGATTATTGTTTTCCGGCAGCCCGGAGCCAACATCATCGAGACCGTGGACCGGGTGGTCGCGTTGATGCCCTATTTGCAGTCCTCCATTTCACCTGCGATCAAGCTCAGCGTTGCCCTCGATCGCACCATCACGGTGCGCGCCTCGGTGAAAGATATTGAATTCACGCTGATACTGTCGATCATTCTTGTGATCCTGGTCGTATTTGCGTTTTTGCGGACCGTGCGCGCGACGATTATTCCCAGTATCGCCGTACCGCTCTCGCTGCTGGGCACGTTCGGAGGCATGTATCTGCTGGGCTACAGCCTGGACAATCTGTCGCTCATGGCGCTGGCGATTTCCACCGGATTCGTGGTGGACGATGCCATCGTGGTGCTGGAGAACATCACACGTTACGTGGAGCACGGCATGGACGCGGTGCAAGCGGCGTTCAAAGGAGCCTCGGAAATCGGGTTTACCGTGCTTTCCATGAGCGTCTCACTGGTCGCTGTGTTCATTCCCTTGCTGATGATGGGCGGAATTGTGGGGCGGCTGTTTCGCGAGTTCGCGGTCACGCT
>PLIO01000079.1 GCA_003140075.1 Acidobacteriaceae bacterium | reverse complement strand
CTGACTTCGCTGATGAATCAGGATTACTCGAAGATGTCGAGTACGAAAGTGTTGGTCGCTGACGCCAACTCGACCGACGGCACGCCTGAAATTGTTCTCAGCTTTCGCGACCGCTTGAACGTGAGCGTGATCCGCGGAGGAATGCCTTCCGTCGGCCGCAACCTGGGCGCCGCTCACGCCGACAGCACTTACGTTCTTTTTCTCGATGCCGATATCGAACTCGCGCACCCCTCGGTGGTTCGCCGCGCCGTAGAACTGGCCCAGCGCAGGCAACTGCATTGCGTGACCACAAACATTCTGTGCCAGGGCGGAAGTTGGCTGGATAAACTTTTTTACGCGGGCAACGATTTCTTTCAGTACCTCTCGCGTTTTCATCATCCGTTCGCCACGGGCATGTTCATGCTCTTCGATCTGAAGAAATTCCGCGAGCTTCGCGGATTTCATGAACAGGTTCTCTTTGCCGAAGACTACTTGCTCAGCCAGCAAGTCGAGCGCAAACGCTTCGGCATCGTTCGCGGCGGCGTTTACACCACGAACCGACGCTTCCAGAAGATGGGACACCTGCGCGTAGGCTGGCTGTTCCTGAAAACCGCACTGAACTACTGGAACGCCAGTTACTTCCTGCGCGATCACAAATACTGGCAGACCTAGCCGGGAGCCGTAAGCCGCGAACTCCCGGCGCAAGGTTCTCCCGGCGCGAGGTTCACGAGAGTTTTCTTGGTGGCCACAAAAAACAGGATCCAGCCAACCAGCCGGATCCTGTTTTTACTTTGAGAAATGAACGCCGCTTCTTCAAAAGCGAAACACAATCCCGGTGGAGATCCTCACATTATTCTGTGTTGCACTGAAGAAACGCGTCTGCACGTAATCTCCCTGCAGGCGCCAGGCGATGGGCTTGATGATTTTGTAATCGAGCCCGCCTCCGAAGGCCGTAGCAAGCGATGTATTCGAGCCCACGCCGTTATTCACGTCGACATGCGCGCCCCCGACGAGCGCTTCCGCGAAAGGACGAAACTTGCCTACCGAAAAAGACACGCGCGGCCCGAAGAGAAAATTATGCTCGGTGACGTCAGCGTTGACATTGGCACAGGAAGATGACGTGCTGCCAACCGGGATCGCACAAGGCACGACGAAGTTCTGCGAGCCGTAGTGGCTGTCAAAATCAGCCACGAACCCGAGAAAGGGAACAACTTTGCCTTCGACCGACGCCTCCCAGCCATTCGTGCTAGCTCGGTCAATCGAAGAAAGGTCCGTGCTGTAGTAAGAGTAGCCGAAGAATACGTCGCCGCCCGGGACCTGCGCTTCAGCTGCAATCGAGAAAATAAAACAAGAGGCGGAGAAAGCGACCAACTGAACGAGACGAAAAATTACACGTGAGGGGAACTTCATGAACATCCTCCAAACTCAAATCTGAAACGTCGACAACTCCTCCAACCCAGTTAGCGAACGTAAGTTTCGGGAGAAAAATTAGACGTAATAAGATCGAGTCCGGTTGCCCTCAGAAGCGCCAAACGAGTCCAGTTGTGCCGCGAAAATCATTCTGGCTGGCGCTCAGTTCGTGGCTGTGAACGTAATCGAATTGGAACCGCCAGGAAAAATTCTTCTTGAAGGGAATTTTGCGGTCCGCGCCGCCGCCGAAGTCTTCAATCACAGTGTGGAAATTCTCTCCAGCCGAAGTAGCTTCCTGAATTCCGCCCATCGCATGTGCGAACAGCCGCCACTTGCCGTAGGTCTTCGAAACCCGCGGGCCCAGAACCGCGTTATATTGCTTATCCCCCGTCCGATAAAAGCCGCTGGCATCCAGCACGAATCCCAGGTAGGCGATATGGTGAAACGGCATCGCCTCTCCTGAAGCTTCCCATCCCCGAAACGTAAGACGATTAACCACATCCACGTTATCTCCGAAACCGACTCCGCCATAAACGTTGCCGCTCGGCAACAATTGCGCCTTCGATGGAGTGGACACGAGCATCAAACTTAAGAACGCCAGAACCACGGCTGCGGTTTTTGACACCAAAATGATTCCTCCCTAGCAATAAGTGCCAGTAGCAAATTCTACCTGAATGCGTGAAATTCGTTAGATCAGTGTAACGGAGTCTTAGGATGCCCGCCGCGCACAACATTCTGCGGCTTCACGCCCGGTGCCTAATCAGGAAATTTAATTACTTTTCATGATTCCAAAGGTCCCCAACGCGCGTCTATCCATATAGCATTCAATTCATGAACCCAAATTGTGAAACCTATTCGCAGCCGCTTCGCACGGCTGCCGTTGCAACACAAACCAAGGAGTCGAAGTTGAAACTCAGTTTGGAAACCAGCAATTGCGGCGAAGTAATTATCGTTCACTGCCAGGGCCGCGTCGTCTATCGCGACGAGGCCGCAGCCTTTTCGCGCCTCGTCGCGGAAGTCCTTCAAAAAGGCGGCAAGGTCGTTCTCGATTTAAGTGGTGTAATCATCATCGACAGCGCCGGCTTCGGCGAGCTGGTTTTTCTCTACACCTGGGCTCGATCGCAAAATGCGGACCTGAAGTGTGCCAGCCCCACTCCGTTCGTTCGCCAACTGCTCGATCTCACGAATCTCGATTCAGTTCTCGAGATCCACCCCAGCGTGTGTGAAGCCCTGGCCGCTTTCCAGCCTGCGGAAGTCTGCGCGGACTGCTGAGGCCCGCGGAGAAACGCGCTTACAATCTTTCCCACGGCGGAGGAACCTTAACCGACGCCATGCCTGCAGCCTCGGCCGCCAGAATGCCCATTTCTGTATCTTCGAAAACCAGACATTGTGTCGGGGCGACCCCGAGTCTGGTGGCTGCCAGCAGAAAGGCTTCCGGATCGGGCTTGCTCTTCTTGTAGTCGCCGGCACATACCAAGGTCTCGAATCGATCCAAGAGTTGCAGCGAAGCCAGAGATGCGACCACTGATTCCCTTGTGCTTCCTGACACTACGGCGAATGGAATCTGTCCGTGTGCGGCTCTGATATGTTCGAGGACTTCGGGCACGGCCTTGAGTTGTGGTAGCAATTCGAAATACAGACTTTCCTTTCGTCGCGAGACAGTCTCGACCGGCATACTCAGTGCGTGCCTTTGATTGAGAGTGGATATGATCTCAACCACGGGCATCCCGCCCCATTCGTAGAAAATCTTTTCGTCAAATTCGCAATTCCACTCTTCGAGAGCTTTCTTCCAGGCCAAGTAGTGGAGCGGCATGGAATCGGCGATGGTGCCGTCGCAGTCGAACAAGTATGCGCTAAATGAACCATCGGGTAATTTAAGCTTCATGCGGCTTTTCTGTTTCAACATCATTCTAGATGGGAGTTGTGATGTTGCGCACATCCCGGTGACCGTGCAGCCGCTATAATTCTCGCCATGAATCTTGAAGAAAAAATTTCAGAGCTGAAAAAGCGCAACCGCCTCGCCGAAGAGGGTGGAGGCGAGAAGCGGCGCGAGCGCCAGCACAAAGAAGGCAAAATGTCGGCGCGCGAGCGCATTGAGTTCCTGCTCGACGACGCCACGTTCGAAGAGACCGACAAGCTGGTCACGCACCACTGCAATGATTTCGGCATGGCCGAGCAAAAGCTATACGGCGACGGCTTTGTCACCGGCTATGGCCGCATCGAAGGCCGGCTGGTCTACGTCTTCGCGCAGGATTTCACCGTGTTCGGCGGATCGCTCTCCGAGACCAACGCGGCGAAGATCGTCAAGATCATGGATCTGGCCGCGAAGATGGGCGCTCCCGTGATCGGCTTGAACGATTCCGGCGGCGCGCGCATTCAGGAAGGTGTGGCGTCGCTCGCGGGCTATGCCGACATCTTTCTGCGCAACACGCTCTACAGCGGAGTAGTGCCGCAGATTTCCGCGATCATGGGACCGTGCGCGGGCGGCGCAGTTTATTCGCCGGCGATAACCGACTTCGTTCTGATGGTGGATAAAACTTCTTACATGTTCATCACTGGGCCGGATGTGATCAAGACGGTCACTCACGAAGAAGTCACCAAGGAACAGCTGGGCGGGGCGATGACCCACAACGAAACCTCAGGCGTGGCGCACTTTCTGGCGCACGACGATGCAGAATGTTTGTCGATGGTGCGCGAGCTGTTGAGTTTCGTTCCGTCGAACAATCTTGAAGATCCTCCGCGCAAGGCCTGCACCGATCCGATCGACCGGGCCGATGCTGCACTCGACAGAATCGTTCCTGCGCTCTCGAATCTGCCTTACGACATGAAAGATGTGATCCACGCTGTGATCGACGATGGCTACTTCTTCGAGGTGCAGGAGCACTTCGCGAAGAACATGGTTGTGGGATTTGCGCGGCTCGACGGCCGCTCGGTGGGGATCGTCGCGAACAATCCGGCAATGTTGGCAGGGACGCTCGACATCAACGCATCTGTAAAGGGCGCGCGCTTCGTTCGCTTCTGCGATTGTTTCAACATTCCGCTGATCACGTTCGAAGACGTTCCAGGATTTCTGCCCGGCACCGCGCAGGAATACGGCGGCATCATCAAGCACGGAGCGAAGCTGCTCTATGCCTTCGCCGAAGCGACGGTACCGAAGATCACGGTGATCACGCGCAAAGCCTACGGCGGAGCCTATTGCGTGATGGCATCAAAGCACATTCGCACCGATGTGAACTACGCGTGGCCGACGGCGGAGATCGCAGTCATGGGCCCGGAAGGCGCGGTGGATATTGTTTACAAGCGTGAACTGGATGCGGTAGCGAATCCGCAAGAACGGCAAGAATTGCGCCAGAGCAAAATTGAAGAATTCCGCGACCGCTTCGCCAGCCCCTACGTAGCCGCCGATCGCGGGTTTGTCGACGCGATCATCCAGCCGCGCGAGACGCGGAAGAAGCTGATCCAAGCATTGGCCATGCTGGAGAATAAGCGGGATAAGAACCCGCCGAAGAAGCATGGGAATATACCGCTGTGATGCTGTGCACACACGGCACCACCCGCTCCGTCCATGGTGCTGGTATCCACGGCTACGTTTCTGTCGGGTATACCCCCCCCACCCTGCTCCGTTTTAGAATCATCGCATTAGCAGGAATTTCCTCCTAAATCTGAAGGTCTAAAGGACTTAGATATCAAAATCCGTGAAACAAAGGAGTTAGCTCGCGCTTGCCACATTTGCGAATCGTTGTTCAGCACTTCCCCGTTAGCATGATCGGCGGTTAAGGCTGTGGATGGCAAGGTCAGATGTCACAGAAGTAAAAAAATAATAATGGTAAGAGGTGCGGCAATAACGTCCCCCGCCAGGGCATAGTGGGCACGGAGCAAAGGCGAGCATTCACTTCCGGCTGGCGTGGTCGGCGCTATTACCCAGCCGCGCGAGACGCGGAAGGAGCTGATATCAGGCGCTGGCCCATGCTGGAGAACAGGCGGGATAAGAACCCGCCGAAGAAACATGGGAATGTTCCGCAGTAACCACCACTGCTATTGCTCTGGACGTGATTTCATGGCACACTCCGCTAGGGAATAAAAGGCGAATATCTTTATGCCTGGACCGAGAATTGACGAAATCGGGCCCTGGTCGGAAGTTAAGCTTGAGATTCTCAAGCGTTACGCCGTTGAATATTCTAAGATCCTCGCTAGTCAGGAATCGCCGTCATTCTGGCATGTCTATATCGACGCCTTTGCGGGTGCGGGGGTTCACCTTTCCCGGACTTCGGGCCAGATGGTTCCCGGTAGCCCACTAAACGCCTTGCTCGTTCAGCCGCCGTTCCGCGAATACCATCTTGTCGATTTGGACGGCGACAAGGCTCGGGGGCTGAGGGAATTGGTGGGGGACCGAACCGACGTTCTGATTCACCATGGCGATTGCAACAGAGTCTTGCTCGAGGAAGTATTTCCTCGCGTCAAGTTCGAGGACCGAAAGAGGGGACTATGCATACTTGACCCGTACGGCTTACATCTCGATTGGCGGGTGATTCAAACTGCTGGTTCCATGGGTTCGTTAGAGGTTTTCATCAACTTTCCGATATACGACATCAACATAAACGTGCTGCATCATGATCCAGAAACAGTCTCAGCTTCACACATCGCGCGCATGAACGCTTACTGGGGCGACAACTCGTGGAAGGAAGTTGCGTATGACAAGACCCCCACCCTATTCGGTGATATCGACGAGAAAGTTTCCAATCAGCGCTTTGCCGAGGCGTTCAGGTCGCGGCTCAAGACGGTCGCTGGATTCAGTCGGGTTCCTGAACCACTGCCGATGCGAAACTCGAAGGGAGCCACCGTGTACTACCTGTTCTTTGCTTCACAGAAGGGGACAGCGGAGAGAATCGTGACGTACATTTTTGACAATTTCGGACGGGGGACGACAAGTTAGCAGTGTCCCTCAACTCCCACATCGAATGGACCGACGCGACCTGGAATCCGGTTCGCGGCTGCACGAAGATCAGTCCAGGCTGCAAGCACTGCTATGCCGAGACCTTCGCGGAGAGGTTTCGCGGAGTTAAGGGGCATCCTTACGAGCAGGGGTTCGACTTGCGCTTGGTCCCCGAGAAACTGACGGAGCCATTCCTGTGGCGCTCGCCGAAGCTCGTGTTTGTGAACTCGATGAGCGATCTCTTCCAGGATGGCGTGCCTGACGACTACATCGAGGCGGTTTGCAAGGTCATGGTCAAGGCGAACTGGCACACGTTCCAAGTCCTGACGAAAAGATCAGCGAGGTTGCGGGAACTGCTGAACGGCCGCCTGCGTTTCGCCGCCGAACAGGATCACATCTGGTGGGGAGTGAGCGTTGAGGATCAGAAGTATGGCTTGCCTCGGATCGGTGATCTGCGAGAGACGCCAGCGAGCGTCCGCTTCCTTTCAATCGAGCCTCTGCTTGAAGACTTGGGTGTGTTCAACCTTTCCGGCATCAGTTGGGTGATCGTCGGAGGCGAAAGCGGGCCGGGCGCTCGTCCTATGCGAGAAGAGTGGGTAGTCTCGGTGCGCGATCAGTGTTACAAGTCACGTGTACCGTTCTTCTTCAAACAGTGGGGCGGCGTGAGGAAAGCAAAACACGGCCGGCTGCTCAAAGGCCGGACCTACGACGAGTATCCTCGCAGAGTCGCTTCACCAATTCCAGATCGTGCGGGTTGCGTTGCTATTCTGAATTCCTTCCGGAAGGTTTTTCAAGGAAGTTCGCTGGTTCAGATCACTGCGTAGGCGGGGCACAAAAATATAAGAGTTCCGAGGTTCTGTTGGGTCCATTCGTCTCGACCAGTAGCTCGCTTATGACCCTTGCTTGACCTGCTATGGAGCTTCCCTTGCGGGGTGCCGCATGCGATCTTCGCTCGGGCTCCGGGCTTACCGCCAACCGGAAAAACCTACCCAACGCCTCGGAACTCTATCCTGCCTCCGACGTTTCTTCTTGTTCTCCTCGACCAGCGCTTTGCAATCGACCCTTGCTTGCCCTCCCTGATCATTTTCATGAAGAGGGTGACTGCGCTTGAGTCCCGGACGCTGCGCCAACCGGAAAAACTTTAGAAGCTGTCAAAGAACGATTATGGTTCTACTCTTTTTATCTTTGCAGTCAATAAAAAGTTTGCATTTGTAACTGGCGTATTTTCAGCCGAGTGCAGCCCGTCCACAGGAGGGTGACAGGAATTGGTGCAGGCGGTGGAGCAGATTCGCGCAGAAGGCGCGCCTGCCGCAAGTTTTGGCGATTTCGGAGCATGAGGAGAAATACGATTGCAATCGCAAGAAACCCTCGCGTCGTTGTGAAAAACGACGAAACCCAGCGTCCAGCAAGGGATTCATCTTTCCGGCAGGAAGTCCGAGACTGGCTGGATCGGTCTAGATTATTTCTATCTTCTCGTCGACAAGCTGCTTGTCAGCCTCATCCGTGCCGGTGAGCTCAAACGAGTTGGTGATTGCGGCCTTTCCTTTGTCCACGCTGGTGATGACGTAGGAGCAGCCGATCCAGTGGGCTTCGGCGAAATCGGTTTGTGACCAGCGTGCCGGATGGTCGGGGTGGGAGTGGTAGAAACCGACGATGTCCTCACCGCGCTCGCGCCCCTCGCGCTGGATGCGAATGAGCTCGCGGGGATCGATGTTGTAGCGATTCTGGGGCGAGTCGGTGCGAGTGTTGCCACAGCGCGCGGTCGAGGTCACGATGCGAACGCCGTCATCGTCCATGCGGCCGAGCAGCACGCCGCAGCACTCGTGCGGGTAGGTTTCTTCGCCGTGACGGCGGAGGGCAGCGTAATCGGCATGAGCGAGCTTCAACATGCGGGAATTGTTGATTGATGATTTGTGATTGACGATTGAAAACCTAAACGCTTCAATCTTCAATCAGCAATCAACAATCAGAAATCAGCAATTTTATGTCTCCGTCCAGAATCTCTCACTCAGGTATTTGTCTCCGGAATCGCAGAGGATGGTGACAATCACGGCCTCTTGCTCTTCTCTGAGCCGAAGCTGCGCGGCGATCTTGAGGCTGGCGAAGATGCCGGCAGAGGCCGAGATACCGAGGAGCAAACCGCATTCACGGCCAATGCGGCGGGCCATGGCGTAGGCGTCTTCGGTGGCGATCTCAAGATTTTCATCGGCCAGCATCGGATCGTAGATTTGGGGAACGATGGCGGTGGCCATGTGTTTGGCGCCTTCGATGCCGTGAAAAGCGGAATCGGGCTGCAGTGAGATGCAGCGGATCGTGGGATTGAGTTCCACCAGGCGGCGCGTGGTGCCCATGAACGTGCCGCTGGTGCCGAGCATGGCCACAAAGTGAGTGATGCGTCCTTCGGTCTGCTGCCAGATTTCATTGGCCGTGCCGTGATAGTGGGCCAGCCAGTTGGCAGGGTTGGAGTACTGATCGGCGTAAAAATACAAATCCGGATGCTTGGCGGCAAGTTCGCGAGCCAGGCGAATGGCCCCGTCGGAGCCGTCGCCGGGGTCGGTATAGAAAATGTTCGCGCCGTAAGCGCCGAGAATCTTCTTGCGCTCGGCGGAAACGTTCTGCGGCATGCAGAGGGTGACGGGGAATCCTTGAGCCGCGCCGAGCATAGCATAAGCGATACCAGTATTGCCGCTGGTGGCGTCGAGCAGAGTCTTGCCGGGAGCGAATTGGCCGCTGCGGCGGCCTTCGGCGACGATGTTGGCGGCGGCGCGGTCCTTCACTGATCCGCCGGGGTTGTGCCATTCGGCCTTGCCCAAAAGTGTTACTCCGGGAAGATCGACCGTGAGCTGATCGAAGCGCAGCAACGGCGTGTTGCCGATGCGATCGAGCAGACTCTGCCCCGGACGCAGGACGGCGGGCTCCGGCGCATGATGCGCGGAGAAAGTGGCCGCCAATCTCGCAGAGCTGTGAACCATGTTGGAACCGTTTCCCCGTGACTATCGTAATATGCAAGAACGAGCGAAACACGCTATGTAGTATGGTGTCTTTAGATGACACAGATTGCAAGTCCGATGCAGCTCGAGGGTAACGTAGACAATTTGCGCGGGAGTTGCATCTAAACAGGGCTATTGGAAGTGGAGAAAAATGCCGAAAGCAATTGAAGCACGAAGTTACGAGGAAGCGCTGGCCTGGCTGCGCGAGCACGGTTTCGATGTGCTGGATGCGCCGGGCACCAACGGGCGTGTGTTCCTTAGAAAATACAATGTGTCGGCTGCGATTCAGAAGACGGCCGAGGATGGGGTGAAGATTTTCGCGTATCCCGGATACCTGATTGGCAGCGAGATCTCGAAGCTGGTCAACCGCGGTTACCAGCAGTTCTTGAAGAATTCGAAGACCGAAGTTCCGGCGACTGCGGACCACCTGAAGGCGCTGCAGTCGTTTGCCGAGGAGTTGAAGGTTGCGCTCGGGTTGCCCAGTCTTTACAACGAGTCGTTGGGAACGGTGAGCGACTCCTACCACTACGATCGCCTTAAGGACGACGACAAAGCGCCGGTCGACCGGCCGAAGCGGCCCTGGGAAGTTGCGGGCCAAGCGGTCGCGGCCAAGAAGGGCCGGGCGTAAGGCTTTCAGCATCGCGGCGGCTCGCTGCGAAAATCACTCCGCAAACTCTGTCTCGTCCTCGAAGACTTGTGCGAAACTGGTGCGCTCTTGCCTGGCAAGATCCGGAGGTTTCTATGCGCGACCGGTTTGTGCTTTGCTGCTGCTTCTTTCTCTTCTTCCTTTGCGTGCCGCTGCTCAGCGGCCAGTCCGCGATGAACCACTCCAATGACGACGGCGCGAAGGCCGGCATCGAGCATGTGCTGCGCGTGCAGCAGGAGGCGTGGAACCGGCACGATCTGGAAGGATTCATGGCGGGTTACTGGAATTCTCCGGAGCTTACGTTCTTCTCTGGCGCGACTGAGCATCACGGTTGGCAGGCTACACTCGACCGGTATCGTGCGGCGTATGCGAGTCCGGGGCATGAGATGGGGAAGCTGGACTTCTCTGATTTAGGCATCGAGATGTTGGGCGCCGACGCGGCGTTTGTGCGCGGGGCGTGGCTGTTGACGATGCCGGATGGGAAGACTCCGCACGGGTTGTTCACGCTGGTGTTTCGCAGGTTTCCCGAGGGATGGAAGATCGTGCATGACCATACTTCAGCGGCGCAGTGACGCTTCTCCGGGCGAAGGATCGTGGAATCAACCGGGGAAAGCTTTTAACCGTGTATGAAGAGATCGGCGTTGTCAAGGCACACTTTGGGTAGGAGGAAAGAGGGGTTGATGTTTTTGACTTTCCCCTTCTTGGAGATTTTTGTTTTTTCACTTGCTCTTGCTTTTGCCGTG
>PLIO01000047.1 GCA_003140075.1 Acidobacteriaceae bacterium | reverse complement strand
TTGCCCGAGCCGGTGACGCCGAGCAAAACCTGATGCTGCTCGCGGTCGTAGACTCCGCGCAGAAGCGACTCGATGGCACGGCCCTGGTCGCCCTGCGGTTTGTAATCGGAAACGAGTTTGAAGTCCATGGTCGTTAGGAGCCAGTGTTATGCTAACGTCAATCCTATTTTACGATGCCGAGCGCAAGCGGTTGAAAGGAGTTTTCCGTTTTGTCCGCTCAGACTCTCACTCGCGATGATTTGAAGAAACTCGCGAGGTTGAGGCTTAAGGAGGCCGAACAGCTTTATCAGAGAAGGCTGTATGACGGCTGTGTCTATCTTTGTGGCTATGTCATCGAATGCGCCCTAAAAGCGAGAATTTGCCGGTTTCTAGGATTGACGACTTACCCTATGGAGGGAGAGCACGGTCGCATCTTCAAGACCCACAATTTCGGAATATTGAAGCTGCTCGGAGGACTGGAAGGTGAGATAACTATTACGAAGAACAAGGTGCTATTTGAGAACTGGTCAGCAGTAGCCAAGTGGGATCCGGAACAGAGGTATGCGCGGGCTGGAAGCTGTGACCGAAAACGGGCGGCCGAGGTTCTAGCTAGCATCAAAGATAAACCCAACGGAGTGTTTGCATGGCTAACAAAGAGGTGGTAACGAAACGCACAAGAGTACAAATCCAACAAGCTCTCACGCAACTAGCTCAGAAAAAGGGAGATTTCCGCTTGGCGATGCTGGTATCCACCGATCTTCCAGAACGCTGGAACTTGCTTGTGAGTGCTCCGTGGATGGACTCTCTAGGGACACGTTCGGTCATAAGCGATCTCACGTCCCTTCTTCTGCGTCACGTAGATAAGAATTCGTTGTCGGCGATTGATCGCGTTTCCGTTATGCCTGGGTCAGATCCTTTCGTCAGGAGGATCGTGAATGTCGTGAACGGATTCTTGGGCGTAGATGCATCTTCGCACAAAGGGGGATTTCGCCTCTACGATACAGTGGTCGAAGGCCACGATATTCCCGAGGCGTTCGTGTTTGTAGCCGATCCTCGCGCGAACGAAAAATCCGTCAAATCACCTCTGACAAGCCAAAAGCTCGCCGTTAGATAACCACTGTATTATCTGTGCGCGACCCAGTCGGCCCTACAACTCCGCCAGCACCCGATGCACCAGCGAGATCGCGATCGATCCTTCGCCCACGGCGGCGGCCACGCGCTTCACATTTCCGGCCCGGACATCGCCGACCGCAAACACTCCGGGCAGGCTGGTTTCCAGCATGAGCGGCACCCGCGGCAGCGGCCACTTAAAATCATGCAGGACGGGATCCAGTTCCCTGCCTGTAAGGATGAAGCCTTTGTTGTCGAGGGCCAGGCAATTTTTCAGCCACTCGGTGCGCGGAGACGCTCCCGCCATAATGAACAAGTGCCGGATGTCGTGGGATGAGATTTTGCCCGTATTCTTATCCTGCCAGGTCACGCGCTGTAGTTGCGTATCGCCATCGAGACCTACGATCTCGGTACGGTAGTGCACTTCGATCGCGGGGTTTTCTTCGATGCGCTGGATCAGGTAGCGCGACATCGTGTCCGATAACCGGCTTGCCCGCACCAGCATGTGGACCTTGCCCGCAGTCTGCGAAAGATAGACCGCTGCCTGACCGGCTGAGTTTCCGCCGCCCACCACAAGCGCATCATCTTTGCCGCACAACTGCGCTTCAATGTAGGTTGCTCCGTAGTAAACGCCCTGGCCTTCAAACTTTTTCAGGTTGTCGATTTTCGGCTTGTTGTACTGCGCGCCGCTGGCAATCACTACGGTGCGCGCGCGAATCGTTTGACCGCAGTCCACGCTCAACTCGTAGGGACGCCGATCGCAATTCAATTTGGTCACGCTGTTGGCGATCAGCACCTTGGCGCCGAATTTCTGCGCTTGCGCGGCGGCACGGCCTGCCAGCTCGTTTCCCGAAATTCCCATGGGGAAGCCCAGATAGTTTTCGATCTTAGAACTCGATCCCGCTTGCCCGCCGGGAGACTCGGCCTCGATCACCAAAACGTCCAAGCCCTCCGATGCCCCATAAACGGCGGCGGCCAGGCCGGAGGGGCCGGCGCCAACAATCACCAGATCCTTCACCTCCGATGCTGTGATGTGCGCATTGAGGCCGAGGCACCTCGCCAGTTCCTGAATCGATGGGCCGCGCAGCACGGTGCGGTTATTGCAGATGACGACAGGAATTTCTTCCAGAGTAACGTGGAAGTGGTCGAGCAAATCCTGGTAGGTCGAGTCCGTGTCCAGATCCACGTAGGTGTGGGGATGTCCGTTGCGGGTGAGAAACTCGCGCAGACGCAGCGTCTGGGCCGAGTGCCGCGACCCCAACAGAATCACGTTGCCCTGGCCGCGGTTGATCAGTTCCACCCGGCGCAGGATGAAGGCGCGCATGAAGATTTCGCTCAGCTCCGCGTCGCGCGCGACCAGGGTGCGCAAATCGTGATTGCTCATTTCCAGGAATTCGCCGGGCGCAGTCACGCGGCCACGCACCAGGCTGAGGCGACCGGAGATCATTGTGATCTCCCCGGTAAAGCTACCGGCCTCATGCTTCACGATAAGGCGTTCGCCCTGCCGGTCTGGCTGCACGATGTCCAGGGTCCCGGAGAGGACCACGAAAAACGGGATGTCGCTATCGCCTGGCTCAAACAGAATCTCGCCCGCCTCTACCCTTCGTACTTTGCTCAATGGACGGATACGGTTGATCTGCTCGGCAGTCAGCGTTGGAAAAGCGTCGCCGCGAACATCAGCGGCAAGAGGTGTCAATTGAGAAGACATAGGTCTCCCGGATCCAGCAGGTGAAGATTAGGTTGAAATTACTAGATGATGCCGATACGGCTTAGGGTTCAGACCGTCCAGTCGGCGGAAATCCCAGGAATTGACTCGATGAAACTGCCTCGCTACGGCTTCACTTCTCCCACGCCCACAATCCTCGCAGTGGCCCGGAATTTCTTGTAATCGCGGTAGGTTTGCTCCACATTCACGTCGAAGTTTTTGAGGAGAGCGAGACGCACGTCGATCTTAGCCGTGACGTGCAGCGGCAGCCACACTTCGTCGTTCACCCGCGTCTGTTCCAGCATGAGCCGAGAACCTTTGTGAAAGCGCGCCAGGAATAGTCCCCAGGAAACCGTGTCCAGGCATTCCACATCCATCTTGGCCAGCTGCAGATCGCTCTTGTCGATCCAGACGCGGCCGTGGAACTTCGGCAGGAACTTGGATTCCTTCATCTGCGGCACAAAACCCGGGCGCGGTTCGCCGTCAATTACCCAGGCCTCGCGCCCACCCAGGGATTCCGTTCCTACCAGCTTGAAGTTGTAAGCGTCGGCGATCTCACGCACGAACTTGCGGTCTTCCTCACGTTCCTTTTCCTCTTTCTGCTCGCGCTTTTTCCGATCGACTTCGGATTCGTTCTTGCGCTTGTCGACGATCTTCTGGATTTTCTCTTCTTCTTTAGCGGCGTCCTTGGCGTCGAGAGCCTTGTCGTCCTTCTCGATCAGCCGTTGCACCTGCTCGCCGTAGAGCTCCATCACATCGTAAGTCTTTATTTCGGTGGATTTTACCTGCCCCTTGCCATCCAGCTTGTTCTCGACGTCGCGTTCAATGTAGGTGTAGTCGCGCAGGCGCTTGTCGTTCTCGATATCTTTGTCGGCGACTATGCGAAGCAAGCGCTGCATCTGCTCCTGGGAGAGCGTGCCGTTGGCATCGGGGGTCAAATCGGGCAGGGAATTGGCGGAAGGCGGTGTCTGCGGCGCAGGCGAAGGGGATTGGTCTTGCTGTCCGAGCGCTGACACGCCGCCGACGAGAATGACGGCCAGAACAAGCCCAGCGAGACCCGCTTTGCTTATGACGAACATTCCTTAGGTTCTTAGAAGAGAGCGCCTTCCCTGAGGATGCATGAAAAAGGCGCTCAATTTTTGCTGCTGGTCTTGTATGCCTTTCCCAGGCATTCCGCCTGAAACAGCCGCTCGTCGACGCGATGCAAGCGCTTGGCCATGGCCGGAGTGACCAGCGGGTAATGCTTGATCTCGAACAGGTGATACACAATGAACCACACTGGTTGGTCGGTGGTCATCCAGTTCTGGCGGTCGAACCGCTTCAGGTTCACCGGAACTGAAAAACGCCGCAGGGTGCGCTCGTGCCGCAGGTTGAAGTAGCCGTTGAAATAGGTCAGGGCCAGTTCGCGCAGAGTGCGATGGATGGGCTCGCGCCAGCGGCATCCGGTGTAGTTCGATTTGGCGATGGCGCCCCAGCATCCGTTCTCGCGAAAAATCGCGATCACGTGGTCGGTGTCGTGTTCGGCTTCGAAATCCAGCAGCAGCGGAGGATATCCGTTGGCCCGTAGCGCCGCCGCGGCGAAGATCGCGCCTTCAAGGCAGTGCGCCGTCTGCTCGGCCAGCACGCGCCGGGGCGACCAGGCAGTATCCGCGAGATGATACGGAGCATCGTCGAGAAACTTCTGGATGCCGTACGGATCTTTCATACTGCGCAGCTTGCGCAGTTCTGAAGCGGTGAAACTAACCATTGGATCGCTCATCGTCGGATGAGTTTACATGAGAGGGTGCCGGTTTTGGGGCGCGGCCCTGTTAGGCGAACACTTCGGCAAGTTCCTGGGGCGTATCCACCAGCACATCCGGCGGATTCGCCTCGAGCGTATGCGGGGCAAAACCGTAACTCACGCCCACGGTCCACAGGCCGGCGTTCTGTCCGGTTTCGACATCGACGTGCGAGTCGCCGACGATCGCGGCTTCTTCCGGACGGACACCAGCTTCTTCGAGCAGCTTCCGCGCGCCTTCGGGATCGGGCTTCTTGGTGGCAAAACTGTTCCCGCCGTAGATTTGCGTAAAGAATGGGCCGAGCCCGAGCGCTTCGACGATGGCGCGCGAGGGGACAACCGGCTTGTTCGAGAGCACCGCCAGCTTGCGGCGGGTTCCGTTCGACCCAAGTTGGACGTTGGCGAGCGATTCCTTCACACCTTCGTAGACCGTGGTGTGGTCGAGTTTGTGCTCGCGGTAGTAAGAAAGGAAGAACTGCAAGCCTTGCCGCACGATGGCCTCATCGACCGCCTCACCGCCGAGCGCGCGCTGAATCAGAATCGGGGCGCCGTCGCCCACATAGCTGGCAATGACGTCGTCGGGCAATTCGGGCCGCCCGATGTGGCGCAGCGCGGCGTTCACGGAGTGCACCAGATCGAGGCGCGAATCGATTAGCGTGCCGTCGAGGTCGAAGATTACCAGTTTGATTGCTTGCGGGTCGAAGGTGCGGCGGGTACGGATCATCCACTTTCAGGATAAATGATGCGAGCACTCAGCCGTCGGCAGGCGGTATTCAGCGCGGGAGAGGCCAGCAGTTCCCGGCGGCGCTCGGGTGGCTTCCGGTGAATGTTGACCGGAACCCATATTTCTAGTAATATCGAAATATGAAAGCGTCTTCCCTCGACAGATCCAGCGAGCGTGTCGCCAAATATGCCGACATGTTTTCTGCAATGGGCACCGAGCCGCGCTTGCGCATCATGCAACTTCTGCTCTCGGCGCATCCCGAGGGACTTGTGGTCGGCGACATTCAAGACGAGCTGGAGATTCCAAACTCGACACTGTCGCACCATCTCGAAAAGTTGAAAACGGAAGGCCTGGTAGACGTACAGCGCGAGGGGACGTTTCTGCGCTACACGGCCAATACCGAATCTTTACAGGAGTTGCTGCAGTTTCTCTACGCCGAATGCTGCACCCGCAATAAGGCACTCAAGCCGGAACAAATCGTTCGACTCTGCAAATAGGAGAACCATCGATGAGCACCGCCGACGCGACTGGAACCGTAACTGCCGACATCAAGGAAGCCGTCAAAGAGAAATACGGCCAAGCCGCTCTGCGAGTGAAATCCGGTGGCAGTTCCTGCTGCGGAGCGACCGCCCGCACGAGCTGCGATCCCATCACCACTAATCTTTACGATGCGGCGCAAGCTGGGCTCATTCCCGAGGAAGCGCTGCTGGCATCTCTTGGTTGTGGAAATCCCACCGCGCTGGCCCAGTTGAACCCCGGCGAGATCGTACTCGACCTAGGCTCCGGCGGGGGCATCGATGTGTTGCTCTCTGCAAAGCGGGTTGGTGCGACCGGCAAGGCCTATGGTCTCGACATGACCGACGAAATGCTGGCCCTGGCCAACGAAAACAAACGCAAAGCAGGCGCCGAGAATGTGGAGTTCCTCAAAGGTGAGATCGAAAACATTCCCCTGCCGGACAATTCCGTGGATGTGATCATCTCCAATTGCGTTATCAACCTCTCGGCGGACAAAGATCGCGTCCTGCGCGAGGCTTTTCGCGTCCTGAAGCCGGGCGGGCGCTTTGCCGTCTCCGATGTGGTGACGCGCGGGGAGATGCTCCCCGAGATTCGCCAAAGTGTGCTGGCATGGGTGGGCTGCATTGCCGGGGCACTCGAAGAAAATGATTATCGCAACAAACTAGCGACAGCCGGATTCGAGCAGATCGAGATTGAGCCTACCCGCATTTACCGGGCGCAAGACGCGCGAGAATTCCTGGCAGGCGAGGGAATCGACATCGACGTGATCGCCCCGCAAGTCGACGGCAAGTTTATGAGCGCATTCGTCCGCGCAGTTAAGCCGACGGCAAAGGAATCCTGCTGTGGTCCGGCGTGCTGCAAAGCGTAGCGCCGCCGTCTCGGGGGCCTCGAGGTGAGTGTGAAAGACGTCTATAACGTTTTGTTTTTATGCACCGGAAACTCGGCGCGCTCGATCATGGCTGAGGCCGTCATGAATTACAAAGGTCGGCCTAACTTTCGCGCCTACAGCGCCGGCAGCCATCCCTCGGGATCGGTTCGGCCTGAAGCCTTGCGACAGCTGGAAGCAGCGCACCTGCCAACGAGCGGTCTCCGGAGCAAAGGCTGGGATGAATTCTCCCGGCCGGGAGCTCCGAAGATGGATTTTGTCTTTACAGTCTGCGACAACGCAGCCAACGAAGTTTGCCCAATATGGCCGGGGCAGCCGATGACTGCGCACTGGGGCGTGCCCGACCCGACGGCGGTGAGAGGCACGGAGGAGCAAGTGGAAAAGGCTTTTCGCGATGTGTTCTTTCTGTTGGATCGAAGGATCACCCTCTTCGTCGCTTTGCCGCTCTCTACGCTGGATGGCCTCTCGCTGAAGAACGAAATCGACGGCATCGGACGACGATGAACTTCGATCTGCGCTCCCGCGCGGCTGCAGAATTTCTGGGGACCGCGCTGCTTCTGGCTGCGGTGGTGGGCTCCGGCATCATGGGAGAACGGCTAGCAGGGGGCAATGTCGCAATCGCATTGCTCGCGAATACGCTGGCCACGGGAGCCATGCTGGTCGTGCTGGTTCTGACATTGGCTCCGATCTCGGGGGCGCATCTCAATCCCGTGGTCACGTTGGCCATGAATGTGACAGGAGAATTGCCTTGGCGTGAAGCCCCAGCCTATTTGGCTGCGCAGATCACGGGAGCGTTTGCGGGTGTGGCCTCGGCTCACCTCATGTTCGGCCTGCCTTTGTTCTTTTCCTCAACTCACGTTCGCCATGGTTGGCCTCAACTATGGAGCGAAGCGGTAGCCACATTCGGCTTGCTGTTTGTGATCTGCAGTTGCTCGCGTTTCCGGCCAGCGGCCACCGCCTACGCGGTCGGGGCATACATCACGGCGGCGTACTGGTTTACTGCTTCGACTTCGTTTGCGAATCCCGCAGTCACCTTGGCTCGTGCGGCCAGCGGCACGTTTTCTGGGATTCGCCCCGTCGACGCCCCTGGATTCGTCGTCGCGCAGCTCGCCGGAGCATTGGCTGCAACGATGTTCTTCCGCTGGTTGGCTCCGGCCGAAATCAGCCGAGTCGAGTAGACCCGAGCGGTGTCTGCAGATCTTTTTCGTGGTTCCGTGCCCTTATAATTCCGGCATGGGCAAGAGCTGGAAGACACGTTTGATCCATTCCGATGTGCAGGTTCCTGCGGGCTACCGGTCGCTGGCGAGTCCGGTCTATCGCGGCTCGACCACGTTATTTCCCGACAGCGCTTCAGTCAACGACGGTTGGGATCAGCACGAAGCGGGCTATACCTATGGCCTCTACGGCACTCCCACCACGCTCGAACTCGCGGCCAAGATTTGCGAACTGGAGAAGGGCTACCGGACGATCGTAATGCCCGGTGGACAGGGCGCGATTGCGCTCATCAATCTGGCGCTCCTGAGGAACGGAGATCACATTCTGATTCCGGAGAGCGTCTACACGCCGAATCGCAAGCTGGCCCGCAACGTGTTGCGCCGTTTTGGCGTGGAGGCGAGCTTTTATCCCCCGGAAGTTGGCGCCGGGATCAAAGATCTGCTGCGCGAGAATACCCGGCTGGTCTGGTGCGAGAGTCCGGGATCGATCACCATGGAAGTGCAGGATGTGCCCGCCATTGCCGAGGCCGCACACGCACGCGGAGTGCTGGTAGCGCTCGATAATACGTGGTCCGCCGGAGTGTATTTCGATGCTTTCGCGCACGGGGTGGATATCACCATGCAGGCGTTGACGAAATATGTGGGCGGGCATAGCGACCTGCTGTTGGGCTCGGTTACGGTGAGGGATGCGAAGGTATACCAGCAATTAGGAGCAACTCAGCAACTCCTGGGCTGCGCGGCCTCACCGGATGATTGCAGCCTGGCCTTGCGCGGCATGAAGACCTTGGCCGTGCGCCTGAAGCACATCGAGGCCTCGGCGCTGCGGATTGCGCGCTGGCTGGCGGCGCGCCCGGAGATCGAGCGCGTATTGCACCCGGCGCTCGAAGGCTCGCCGGGACACGAATTCTGGAAGCGTGACTTCACCGGCTCGGCGGGCGTTTTTTCCATCGTTTTCAAATCGGAAGCCACGAAGGCTCAGGTGCTGCAGTTTGTGGACGCGCTGGAGTTGTTCGAGATCGGCTACAGCTGGGGAGGCGTGACCAGTCTGGCTGTAGCCTACGACTTCCACGGATCCAAAGGGCGGCCGGACTACGGGCACCGCATCGTGCGGCTGAACATTGGACTCGAGGACACCGAGGACTTGCTTGAAGATCTGGAGCAGGGCCTGAATAGTCTTCGAAAACGGCAAGACTGAGTCTGACGACGGCCATGAACATTCTGGGCACCGATCTAGTTCGAGTTAGGTGAGCACCAAGTATTTGACATGCTATCTGGACCTTCCTAGACTAGTTCCATGGAAGTTCGCCTGCAACCCGAGAAAGAAGCGCAGTTAGCGCAAATTGCCGCACAGAGAGGGCTGGCCCCTGACGCACTCGCGCAACAGGTCCTGAGCCTCTATCTGGAGGACGACGCCCATTTTGTCGAGGCGGTCAATATCGGCTTGGCGGCTGCGGCGCGCGGAGAGTTCGTTGAGCACGAGGAAGTGGGTAAGACGCTGAAGCAAATCTTGCGGCCTTAATGCGCCTGCGCTGGACTACTCCCGCTGCCAACGATCTCTACAAAATCGTACAACATATCGAGCACGACAATCCGGCTGCCGCTCTCGATGTGGCCCAGACTCTTTACGACGGTTGCGGCAGTCTGAGAAAGTTTCCTTATCGAGGCCGCAAGGGACGGATTCCAGGGAGCCGCGAACTCATCTTTCCGGGGTTGCCCTACATCGTTGTTTATCAGATTCAAGATGAGGTCGTGGAGCTGCTTCGCATCTACCACGGCGCCCAAGACCGGCCATAGTGTCCGGCCAGCGTGGTCCGCAGCCCACCAGGCCCTTAGGCTGAGTGCCAAACCCGGCAGGTTTCCAAAGTGCCCCTGCCCCGAACTTGCATGTTTTCCAATTCTCCATTTCCGATTTACAATGCAACCTGCCGGTAATATTCGGCACCGCATTCTTAGGCCGGGATATTTAATTAAGAGCAGTTCTCAGGGAACCGGATGGCGACGACAAAAACCGACCCCAAACTGTCCATTGCAGGCAATAGCGGCAAGAAGTCCCAAACCTACGAGGGACTTACGCGCGAGCAACTGATCGAAGCCTACCGCATCATGTACACCTCCCGGCGCATCGACGACCGGGAAATCCTGCTCAAGCGGCAACAGAAGATCTTCTTCCAGATGTCGGGAGCCGGGCATGAGGCCATCGGCATGGCCGCGGGAATGACGCTGAAGCCGGGCTACGACTGGTTCTATCCTTATTATCGCGACCGCGCGCTGTGTCTGGCATTGGGCGCCAAGCCTTTAGAGATGTTTCTGCAGGCGGTGGGAGCGGCTGACGACCCCAGTTCCGGCGGACGCCAGATGCCCTCGCACTGGGGCTACAAGCGCCTGAACATCGTGACCCAATCCTCGCCGACGGGATCGCAAATCCTGCAAGCGGTGGGATGCGCCGAGGCGGGACGGTATTTTGCCAATCATCCAAAGGCGGCTGAAATCCCAGGGGCATCCCCACTTCTCGCAAAAGATGCGAGAAATGGGGCACCCTCTGGAGTTGGATCGCCCGATTATCGCCAGTTCAAAGATGTGACCTTCCAGGGCGACGAGGTTTCCTACGTTTCCCTGGGCGACGGCACTACCAGCGAGGGCGAGTTCTGGGAAGCGCTGAACGCCGCCGCTCTGGGCAAGCTGCCGGTGATTTTTAGTGTGCAGGATAACGGTTATGCCATCTCCGTTCCGGTGGAAATACAAACCGCCGGGGGCAGCATTTCACGGCTGGTTTCGGGCTTCCCGAATTTTCATTTTGAAGAAATCGATGGCACCGATCCCGTGGCCAGTTGCGCCGCGTTTCAGCGCGCCGCGAAATATTGCCGCGAGGGCCACGGTCCCGCGTTTGTGCACGCCCACGTCATCCGTCCCTATTCGCATTCGCTTTCCGACGATGAGCGCTTGTATCGTCCGGACGCCGAGCGGGAGCGCGATGCCGCGCGCGATCCGGTTTCCCGCACGCAGATGTTTTTGCTGCGCGAGGGAATTCTCGACGAAAAGGGCATCAACGAACTGGAAAAGAAAGTTGAAGAAGAGCTTCAGGTCGCCGTGGACCTTGCCCTCGCGGCGTTGCCGCCCGCGCCGGAGAGCGTGCTGCAGTACGTGTATTCGCCCGATCTCGATCCGACGTCCGCGGCGTTCGATACGCAAGCTGTGGTCGGGTCTGATTCCGCCGACGGCAAGAAGCCGGTGACGAAGACCATGGCCGACTTGATCAATGTGACCCTGCGCGACGAGATGAAGCGCGACGAGCGCATCGTGATCTTCGGCGAAGATGTAGCGGATTGCAGCCGCGAAGAGTATTTGAAGCGCAAGCTGGTGAAAGGCAAGGGCGGAGTCTTCAAGCTCACTTTCGGTTTGCAGAACGAGTTTGGCACCGACCGTGTTTTCAACTCGCCGCTGGCCGAGGCCGCCATCGTGGGGCGCGCCACCGGCATGGCTACGCGAGGTCTCAAGCCGGTCGTAGAGATTCAGTTCTTCGATTACATTTGGCCGGCGATGATGCAGATTCGCGACGAGCTCTCTGTGATCCGCTGGCGGTCGAACAACGTGTTTTCTTGTCCGATCGTAATTCGAGTGGCCATCGGCGGTTATCTTACCGGCGGCGCGATCTATCACTCGCAGTGCGGCGAGAGTGTGTTCACGCATATTCCGGGTTTGCGCGTGGTGTTTCCCTCGAATGCTCTGGATGCCGCGGGACTGCTGCGCACTGCGATCCGCTGCGACGATCCGGTACTGTTTTTGGAACACAAGCGGCTGTACCGCGAAACCTACGGACGCGCCCCTTATCCGGGGCCGGAATACATGATTCCGTTCGGCAAGGCCAGGGTCGTGCATCCCGGAACGGACTTGACCGTGATCACTTACGGGGCGGTGGTGCCGCGCGCGCTGCAAGCGGCACAGAAGCTCGAGCGCGAGCACGGCGTAAGGGTGGAGTTGATCGATTTGCGCTGCCTGAATCCCTTTGACTGGGAGACGATTGCGGCGTCGGTCAGCAAAACGAACCGCGCGCTTGTGGCTTACGAAGACACTTTGAGCTGGGGCTATGGGGCGGAGATCGCGGCGCGCATCGCCGATCAGCTCTTCGATCGCCTGGATGCACCAGTGCGTCGCGTCGCCGCTGCCGACACATTTGTGGCTTATCAGCCGATCCTGGAAGACGCCATCCTGCCGCAGGCGAATGACCTGTTCCGTGCGATGAAAGAATTGGCGGAATACTAGACCGCGCCCCCGCAAGCGCTCCAGAGGTCAGTGGTATTGCGCGCAGGAGTCTTAAGGCTCCCAACTTCGTTCCTCTTGTCGGCCCCCCGGCTACAAACCTAAAATGATACTGTTTTGGAGGAATAATGCGGCAGCCTCTTCGTGCGATGTTCAACCATAAGCTGGCTACAAGGGCCGGCTTGGTGTCGACCCTCTTTCTGACCCAGGTTTGTGTACTTCTGGCCCAAACCGCGGTCACGACCTATCACAATGACAATTACCGCACCGGAATGAACTCAACGGAGACCGTTTTGACCCAAGCCAACGTAAATGCTTCTCAATTTGGCTTGCTGGCAACGGTGAAGGTTGACGCTCAGGTGGAAGCGCAGCCGCTCATGGTCCCCAACGTGAACATTACCGCTGGGAGCAATCAAGGGGTTCACAATGTGGTGTACGTCGTTACCGATAACAACACGGTTTATATGATCGACGCCGTCGCCGGCACGATTTTGCTGAGCCGGCACATCGCTACGCCCGCGCCCGCCCCTGCAGGATGCAAAGGCAATGGCGACGACCTCGGAATCACGTCAACTCCCGTGATTGACACGACCAGAAACGCGATCTACGTGATGACGTACGTCAAGGCCACCCCCAATCCTAACTATGTCCTACACGCCTTGAACCTCAGCAACCTCAGAGACCAGACCACCCCGGTCACTGTGACTGCTTCCCATACGCTGACGGATGGAAGCACCTTCGACTTCAACGGCCTTTATCAGCGCCAGCGTCCCGCACTTCTGGAGGCCAACGGCAATATTTACGCTGGATTCGGCAGCTTCTGCGACCTCTTCGGCAACAACAGCCGCGGCTGGTTACTGGGCTGGAGCGCGAGCACTTTGACTCCGCTTGGCTCCAATCAGCTCTTTGATTCGCTGGCCACGTCTCCTGACAACTTCTTTCTCGCTTCCATTTGGATGTCGGGCTATGGGCTGGCTGCTGACGATTCCGGCAACGTAGTTTTCGTTACCGCCAACGCAGACAAGACCGGGACAAACTATAACGGGGTCACCGCGATTGAAGAGAGCGCAATCGAGGTGTCGTCCGACCTGAGTACCGTGGTCGATCTGTTCACGCCTTCGGACTGGCCCAGCCTCGACGAGCACGACCTCGATTTCGGCTCCGGAGGCCTGATGATCCTGCCCGATCAGCCTGGTTCTACCCCGCATCTTGCGGTGGCCGCGGGAAAGAATGCCACCATGTTCCTCATGAACGAGGATAACCTCGGAGGATACTCGTCCAGCGGCAACAATGTCCTCGGCAGCTACCAGGTCGGCGCATGCTGGTGCGGAGAATCTTATTATGTTGATACCGACGGCATAGCCCGCGTCGTGAGTAGCGGCGCGACAAAGGCTGAGGTGTGGAAATTGGCAACCTCTCCTTCTCCGGCGTTGACCCTCACCAAACAATCACCGGTTCTGGCCACGGGTCAGAACTCCGGCTTCTTCACCAGCGTTTCTTCCAACGGCAACAGCAATCCCATCATCTGGGCGCTTTCGCGGCCGGTTTCCAAGACGTCTCCCGGCATGACCCTTTATGCCTTCAACCCTGATTCAACCGGCAGGACTATGACTACTTTGTTCAGCGGTACTGCCGGCACATGGCCGAATTATGGCGGCGATTCCAACCAGGTTCCGATAATCGCCAACGGCATGGTCTATGTTGCCAGCTACAAGCAATTGGACATCTTTGGGCTGCTTCCGCAGAGCGCACGGAAGAAGGCACAGAAGCGATCCAAGTAGCCGCTGCCAGTCGGCCTGACGAACTGCCGTTTGCCTGGTGCTGGTAGCGACGGCAGTCTCTATGGTGCGGCCTTCTACGGCGCCTTCGCTGCGACCGTTGTGTCGCGCCGCGCTAGAGTCTTCTCTCTCTGAGTGTTCCTTCCACGATTGACCGTTCCTTCGTCCGCCCCCTAGAATCAATCGCCGTTTCCTGAGGGGAAATCAATGACGCCGCTTCGTCGCAATGCCTACTTGGGGCTGGCCCAAGCTGCCAGTCTTGTCCTTGTCTGTTTTCTTGCCTCTGTATCCACCGTTTTCGCGCAGACCTCTGTCACCACTTATCACAACGACAATTACCGCACTGGATGGAATTCCAGCGAGACCGTGCTGACGCCGGCCAACGTGAACTCATCCCAGTTCGGACTGCTGACCACCGTTAAGCTCGACGATCAGGTGGACGCGCAGCCGCTCCTCGTCTCGAGCGTGAACATCACGGCGGGAGGCAACCAGGGAACGCACAGTGTTGTGTATGTAGTAACGGAAAACGACACGGTCTATGCCATCGACGCCAATGCAGGCACCGTGCTCCTCAGTCAGAATCTCGGCAATCCCGTGCGGTCCCCGCTTGGCTGCAACAACAACGGACCGAATGTCGGCATCACCTCTACGCCGGTGATCGATACCGGCAGCAACACGCTTTACTTGATCGCCTACACCCAGGATTCCACCGGTCCTGCGTATCGGCTGCACGCGCTCGACCTGGGCAGCCTCGCCGACAAGATAACTCCGCAGGTGGTCACCGCATCGCATGCCCTCACGAACGGAACCACCTTCGTGTTCAACGCCACCTATCAGCGGCAACGTCCCGCTCTGCTTGAGGCAAATGGCAACATCTATGCCGGATTCGGCAGCTTTTGCGACTTTGCCGCCAACGTTTCGCGCGGCTGGCAGTTGGGCTGGAACGCGGCGACGCTGGCTCCGCTTTCGGCCAACCAACTTAACGATGCGCAGCCCACTTCTCCGGACACCTTCTTCCTGTCGTCAATCTGGATGTCGGGATATGGGCTCGCGGCCGACGATTCTGGCAACATCTTGTTCGTCACGGGAAATTCCGATTATTCCGGAACGACCTACAACGGCGTTACTAACATTCAGGAGAGCGTGATTGCGGTTTCCGCGAACCTGACCAATGTGGTCGATCTGTTCACGCCTTCGAACCAATCCAGCCTGGACCAGTCAGATACTGATTTCGGCTCCGGGGGCGTGCTGGTGCTGCCCGATCAGCCGGGATCGACGCCGCATCTGGCGGTGGCCGCGGGCAAAGACGGAAACATGTACTTCATGAACGAGGATAGCCTTGGAGGATATTCGCCCAATAAGAACAATGTGCTCGGCACTTACCCAATCGGCGGCTGCTGGTGCGGGCAATCGTATTTTGTGGATCCGACGGACGGCCTGGCGCGGGTGGTGAGCAGCGGCGGCAACAACGTCGACGTGTGGAAACTGGAAACCTCGCCGAAACCGAAGCTGGTCGGGGTTTCCCGGTCTCCGGCCGTACGCAGTGGAGCACAGGATCCGGGATTCTTTACCAGCGTGTCGTCGAACGGGAACGCGAACCCGATCATCTGGGCGCTGTCGCGGCCGGTTTCCCAGCAGTCGAATGCCATTGCGCTCTACGCTTTCAACCCCGAATCGGGCAAAAATATGACCCAACTGTTCCGCGGAGCTGCCGGAGCATGGCCCAACACCGGTGGCAACGCGAACCTGGTTCCGGTGGTAGCCAACGGTAAGGTCTACGTTGCGAGTTATAAGGAGCTGGAGATTTTTGGACTGACCCAGCAAGCGGTGAAGGGGCAGACGAAGAAGCAAGCAAAGTAGTAAGAGTTTGATGGTTGACAGTGCCGGGTGGCCGTCGATTTTCAGCGAGGGCCACCCGTCGCTCAATCTATTCTGCGAAGAGTGCACGGTAGAGGCCTCCGCCGAGCGCGCCGCCGAGGAGCGGGGCGACCCAGAACATCCAGAGTTGCTGCAAGGTCCGGCCGCCGTCGAAGATGGCGGGGCCGGTGGGATTGATGCTTGAAAACGTAAGGAACTTCATCTCACGTCTTCCAGCATGAGTCAGAAGCCTTTCAGAAAATTCGAGCCCAAATGGAGCGTTCCCCGTAAGTAGTCTGCATCGCACCCCGGAGAAAACCGCAGGGCAGCACACACCTCATTCATCCGTGCGGGTGCGCCCATCCTTTGCGCACTAAATCCACAGCCCCCCCTGTGACATCTAACCTTGCGCCCCACCCCAAATTCGCGCCATCATTGCCAAGCAGAATCAGCGCCCCTAAAATCGAGCGCCGCGAGGAACTCCCGACAGCATGTCACCCACAACTCCTTTATTCCCTAGATTTTGCCCGATAAGCCCTCTCCCCTCTAGATTTTACGGGCATTTTCTTGCTAACCCCATGATTCCACCCGGACCACCCCAGGGGGGGACCCCACCCCAACATTGTTTTCCCGTTCCGCAGCACGGGGGCGGCTGTGCGAGCGGGCGTAGCGCCTGATACGTGGCCCATCATTCTCACGATGCCGACCACGCGGGGGAGAATTCCCTGAGGCAGCACTGAGGCACCGGCAGTGCAGGGGTCCTTCGACTTCGGAACGGCTTCGCTCCGCGAGGCAGTTCCTTCGCTCAGGATGACAGAGCTAATAACCAATTGGCGCGTGGCCCACTCAAGCCCGGTTTTGGCTTGAGTGGGGATGTTCACACGTCACAGGCTTAGTCCGGCGAAGGAAGCTAGATTGAGGTCATGCCGCGGGGACTAGCGCGTTTTCAGCGGGACGACAGTCCATCAACGCGACTGCTGGCGCTGAGGCCCGGTTCCGTGGGCGGGGTCTTATCGCAGCGCTGAAGCGCTGCGCCACCCAAAATCCCGCGTTACGGGTTCCCGAAAACAAAACGTGGTTTTTCCACAGCTTTCCTAGCTGGGATGTTCACTTGACCTTGCTTCCGATTCCGAATCGGGAATACTGGGAGTAGCGGGGAATTCACAACAACTTGGGAATCTGGGCGGCGTGGGATTTCGGTCCGGTGCCGCCGGGAGTGGAGGAGTCGAGGAAATATGGCTTTGGGAAATGTGCCACGGTGTCAGCATATCAAGATGAATGGGATGCAGTGCGGATCGCCTGCGCTGCACAGGAGGCGGCGGTGCTTTTTTCATGAGCGGGCGCGGGAGCAGCAAAACCGGATCGTGAGAGGTCAGTGCAGGCAGGCGCGCTTTGTGCTGCCGGTGCTGGAGGATGCCAACGCGGTGCAGATGGCGCTGATGGAGGTGATGCAACTGCTGGCCTGGGGTGAGATGGACCGCAAGGTGGCGGCGTTGCTGTTGTACGGCTTGCAGACGGCGAGCGCCAACCTGCGCTATGTGAACTTCGAGCCCAGCGAGCCGACCGATGTGGTCATCTTTCGGGAAGACACTTCGCAGACCGACATTGGAGGGCCGCAGTGGGATCCGGAAAATTTTGGATTCGAGGAAGAAGAGGACGAAGAGGAAATTGAGAAAGAGGGTGAGGGCGGGAACGTGGCGGCGGCTCCGAGGGCAACGGAGGCGGCGGTCGTGGTGGCTGCGGCGGGAGAGACAGGGGATTTGCGGGTCGCCGCGGCTGAGGGAGCAGAAAAAGTTGCCGTGCCAAGTAAGGAGGAGGTGCGGAAAAGGATTCGGGGACTGGTGCACGAGTACATTGTGAGCACTACGGGAAGAGAGCCGATGGAGTTGAGTGGATAGGGTGGGCTTTCGGGCTCCGGCTCGTGCGGAAACGGCCCTCTCATCATGGACCGAAGTAAGGTAGGGATGCTTCGACTGCGGTTAAGCTTCGCTTTCGCGAAGCTTAATCCTCGCTCTGCATGACAGAACTGCGGGATGTGGGCAGCGCTAGGGAGCTTCAGGTTACTCCGGCTTTATCCGCAAGGGGGTTGTCGTTGATCGTTCCTTGGGGCGGTGCTAGGCTGCGAGGAGTGGGGTCCACGACAGTTAATTCGGTGAATCCGCGGATATCTCGGAGAGGCGCGATGGCTTGGCTGCAATCGTTGCTTCGGTCGGGGACGGCGGAGGTGTGGATCAAGTTTCTGCTGGCGCTGGTGGGGTTGGGGCTGGCGTTTGGGGCGGCGCTGTTTTCGACGGCGGCAGGTGAGGCGGGACACTTGTGGGCGTCGGTGATTTTGGCGTCGATGGCGCTGGTGATAGCGGTGTTCGTGGGGCTGGTGACGGTGCCGTACCTGGCGAGGCGGGTGGCGCTGGAGCGGTTGCGGCAGACGTTTCACTACGAAGTGACGAAGGTGGGCGCGGTGTATGTGCTGGTCACGCTGGTGATCGGCATTGCGGCGCTGAACACGGGAAACAATCTGCTGTACATCGTAGTGGCGGCGATGCTGGCGGCGATTTTGGTGTCGGGCGTGGTGTCGGCAGTCGTGCTGCGCGGGCTGGAACTGGAGGTGCGGCTGCCGGAACATGTTTTTGCCGGGCGCACGGTGTTGGGAAGGATCGTGCTGCGGAACTCGAGGCGCTTTTTGCCATCGTTTTCGATTCGCGTGGTGACGGCGCGGAAAGAAAAGAAGGTGGGCAAACAATGGCGGTGGGAGCCGACGACGTTTGTTTTTCCGCGGAACCGTAGGGCGGGGAATCAGTGGCTGCGGGTGCGCGATTGGCGGGTGCGGAGAGTGGAGGTGGCTGCGGCGCCGCCGGGGATCTTCGACGGGATGATTTATTTCCCGTACGTGCCGGCGGGAGCGGACTTGACGGCGGATCTTGAGTTGCGTTTTGAGCGGCGCGGGCGGTATTGCGAATCGAGTTTTGGTGTGGCTACGCGGTTTCCGTTCGCATTTCTCACCAAGACGCGGGATGTGGCGCTGGAGCGCGAGATTCTGGTATATCCGCCGGTTGAGCCGCCGGACGAACTGTTTGAGATTTTGCCGCTGGTGAACGGGGAGTGGGAGAGTTTTGTGCGGGGACGGGGATCCGACCTGCACCTGATTCGCGAATACACGCCGGAAGATTCGGCGCGGCATGTGGACTGGAAGGCGACGGCGAAATCGGGATCGCTGAAAGTGCGCGAGTTCAGCCGTGAAGATGAGCGCCGGCTGCGCATTGTTTTCGACAATCCCGGCGCCGGAGTGATTTCCGAGGCGGCGTATGAGCGCGGGGTGAACCTGGCGGCGTCGCTGGCCTGGCACTTCTCGGAGGAGGATGCGGAGGTCTCGTTTGTCGTCTCAGGGCAGGGAAGCGATGTGGAGCTGCACAAGTTTCTGGCTCGGCTGGCGGTGATCGAGCCGCGAGGGAAGCGGGCGGGAGAGCAGTTGCAAGCCGGGATGTTAGGAGAGGATGCACTGCAGGAAATGAACCTGGGCGGCGCCGGCCTATATAACATTGTTCTTACGGCGCGTCCGCACGGGAGCTTGCCCACGTCGTGGTGGAACTGCTCGTACTTTGTTTTTCTGGGGGAGCAGGGTGGCGCGCATTCCGACATTCGCCGGTCCTCCCGAAAGTGATTTCCCTGATTATTTTTCTTCCTCTACAGGTTTTTACCCCTTTCCATAGAACCAGTTTCGGCATATACTCGCCCACCGGTATAGCTTTTGGACCGGTCGGAGCCCGATATTCCCGGAGGGGCCAATGCGTATCTGCGATCTGATCAAGAACCAGGAAACCTACCAGGCGGAAATGGACCAGACCGTTCTGGAAACAGTGCGAGCGATGGTGGAACGCAACATCGGAGCCGTTCCGGTGCTGCATAACGGAAAGCTGGTGGGAATTTTTTCCGAGCGCGATCTGATGAAGCGCGTGGTGGCGGGAGGATGCGATCCGCGAAGCACGTGCCTGGCCGAGGTCATGACGGACGATCCTCTGACGATTAATACGAATGAGGAGTTGGAGACCTGCATGACGCTGATGCGGCGGCACAACTTCCGGCATTTGCCGGTTTGCCACGACGGCCAACTGGTGGGCATGGTTTCGCTGCGCGACATTCTGCTGCACGATTTGAACGAGAAAGACGATGAAGTACGCATGATGCGCGCCTACATCCACTCCGTTCCGGATGCCTAGAGTACGACGAGGGCGATCCGCCAAGCTGCGCAACTCAACGGCAAACCCCTCTTCATTGCGAATACTTTCCTTCTGGCCCGTTTGAGCTGGGGCTGAAGTAGCACGAAGGTAACGTTGTCTTCGACGGAGCCTACAGGTAACGTTACTTCTGGTGACCTGAGTACATTGAACAGCTGAGCTAATAAGCTTAAATTTTCTTAATAGGGTATTGAGTGGAGCCGCGAGCCGGTTCCGCCGGCACTGGTGTTTCCGGTAGTGGTGAAGTTTGATAAGGAAGCGAGCCAAACGCGCGATTGATGGGTCGCAAAAAACGCGACCCGTCGCGCGGCTCGCCCAGATTCCTCACGGCGCAAAGAACGCTTGTTCGGAATGACAATCAAACTGCACCACTACTAGAACGACGGTAACCTTGGCAGGGGCGTTGGAGTCGCGGCTAGAATTGAGCCGCGGCGGACTTTCGGGAGAGGTTCGTATGAATTGCGTTGAGCTGCAAGAAAGCTTGGCGGAAGTAGAAAACGGCAGCAGAGCGGAACAGAGAGCCCACCTGAGGGCTTGCCCAGCGTGCTCGGCGCTGGTGACAGAGCTAAATCAGATTGTCGCGGCGGCAAGCCAACTGCAAGGGGCAGACGAGCCCAGTCCAAGAGTCTGGAATTCCATTGAAATCGCATTGCGACAGGAAGGGCTGATCCGCCCGCAGCGGGCAGCCCGTCCGTTTGTACCGTCGTTCATTACCCGCTGGGGTGCAGCACGCTGGCTGGTGCCTGCGGCGGCGATGTTGTTGCTGGCGGTTGGCCTCTACGTGCGGCAAGAATCGCTGCCCAATCGGTTGGCTAAGCAGGCCGCTGTGGTTGCGTCGGCTGCGAACCCCTCGGGCCTGAATGACGACGACTTGCTGCAAGAGGTTGCGGTGAACGCTCCGGCAATGATGCCGCAATATCAGGAAAATCTGCGGCGGGTAAATGAGTCTATCCGCGATGCGCAGGGCGTGGTGGATGAGAGTCCGAATGACGAGGAAGCGCGGCGGTCGCTGATGGATGCATACCAGCAGAAATCCATGCTTTTTGAGATGGCGATGGACCGTTCTCTGCCATAATGTTGGCAATTTCGAGACGGAGTTTAACGGCGTGTGGATCAGTTAGCTTGGGGGAGTCGTATATGGCGGTGAACAAACGCGCGGCAAAGCTGGTTGCGATCGGCGTCATCGTGGCGGGCACGCTGGTGGTGGCCGAGAGCAGGAAGGAATACCACTTCGCGGTGGGGCCGAGAGCGGGTGTGTCGGTGATGAATCCCTACGGCTCGATTTCGGTCAGACCGTCATTGAACAACACGGTAGTGGTAAACGCGATTTTGCACTCCGACAGGGTTGAAGTGGATAACAACCAGAACGGAAACCGCGTAGATATTCAGTCCCACTTGCTGGCCGGCGCCGACGCTGACTCGGGACGGGTGGATTATGAAGTTCTGGTTCCCGCCGATGCCAGCGTCACCTTGCATTCCAGCACCGGCTCCCTGCGCGCCGAAAAACTGCACGGCGACGTGAGCCTGGAGGGTCCGGGAGCGGAAGTAAACGTCCGCGACATTTCCGACGCGCACGTGCATGTGAAGACGATGAACGGCGCCGTCAATCTGGATAACATCCAGAACGGGCACGTCGAGGTCGACTCCTTGAGCGGAGAAGTTACGCTAACGGGCGTCAACGGCCCGCTGGTACAGGTGGTTTCGACCAGCGGCCGAATCAACTACATTGGCGACTTCGGCAACAGCGGCGAGTATCGCCTGACCAGCCACAGCGGCGATATCGAAGCCACCATTCCTGAGGGGACCTCCGCCGACGTAAGCGCGCGCTCGGTGCGCGGAGAAGTGCATGACGACATTCCTCTCCAGCCCAAAACCCACAATATTTTCCCCCTCGATAAGGGACGTGCCTTCGCAGGTACCGTCGGCCGCGTAGCGGTGTCATCCACCGTAGTATTGCGGAGCTTCAGTGGTAAAATTCACCTCAGAAAACGTTCCGAAAAACAATAAGAAAAGCGAAGAGCAAACTGGATCGGCGAAAACGGCGTCCGAAAGGGTCGGCCAAGCCCGCAAGTAGGGGTGTGTTTCGCGGCAAGTCCGGCACGAGCCTTCGGTCGCAGGGAACGTGCGCCGTCATCCTGATCGGATTCATGGGCGCCGGCAAGAGCAGCGTAGGCCGGGCTCTGGCCGAAACGACCGGGTGGACCTTTGAGGATCTCGATGAGCGGATCGAGCGGCGTGAAGGGCGAACAGTGCCGGAAATCTTCCGCGACTCGGGAGAAGCTGCGTTTCGCCGCGCGGAGCATGAGGCTCTGAAAGAAGTGCTGCAGGGTTTGCGGGCCGGAGCCGAAAGAGTAGTTGCCCTCGGGGGTGGAGCGTTTGTGCAGAAGCGCAACGCCGGATTGATCGAGGATCGAGAAGTTCCCACGGTGTTCCTGGATGCGGGCGCGGACGAGTTGTGGCGGCGTTGCCGGCTGCAGGCCGAAGAGCAAGGAATTGAGCGGCCTTTGCTGGGAAGCCTGGAAGATTTTCGCGAACTCTACGAGAAGCGGCGGCCTCATTATTTGAAAGCGTCCGTGAAACAGGACACTAACGGAAAAACGGTCGAGGGGATCGCAGCACAGATAGTTCAAGCTTTACGGCTGGATAGACGCGGCGGAAGGCAAGGAGAAAAGCAGTGACTGTGATGGCGCGGATGCGATGGGGAGCGGTGGTGGTTGTGGCGGGAGCAGCCATGTTGTACGCGGGCGATAAGAAGGACAAGCCGAAACCCGGCGGGCAAATGGTCGATTCCGGCTCGTTTGGCGTTTTCGTCAAAGGCCAGCGCGTTCTCACCGAGACTTTCAGTGTGCAGCAGGAAAACGGCATCAGCACGGTGAAGTCGCGACTAAAGGGGACCGGCGCTTCCGATTCAGCGGTCCAGAGTTCTGAATTGCAGATGACTGGCTCCGCGGAGTTGGTGAAGTACGAATGGAGCGACAGCAGCGGTTCCCTGCTGGTAACTCCCAATAACGAATTCCTGCTCGAAAAGATCACGACCGCAGCATCTTCCAAGCCGGCCGAGCAGCCATTTCTTATGCCGAGCACGTCAGCGATTCTGGATAACAACTTTTTCGTCCACCGCGAAGTGCTGGCTTGGCGATATCTGAAGACCAACTGCGGCAACGAGAGCGGGGAGTTCCGCTGCAAGAAGGATCCCGGAGAGTACGGCGTATTGGTGCCGCAGGATCGAACGTCGTTGCGGGTGCGCATGGAACTGGTGGGACGAGAGAAGGTCACGATCCGGGGAACGGAGCGCGAACTGTTACGCTTGAACTTGCTGGGCGAGAACTTTGCCTGGGCCCTTTGGGTGGACGATAAAGATCAGTTCAAGCTCATGCGCGTAGTGATTGCGGACGATAGTACCGAAGTAGTGCGAGACTAGTAAGGACGCGACGGTTGCGCGGGATTTGACTGTAAGCTGATTGAGGTACTGATTTGCCGCTGGCGGATGCACGTACGGCTCGGGTTGTGATCACGCTGTTGCTGTTTGGGCTGGGCCTGGGATTCCTCTACGTCGCCCGGCAGACGCTAATCGCTTTCCTGTTTGCGATTTTCTTTGCCTACCTGATGAGCCCTGTGGTGTCGTACCTGGAGAAACTGCTGCGTGGGCGGGTACGCGCCATCGCCGTGATCTACGTGCTGCTGCTCGGTCTGGTGGTGCTGTTTTTCATTTCCATGGGGCCGCGGATTGGCCGGGAAAGCGCGCGCCTGGGACAATCCCTGCCGGCCCTGGCGCAGTTGAGTTCGGGACAGATCGCGGAACAACTGGGGCAACAGCATGGCTGGAACGGAAAAGTGGTCGATTTGCTTCGCGACTATCTCGCCAACCACAGCGATGAAATCGCAGCACTGGCGCAAAGGGTGGGCCTGCACGTGGCCGACGTGGCAAAACAAGCATGGCTCCTGGTGGTGGTTCCGCTCTTGTCGATTTTCTTCCTGAAGGATGGCCAAGCCTTCAGCGAAGTCCTGCTTGATCTGGTTCAGTCGCGGCCGCAGCGCGAACTGTTGCAAGGGGTACTCAGCGACTTAAACCAGATGCTGGCGCACTTCATTCGGGCGCAACTCACGCTGGCGGCGCTGACGTTCGTCATGTATTCGGCCGTGCTGGCGATGATGCGGATGCCCTACGCGCTGGTGCTGGGGACGCTGGGCGGCTTGCTGGAGTTCATTCCCGTGCTGGGGCCGCTGGTAGCCGCTTTAATCATCGTCGGCATGGCGTTATTGATGAGCTTCCCGCACTGGCTGGCGCTGATCGTCTTTCTCGGCGTCTGGCGGCTGATTCAGGACTACGTCACTTCGCCGCGCATCATGGGCCACAGCATGGAACTCCATCCCCTGGCGGCAATTTTTGGCGTGATGGCAGGCGGAGAAGTGGCCGGCATTCTGGGTATTTTTCTTTCGATTCCGGTGATGGCGAGCTTGCGGATTGTCTTCCGGCGCTGGCGGCTGTATGCCGAGAAGCGAAAGTTCGGCCCGCTCAATGAATACGCCTTGGGCAGCCATCTGGGACGGCCGAAATAAGGAAGCGGTTTTCAGCTGTCAGCTTTCAGTTCTTCCGTCAAGACTTCCCCGCTTGCACTCAACTTTTTCGTTATCCGTCTCGCAGCTTCAGCCGGCAGTAGCGCCCGCTCCCTCGGGCCGCTTAGAGCGTTCCGTGGCGATGATGCCCCATTCCTTGGTAAAGAAATTCTGGCGCAGCTCGGGCATGGCGATCCTCCAGCCTCTTCTATCGGCGGCGGGAGCACGGCGCTGTAGTGACCGAAGATTGGCGGCGAGCAAGCGGCGCGGAAGTGACTGCCGTTTCGGCACTTTGCGAGGTTTGCGCCGATGTGGAATCCTCGAGCAGATCCCATTTCGCGTACCATTCGTAAATCACGGCTGTTGTAGAATCCAAGGTACTTCTTAATTTATGAGCAATAAACTTTCTATCGGGATTTTGGGCGCTACCGGCGTCGTTGGGCAGAGGTTTATCCAAATGCTGGAACGCCATCCGTGGTTCGAGGTGGCGTGGCTGGCCGCTTCCGACCGTTCTGAAGGCAAAACCTACTCCGAAGCGGCGCGCTGGCGGCTGAAGACGCCGATTCCAGCGAACGTGGCCGCGATGAAAGTTTCTCCGGCCACGCCCGAGGGTGCGCCGAAAATTATTTTTGCCGCCCTCGACGCTGCGATTGCCGCCGAAATGGAGCCGCGCTTTGCCGAGGCGGGCTGTGCGGTGATCTCGAATTCCAGCGCCCTGCGCATGCACTCCGATGTGCCGTTGGTAATTCCGGAGGTGAACGCTGGGCACATCCAGTTGATTGACGTCCAGGCATGGCGGAAAACATCCGGCGGATATGTTGTGACCAATCCCAACTGCTCTGCGATCGGGCTGGTGCTGGCGTTGGCGCCGTTGCAGCGCGCCTTCGGCCTGGAGGCGGTAATGGCCGTGACCATGCAGGCGGTCAGCGGCGCGGGTTATCCGGGCGTGGCTTCGCTCGATATTCTGGGCAATGTGATTCCCTATATCCGCAATGAAGAAGAAAAGATGGAAGAGGAAACTCTGAAGCTGCTGGGCCAACTGAATGGAACGAAAATTATTCCCGCAGCTTTCGCCATGAGCGCGCAGTGCAATCGCGTTGCGGTCGAGGACGGGCATACGGAATCGATTTCGGTGCAGCTGAAAACGAAGGCTAAGCCGGAAGAAATCATCGCGGCATGGAACAGCTATCGTGCCGAGCCGCAGGAACTACAGTTGCCCAGCGCACCCGAGCACCCGGTAGTTTATCTGACGGAGAATGACCGTCCGCAACCGCGTTTTGATGTGGACCTGGGAGCTGGCATGAGCTCTGCGGTCGGCCGGTTGCGCCCTTGCGGCGTGCTGGACTGGAAGTTCACTGTGCTTTCGCACAACACCATCCGCGG
>PLIO01000050.1 GCA_003140075.1 Acidobacteriaceae bacterium | reverse complement strand
CCTTCGACGATCGCGGTCTTGCCCACTCCGGGTTCGCCGATGAGCACAGGATTATTTTTCGTACGGCGAGAAAGAACCTGGACCACGCGGCGGATTTCTTCGTCGCGGCCAATCACGGGGTCGAGTTTGCCCCGGCGCGCGTGCTCGGTCAAGTCGCGAGCATAGCGTTCGAGCGCCTGATACTTGGCTTCGGGATTTTGATCGGTCACTTTCTGCGAGCCGCGCACCGAGGTCAGTGCTTTCAGAATCGCGTCATGGGTTGCGCCGTGGTGCGCGAGAATCTGCTGGGCCGTATCCTGCTTGAGTTGCGTGACGGCCAGCAAAAGATGCTCAGTGGAGACGTATTCGTCTTTGAAGTTGGCAGCTTCTTTGAAGGCCTGCTCCAGCAATTTGTTGGCGGCATTCGAAAGCGTGGCCTGCGCCGCCTCTCCGGAGACCTTGGGAAGCTTTTCGATGTCGCGATAGAGATCGCCAAGAACCGCCTGCGGCCCGATGCCGATTTTTTCGAGCACGGGCGATACGATGCCCTCTTTGTCCTCGAGCAGGGCGGCGAGCAGATGGACGGGCAGTAGTTCGGGATTGCCGTGCTCGGAGGCAAGGTTGTTGGCGCGCTGCACGGCTTCCTGCGCTTTTACGGTGAGTTTTTCCCAACGAGTGGGCATGGTCTTAAATCCTTGGATGATGATGGTTTGCTATTTGTTCTATTGAATGTGTTTCAGAACGAGGTCTATCTCCTCGATTAACTCCCGCTCCCTTTGTCGGCCTTCTTGCGAGCGCCCGGCGCAGCCTTCGGCCTCAGCCCGCTGGCGGCAATCGCTTGATCTCGATCGCGCAGCTTTTCCAGAATCTTGGTCTTCTCCGAGAAGCTAAGCGTTGCGAGCCGCTTGCGCATTTCCCGCTTACTCATGACTCTAGTCGCCATGCAAGCATTGTGAACCAACTCCGCCGCAGAGCCAAGCATTAGGGGTCAAACAAAACGGGAGGCAGCCAGTTTCTGCCGCCTCCCGCTGAATCGACTGCTGGCCGGCGAGACGCCGGCGCTACCATTACGCGGCTTTGCTTGGACCTTTGGCTTCGATGGTCTTCTCGGTCCCAGGGTTAACCCCGCCGACATTCACCTTGATCTGCTTGGGCTTGGCTTCGGCCTTTTTGGGCAGAGCAATCTTCAAGACGCCCTTGTCGTAGGTTGCCGAAACCTTTTCGGAATCCACGGTAGTGGGCAGAGTGAAGGTGCGGGTAAAGCTGCCGTACTGGCGCTCCACGCGGCGATAGTTCTCTTCTTTCTCTTCCTTCTCGATCTTGCGCTCGCCGTGCACGGTCAGGGTGTTGTTCTCCAGGCGCACGTCGATGTCTTTCTCGTCGATGCCCGGGACCTCAATCTTTAAAGTCACGTTGTGCTCGTCTTCGTAGACGTCAACGGCGGGGGCAAAGCTGGAAGTGGTCAGCGACTCATCGCCTTCGCGTCCAACGGACTCGCGGAAGACGCGGTTGATGCGGTCCTGCAGGGTAGCGAACTCACGGAACGGTTCAAAACGGGTAAGAACAGTCATGGTGAAACTCCTCCTTCAGAAATTGTGTTGAGCTCTTGATAGCCTCCCGGAAGCCTGCGACTTCTCGCCTCCGGTACTACATCAGATGCTTAATGATCGTAAAAGAAGCATAAAATATGAGTGTGTTATTATCAATACTGTATTGCGCTTTATTTTCATTGGCTTACATTGGCTACCACGCATTTTAGATACGCGGTTTCGGGGATATTCAGCAGGACGGGGTGATCCTTGGATTGCCCGCGCACCTCGACTAGACGCACGACCCGATGCGCGTCGCGGGCGGCATCGGCCAGCATCTCCAGGAAATCAAGCTGGCTGACATGGTAGGAGCAGGAGCAGGTAACCAGGATTCCGCCGGGCCGGAGCATTTTCAGGGCACGCAGGTTGAGTTCTTTGTACCCGCGTAGGGCTGCATCCAGGTCGCGCTTACTCTTCGCGAAGGCGGGCGGATCAAGGACGATCGTGTCATAGCGCTGGCCGGAGGAGGCATAGTCTTTGAGCAGGTCGAAGGCGTTGGCTTCGATCCATTCGATTTCTTTGTCTTTGTCATGGAGCTGTGCGCGGTTGAGTGCGGCGTTCTGGTCGGTGACTTCGAGCGCCAGCCGGGAGCTATCGACGCCGGTGACGTGCGAGCAGCGAGGTGCGAGGTGCAGGGCAAACCCTCCATGGTAGCAGAAGACATCGAGAGCCTCGCCGTGCGCGTATTGGGCAGCGGCGGCGTAGTTCTCTCGCTGGTCGAGAAAGGCTCCGGTCTTCTGGCCTTCGAGCGCGTCGAAGTGGAACTGGACGCCGTTCATGGCGAAAACCGTCGAACTCTTCTCTCCTTGCACCAGGCCGGACGCGCGCGGCGGCAGATCCTCGAGTTGGCGAACGCGCGGGTCCACGCGCTCGACGATGGAAGCCGGATGAAGCCGCTCGGTGAGCTCTGAGATTAGTGTCGCACGCACGATCTCTGCATCCATGGCCTGGGTAAGGATCTGCATCGAGAGAATGTCGTTGTAGCGGTCTACGATGAGTCCAGGAAGGAAATCGGCTTCGCTGAAGATCACGCGGTAAGCGTTGGTGTCGCGGATGAGCGGTTCGCGATAGGCGATGGCCTCGGCGATGCGCTGACGAAGCAGCGCAGGAAGATCGGCGACGGGCTCGCGCGAGATGAGTCGGATCGCGATCTGGGAAGAGCTGGAATAAAGCGCGGTGCCGAGAATCTGCCCGCGATGATCCGCCAAGGTGACTAGTGAGCCAGGAGCGACCCCATTAGCAGAAACGATATCGGACCGATAAACCCAGACGTGGCCGTCTTTTAAGCGGGTTGCACCGCGGGGAGAAACCTTAACGGTGGAGACCGGGAACGGGGAGGACGTTTTCGACATCCAGCCATCTTAACCGCATCGCTAGCTGGCGGCTTGCTCGGTGGGAACGGCTGCGGGCTTCTCAGGCTTGGCCGCGGTGCGGGAACTCATTTCGTAGCGCGCGGCCTCTAGGTCAGTGTGCAGGGAATCGAGGGCGGTCATGGGCATCTCGGTGCCCCAGTTCTCCATTTCCTTTTCCGTCCAGCTTCCGTTGAGGCGAATCGCGCCGGTGATATCTTCCGGGAAGGCCTGGCGGAAATCCCCTTCGCGGCTGAGGATGTCGCCGATGAGCCGCCCTGTGCCGACGTCGAAAACATGGCGAGTGGCTTGCCCCGAGGCATTGTGCATGCACAGGAAGACCTCGCCGGCATCGCCAAACTCGGCGCGGTAATACCAGGCCTGGGGCGCATCGATTTTAGGATGATGGCGGCGCACGCGCTTGTGTTCGGGCTCGAGCGCCTGCATTTCGTTGGCAGGATTGAAATACAGGATGCGCTGGCAGGAATCGCAGATCACGGTCTGCTGGCCGGTGCGAACGTCGTTATAGATCTGCGGCCGCAACATGACCTGGCAAGCTATACATTTATGGTCGCGAACCTCGGAGATGCCGCTGCCTCGAAACTTGGACACACGCTCGTAGTGACGCAGAAGATCCTCATTCACGCCGGCCCGCATCTGCTCGCGCTTGCCGCGCCACTCGGCGAGCTGCTTTTCGTCCTCGGCCGTGCGCTCGCGGGCTTCGACCTTCTCTTTTTCGATCTCCGCGGCCTCCGCCTTCAGTTCGGCCTGGGCGGCTTTCACTTCCCGGTCGCGCGCGTCCGCATTCACCATCAACTCAAGAATCTTGTCTTCGGTAGCGGCGATTTCCTTTTCCGCAAACTGAATCTCGTGCAGCAGCGCTTTATATTGTTCGTTGGTTTTTACGTCGAGAGACTGGTCGCGGTATTTGGAAATCTTGCTGCGGATGTCTGTTATCGCAGTTTCGTATTTGCGCCGCGCGGCTTCGTCCGCCTTGACCGCAGCCTGAGCTTTTTCCAGTTGGAGTTTGGTATCGGCTAGCTTGTGTTCGATGGCAGCAACGCGTTTGGGAAATTCAGCGATTTCATCGTGCAGACGGCGTATTTCTTTGTCCGCTTCTTGCAGGCGCAACAGGTTGTCTATTTCTGGAAGCATCCCGGAGGGCTCATCTTGAATTCTACCATGCGGAAATGGCGGTCCCGTTCCGCCGGGCGAGCCAATGCGCCCACGGTAGGCCGGTTCGGGTGTAAACTCTTTCGTTCCGCCTTTGCCCTCACTTCTCGTTTCTGGGGTTTTACGTGAAAACAAAAATCTCGATCGCCGTTCTTGCTGTTCTCACTTTTCTGTCCAGCCTGCTGGCACCTCTCTGTGCGCAATCATCCTCGCCGGTGAGGCCGCTCACGATTGAGGCTATCTTCGCTCCGGGCGGCCTCGGAGGGCGCGGTCCGGAGACCATGGAGTGGAGTCCTGACGGAAGCAAGTTCACCTTCGTGCAGCGCGATGACGAAGGAGAACACGGCGAACTTTGGTATGTGGATGCCGCGACCGGCGAGAAAAAGGTGTTGATCAGCGCCGCCAAGCTGGCCTCGCTCGCACCCGACGCCAACAAGGTGAAGGATGAGCGCGAAAAAGAACGCCTCACTCGCTATCACGTCGCAGCCTACCTGTGGGCTCCGGATTCGAAGCACCTCGTTTTCGATTCGCAAGGACAGCTCTGGTTGTTCGACTTAGCGTCCAATACCGCGGTGCAGTTCACTTCGGCGTCCGATCCCAGCGGCGACCCCAAGTTTTCCCCTGACGGCAAACACGTTTCGTACGTGCGCAAGCACAACCTCTACGTTCGTCCGGTGGGCGGCGACGGTGAAAAGCAACTCACCAAGGACAACGGCGATAACCTGTTCAATGGCGATATCGATTGGGTCTATGCGGAGGAGCTCTCCGTGCGCAGCAATTATTTCTGGTCGCCGGACAGCAAAGAGATTGTCTTCCTGCATATGGATGAAACCAGGGTGCCGACCTACCCGATCGCAAACCTGATTCCGACCCATCCGACGGTGGATAACGAAAAGTATCCGAAAGTAGGAGACCCAAACCCGAGTGTAAAGTTGGGCGTGGCCGATGCCGACAAAGGCAAAGTGCGCTGGATTTCCCTGACCAATGACGAAGAAGCTTACATTCCGCGCTTCGGCTGGGTTCGCGATGGAGTGATCTGGGCCGAAGTTCTCAACCGCACGCAGGACAAAGTGGATTTGTATTTTATCGATGCGAAGTCGGGAAAGTCGCGGATTGTTCTGACGGAAACCACCCCCGGCGCCTGGATAGACTTCGAGCATCTGGAGGCTCGTGTCCTGACCTCCAGCGGCGGGTTCGTTTGGCCAAGCTGGCGGGACGGGCACATGCATCTCTACCTCTACAGCTTCGATAAGCAGAATCCGATGGGAGCCGAGGCGAAGCTGGAACGTCAGCTTACGCACGGTGACTTCGAGGTTCTGGAAATCGAGGGCGTGGACGAGGCGACGGGCACTGTGTTTTTTTTGGCCAACCCAGAGGACCCGCGGCAGCAGCACATCTGCTCGGCGAAGCTGGATGGAACTGGTTCGCAGCAGCTTACGCACGATGAGGGAATTTACTCCAGCAAGTTCTCGGACGACGGCAAGCATTACGAGCAAACGTTCGTGGGCCCCGCCACCGCGCCACGAATGTCGCTGTGCACCGTGGGTAGCGGGTGCGCGCCTGTGTGGCAGGCGCGCGATGAAGTTGGGGAATACGGACTGCGGGCCCCAAAGTTTCTGGAATTCAAAGCGGAAGACGGCACGACGCTGTATGGACGATTGTTGCTTCCCCCAGACGCTCCGGCCAGCGGCAAGATTCCGCTGATCGTCAACATCTACGGCGGTCCGGCGGCGCAGACAGTTCTGAAAGATCTGACGAGTCCCTTCGATGAGATCCTGGCGCGTAAGGGCTTCGCGATATTTTCAGTGGACAATCGCGGCACGCCCGGACGCGACCGTAAATTTCAAACGGCGATTCGCCACGAGTTCGGAGCGATCGAGCTGAAAGATCAGCTTACGGCGCTCGACCAGCTTTTCGCGCAATACCCGCAGCTCGATAAAGACCGGATGGCGATCTGGGGATGGTCAAATGGCGGCTCGATGACGCTCTATGCCATGACGCATTCCGATCGTTTCCGCGCCGGGGTTGCGGTTGCGCCCGTGACCGACCAGATCAACTACGACACCATTTACACCGAACGCTACATGGGTTTGCTGAAGGATGATCAGCCAGGTTACGAGGGATCTGATGTTACGAAGGGCGCGGCCAATCTGCACGGCGAGCTCTTGCTGGTGCACGGCACGGGCGACGACAACGTGCACTTCCAGAACAGCATGCAGATGATCGACGCGCTGATCAAGGCGGGCAAGCAATTCCGGCTGATGATTTATCCCAACAAAACGCACAGCATCGCGGGAAGCGATGCGCGCGATCACCTGTTCCACATGATTGAAGAGCATTTCGAGCGGGAGCTGAAATAGGAAACGGCGCGGACCGAGCGAGAAAACCGCAGCGCTTGCTACCTTTTCTTGTCGGGTTTCCGGGATGAACTCACTCGGTTCGAGCTTGTCTTTCTGGAGTCTTCTTTCCTAGAGTCTTCTTTCGAAGAGCCGTCCTTGGATGACGTTTCCTTGGCGGAGCTTTCCTTCGGAGCGTCGGACTTCGAATCCTCTGACTTGGACTTCTCTTCTTTTTTCGAGTCGTCCTTCTTGGAATCTGAGCCGCCGTCGGAAGACGGAGCGTGCGACTTGTTGGCGTAGTCAGTGACGTACCAGCCCGACCCCTTAAACTGCACGGCAGGTGCGGAAATCATCTGCTCGACTTTGCCGCCGCATTCCGGGCACTTCTTAACCATCTTGTCGGAAAATTTCTGGATTCTCTCAAAGCGGTGACCGCACTTCTCGCACTGATATTCGTAAAGAGGCATGAGTTTTGAGACGGTTGTGAGGAAAAATTACTTTCACATTGATTCTAGGGGCGAGAGTTCGATGGCGTCAATTCAGGTGCGACTCGCAGCACAGCGCGACTCTCGATACTTACGCTGAAATGTCTTCCGAAAATTGCTCCGCGAGACGCTTCGGCGCCGTGTTGCGCCAAGCCGCAGCGATCGCTCTCTGCAGAGCCTGTTTGCCAACATTCTTGAGGTTCACGCTGGTCGCGCCGTGACGTCCCCAGGCGCCTTTCACCGGCACAAAAACGGCCGGATCGGCTTTCGAGAAGTAGTGCTGCTGCTCGGCAGTGAGCTTCACCATCCCCCAGCCTTTCGCGGGATGGCCGAGCGTGGCGAAGATCTTTCCGTGCACGCGAAAATCTGGATGGTCCATGTGAGCGCCTTCCGTTGTTTCAGGAAGAGCAAGGGCGAGCCGGCGAAAATCGTTGGCAGTCATCGTGTCTCCAAATCATCGTGTCTCCAAAGGACGTGCGTACCTTAGCATAACGGTGACAGTGGCTCCGGGTTACGGCCTCGCGGTGCTAGACTTCCGCCTATGAAGCAAGCTGACGGGGAATTCGTCGATCCCGAGGCTCATAGCCAGGCCCAATCGAAAACCGCCCGCGAGAAGACCGCCTCAACCGTGCAGGCGGCAGGGCCGGCGCTTTATCTCGTTGCCACGCCCATCGGCAATCTTGAAGACATCACGCTGCGCGCGGTGCGGGTGCTCAAAGAAGTGGATCTCATCGCCTGCGAAGATACAAGGCAGACCCAGAAGCTGCTCAACCATTACGGCATTACGACGCGCACCATCAGCTACCACGAGCACAACGAGATGACGCGCGCGGCCGAGTTGGTGAAAGAGATGCAGGACGGCGCGAGCGTCGCGCTGGTGACCGATGCGGGCATGCCGGGGATTTCCGATCCCGGCTTTCGCCTGATTTCGCTGGCCATTCGGCATCATCTGCCAGTAGTGCCGATTCCCGGGGCGTCGGCGTTTCTGGCGGCGCTGGTGGCAAGCGGTCTGCCGACGGATTCATTTCGCTTCAGCGGATTTCTGCCCGCAAAGCGCGGTGAGCGGCGGGCGGCGCTGGAAGCGATCAAGCCTTCGCCGCGCACGCAGGTTTTCTACGAAACTCCGCACCGTGTCGTGGAAGCGCTCGCAGACGTTGTCGAAGTTCTGGGAAACAATCGCCACGTAGTGATCGCCCGCGAAGTGACTAAGCTGCACGAAGAGTTTTTGCGCGGGCGGGCAGGCGAGGTGCTGGAAACGTTGAAGGCGCGCGATGGGGTGAAGGGCGAGATCACGCTGCTCATTGGGAAGGCGGACGAGAGCGATGCTCGTGTGGAGGCGGGCGACCCCGCCCGCCGTCCGTCGGTCAGGCAGCGGGTGGAACAGATCATGGCAGGGGAGAAAGCCGACGAGAAGACGGCTCTGAAAAAAGTGGCGAAGGAGCGAGGCGTGTCGAAGAGTGAGGCGTATCGAGAGTGGCAAAGAGGAAAGTAAGCGGCCGCCCTATTCGATCAGATCTATTAGCCTTCCGTTAGGTTCTTTCACCTTGACTTGAGCGCGGGGATTTTTCGCCGCGAATTCGGCGATCACTTCGTTGCAACGTCGGACGTGCTCTCCCAAGGCCTCTCTGTTTTCACTTTCCCAATATTCTCCCTCGTCGTTGACCGTAAGGGTCTGGAAGAACCTCCCAATGTCTCTGAGTATTTGGATTAGACGAATATGCGTGTCAACGCCCGCAAACTGTGTCTTCACCCATTCCTGGACAAATAGCTCCCGGTCAAATTCAAGACGAAAGGGCTCGCAATCCTCATGTAAATAGAGCAGGATGCCTTTTGTTGGCCCAACATATTCCCATGGCCGTTCTTCGCGCACCCTGCGAAGTTTCGCTTGAGAGTTTTCAAATCTTTCAGTGAGCAGAGTCTCGGCACGCCCTATCTCTTCGATATGGAGGAGGAGACCTAAGAAGGCTTGAGCGTTCTTCCACCTCCCTTCGAAATGAACCGTTACTCCCATCGAGTTCCTGAATGTCGAGCTTCGCTCGACGGACAGCCGAGGGCGGCTGTCGCCACATGAGCATCGTTACTTCCCCGCCAACTCCCGCTTCACCGCCTCGCTAACCATCTTCCCATCCACGCGCATCCCGGCGCCCGAAAACCGCGCCATGACATTCTTCATCACCGTGCCCATATCTTTCATGGTCGGCGAGCCCATCTCGGCAATCACGGCTTTCACTCCCGCGACGATCTCGGCCTCGCCTGCGGCTTTCGGAAGGTAAGCTTCGATCAGGACGATCTCGGCGGCTTCTTTATCGGCCATCTCCTGGCGACCGCCCTTGGTGAACTGCTCGACGGATTCCTTGCGCTGCTTGATCAGCGTGGTGAGGACGGCCTGGGACTCTTTGTCATCGAGCGGCGCCATTTTTTCGATCTCGCGGTTCTTGAGCGCAGTCTTGACCATGCGCAACGTGGAGAGGCGCTGTTCTTCGCGCGCCTTCATGGCGGCGGTGATATCTTGCTGGATTTGATCGATCAGGCTCATGCGAGAATTATAGATGCTCTGGGAACCCGAGTTACATTGTGACCCGAATCACCGCACAGGAAGCGCGCTTCCAGTAAACTAATAAACTATCCCACTTCCTAAGGATGTTTCTCTATGCTGCGCAAGAACCGTCTTTTTACTCCCGGGCCGACTCCGCTGTTGCCGGCGGCACAAACCGCCATGGCTTCATTTACTGCGCACCACCGCACTGCCGACTTCCGGGCGCTGTTTCAACGCGTGCTCGCCGACATGAAGGAATTCATTGGCACGAAGAATGACGTGCTGGTGCAGGCTTGCTCGGGCACGGGCGTGATGGAAGCCTCGGTTTCAAACCTGACCTCGCCGGGAGACAAAGTTCTGGTCCTCACGGCAGGAAAATTTGGCGAGCGCTGGACGGGACTAGCCAAGGCATTCGGCTGCAACGTGGACGTGCTCTCCGCTCCGTACGGCGAAACATTCTCATTAGAAGACATTCGCGCGAGGATTACCCCCGACGTCCGCGCCGTGTTTGTGCAGGCGACGGAGAGTTCCACTGGCGCACGGCATGATGTGCGTGGCATTGCAAAGATCGTGCGCGCTAACGGTGACGACACTCTGCTGGTGGTGGATGCGATTACCGGATTAGGCACGACCCACTTCGACGTGGACGGCTGGGGCGTGGACGTAATCATCGGAGGATCACAAAAGGCGCTGATGATTCCGCCCGGCCTGGCGTATTGCGCTGTGAGCGAGCGGGCGTGGCGGCGCATGGATACGACAACTTCTCCGCGTTACTACTTCGATTTGCGCAAGGAGCGGAAGTCGGCAGCGAAGGGCGAATCGGCTTACACCCCGGCAACGTCACTGTTTGCGGCCTTGGGAGCGGCTTTGGGATTCGTGCGTGGAATGGGAAATGGCGATCTGGCGAAGGGACGCGAGGCGCTGGTCGACAATGCCGAACTCTGCGCGGAAATGACGCGGGCAGGGGCGCAGGCCCTGGGCCTAAAGTTGTACGCAGCGTCGCCCGCAGCCGCACTCACCGCGATCTGCTCGCCGGAAGGCATCGATTCCGGAATGATCGTCAAGGAATTCCGCGAGACATTCGATGCTGTAGTTGCCAACGGTCAGGGCGAGATGAAGGGCCAGCTTTTCCGCATTGCGCACATTGGCTACTACGACTACCTGGACACGATCGGCATTCTGGGAGCTCTCGAGCACGTGCTTGGCCGCGTCACTGGAAAAACTGTCGCGTATGGTGCGGCGGTGCGAGCTGCGCAGGAAGTGTATGCGCGTGGCCTGTCCAAGCGGCAACTTGTGGGAGCCTGAGAATCGGGCGAACACGGTCTTCATCTTCAATCGTGCAACCATAGTTGTCGCCACAGTTATTACTCGGATTTTTTCCGTGAGGTCTTAAGAACGGATGAGCGAATCAGTGAAAATCGTTATAGCGGAAAAAATCTCCGCCTCGGCGGTCGATGAACTGAAGGAGCCGGGCTGGGTTGTGCTCACGGCGGAGCAACTGGATGGCAAGCTGGCGGAGCAACTGGAGTCAGCCGACGCGCTGATCGTCCGCTCGGCCGTGCAAGCGGATGCCGCGTTGCTGGCGCACGCAAAGAAGTTGCGCGTGATTGGCCGGGCCGGCGTGGGCGTGGACAACATCGACCTGGATGCGGCCACGCGCCAGGGCATCGCGGTGATGAACACGCCCGGGGCAAATGCCGTGGCCGTGGCGGAACAGACGCTGGGCATGATGCTCGCGATGGCTCGCCATCTCTGCCGTGCCGATGCTCTTATGCATGCTGGCAAATGGGAAAAGAAGTCGCTGCAAGGCACGGAACTGCGGAGCAAGACACTGGGCATCGCCGGACTGGGCCGCATCGGCATGGAAGTGGCGCGGCGGGCGCGTGCCTTCGGCATGGAGATCGTCGGTCACGATCCGTTTGTTTCCGTCAGCGTGGCTAAAGAGCAGGGAATCCGGCTGGCGAGTCTGGATGAGCTTTACGCGGCGGCAGATTACATTACCCTGCACGTAGGTCTCACGCCGCAAACTGCAGGCATGATCAATGAGGCTGCGATCAAGAAGATGAAGAAAGGCGTTCGGCTGGTGAATTGCGCCCGCGGAGAGTTGGTGCACGAGGCTGACCTGGTGGAGGCGCTGAAAGAAGGTCATGTGCGGGCCGCAGCGCTTGACGTCTTCCACGAAGAGCCTTTGAAAAACTCTCCGCTGCAGGCGATGGATAATGTAATTCTCACGCCGCATATTGGCGGGCAGACTTACGAGGCGCAGGAAGCTGTAGGCGTGCAGATCGCTCAGCAGGTGCGGGAATACTTGAAGCATGGCGTGATTCAGAATGCGGTGAACGTGCCTTCGGTTTCCGCCGAGGAGTACGCCGAGATGCAGCCTTACATCGTTCTGGCGGAGCGTATGGGAGCGTTTCTCGCGCAGATTTCCGCGGGCTCGATGGAAGAGATTTCGCTGCGCTACAGCGGCCATATTGCGGAGTGGAAGACGGAACTCATTCGCAACGCGGCGATCAAGGGCATCCTCAACCAGGCACTGGAGGAAAAAGCCAACCTGGTAAATGCGGCGTCTCTCGCCGGTCTTCGTGGACTTCGCATTCACGAAGCACATAAAGCGAAAGCCTCGACCGGGGGCGCCGGAAGCGTGCTCTCCGTTTTTCTGAAGAGTTCGACGGAAGAGCACATGGTGAAAGGCGCCGTTCTCCATGGGACCGCGCCCCGGCTGCTGCACATCGATGGTATCGACGTAGAAGCGCCGCTGGAGCGCAATCTGATTTACCTGCGAAACACCGACGTGCCCGGCGTGATCGGCAAAGTGGGCACAATTCTGGGCGAGAGCGAGATCAACATTGCCGACTTCTCGCTGGGGCGTCGCAGTGCAGAAGCTTCTTCGGAGCCGCGCGAGGCCATCGCCGTCGTGCACGTGGATGGACATGTGCCGCAAGAAGTGCTGAAAAAGCTGGAGGAGATTCCGGCAGTGCGGCAGGCGAAGGCAGTGCGGTTGTTCTGAATCGACTTCTGCCTCAGGAAAGGCGCTGGAGCCTAGCCACATTGCGTAAACACTCAGATCTCCGCCCCATCCCGCCGCAGCTTTCTGCTCTCCGCCAGCAAAGCCATCGAGTGCATCAGATTCTGCAGCGTGACAATGCCCACCAGTCGCTGATCCTCGACCACAGGAATGATGCTTAGGTTGCGCGCGGTAAGTTTGCGAAAGGCAGAAGCCAGCGACTCCTGCCGGATCGACACCTCAAAAATCTTGTTCATCACGGCCTGCACGTAGCCGTTGCCTTCCGCGCGCAGCGCTTCCAGAATGCGCTGCCGGGAAATCACACCCACCATGTCGCTGCCGCGAACCACGGGAAAATCATCCTGCAAGGAATGCACTGCCTTTTCCAGAGCGTCTTCGAGAGTATCCGCCGGGGAGAGCGTAGCGAAGTCGGTAAGCATCACTTCTTCCAAGCGCACGTTGTCCAGCACGGACTGGAAGACAACCGCCCGTTCCTCCAACTGCGCCGCGGAAAAAATAATGATGCCCACGATCGTGAGCCAGGTATTGCTAAACAATCCAGCAACCATCAGAACCATCGCCAGCGCGTGGCTGATGGAGACGGCGCGGCGGGTGGCTGCGGCGGGATCGATGCTGCGCGCGAAAAAGGCCCGCAGGATGCGGCCTCCGTCGAGAGGATAGGCCGGCAGAAGATTCAACCCAGCGATGTAGAGGTTGGCCCACACCAGGCTGCGCGGCAGGTTACCCGCTAGTAAGAAGGGCCACTCGCGCAGATGCGCTCCCACGCCAGTGGCAAGGATCACCACCGCCGCAATCGTTGCAAACGCAACATTCACCAGCGGACCGGTGAGGGCGATGCTGACTTCCCGTTTCCACGCCGCCGCAGGAGACTCCGGTTGTCCGGCGCGGGATTCGTCGAAAATCGTCACGCCACCGAGCGGCAGAAGAATAACCGCCTTGGGGATCAGTCCGAAGCGCCAGGCCACGAGCATGTGTCCGGCTTCGTGCGCCGCCACACAGGCCAGCACAATTCCCACCAGCGCAAGGTCCCGCGGCCCGTTCGCCGGATGGTTTGCGTTAAATTCCGTCCAGAAAACGAACAGCGGCAGAATCAGGAACGTAAGGTGAATGCGGACCTCAACTCCGAACAGCCGTCCAACGTGAATGGAGAAACTTCTCATGAGTCCCAGCTACTACAGTTATTTTACATGGTCGGATATATTGGCTCCTGTAATCGAAGGTTCAGAGCCATGCGCGTAGTTGCCGGCAAGTACAAGGGTCGTCCTCTACGCTCACTGAGCGGGATGGACATTCGTCCCACCTCCGATCGCGTGCGCGAGACGCTGTTCAACGTGCTCACCGCCGGCAATCCTGAGGCACTCGAAGGCAGTGTGTGGTTGGATCTGTTCGCCGGGACCGGTGCAGTTGGCATTGAGGCGTTCAGCCGCGGAGCCAGGCAGGTCTACTTTGTGGAAACCTCGACTCCGGCGGCGAAGTTGATTGAACAAAATCTGCAGAACCTGGGTATCGAAGGTGGTTACAAGATTCTTAGAGAGGATCTTGCGGGAGTTCTCTGGCGCCTGGAGCGCGAACACATCGCCGCCGACGTGGTATTTCTTGATCCGCCTTATCGCATGCAGCAAGCCTACGCCGAAACCTTAACAGCGCTGGCGGATTCATCGCTGGTGTGGGCTATGTCGTTAGTGATTGCGGAGCATGAAAAGAAGTTCGATCCGGGCGCCGAGTTCGGTTCGCTGACAAGAATCCGCAAACTGGTACAAGGGAATAGCGCTCTCAGCTTCTACCGCATCGGCGGACTCCCCGACCTGAACAAGCCTACATAAACAAGGCTACATAAGCAATTCGCCACTGTGGCGCGTGATCGGGTGCTGCATCTCCTGCAGATCGTTCTTCACCATATTGAGGCCGTAAACGCAGCCCTCGAACTCGCGTGAAAGATTGGCAAACAGCGGAGCCACCTTGGCATATTCGAAGTGTTCGAACTTCGACACGATGTAATAGCTTTCTTTTCCCGCCTTCATCCACTCCACAAAATTCTCCAGACGATGGCGGCGCAGCCTGAAGTGATTGATGCTCTCCGGAAACATTCCGGCAAAGAAAAGTGCGTAATCTCCAATGTGCTTGCGCACCTGTCGTTCGCGGTCGAACGAAGGCGCAGGGCCGTAGATAGGGTCGGATTCGAGCAGCATCTCGGCCAGGTCGGTGAGCGGACGGTCGGCGGCGTTGTGAATCTTGAACAACTGATCGGCCTCGCAGAACTCGGCCAGCAGGTGGGAAACGTAGGCGACGACTTGCGGATCGCGGATGCCGATCTCCTCGGCATAGTGGCGTCCAACCAATTCCTGGAACAACTGCCGCAGCGGATGAGATTCCGGAATCATGCCTTCTTGGGCCCCCTGAAAGCCGTTCTGCAGCACGGCTTCCCAATATGCGTAATTAACTAGTTACCTCAGTTCCGCCGCGAACGCAAGTGACTTTTGTTTATCGCTCGCATCATATTCCCTAATGCTTGGATGTGTGTGCAAGCACTTGCAACGTTGCAGAGGTTTTTGTTAGCACACGCACTCGTCGACTGCCAATCGCAACACGTTCGGAACGAATACAATGAATGCCCGAGAGAGGAAAGCAATCCTAAATGGACAGAATGAACATCTCCAGCGGTACACCTTGGGAACCGATTGTAGGTTACTCACGGGCGGTAAAGGTTGGACCTTACGTGCACGTGTCGGGCACCACTGCGACCGGGCCGGACGGCAGGATTGTGGGCGTGGGAGATTCTTATGCCCAGGCCGTGCAGGTCTTGAAAAACATCGAGAGCGCTTTGCAGAGAGTCGGCGCTGGCATGAAGGATGTTGTCCGTACTCGTATGTTCGTCACCAACATCGCGGAGTGGGAAAAAATCGGCAAAGCCCATGGAGAGTTCTTCGGCGACATTCGTCCCGCAACCTCGATGGTCCAGGTGAGCGCTCTGATTTCACCTGAGATTCTGGTTGAGATCGAGGCGGAAGCGGTTCTGCCGGAGTGAGCTATCCAATCCTCAGCTCTACACCAGCGGCTTCGACATTTTCACAAAGTGGCACGGCAGCCTGGTGTTCACACCGGCGGTAAACGGCGCGGTTCCGGTCTCGACATAACCGCGACGATGATAGAAATCCGGCAATTCCTTCCGCAGATTGACGATCTGGATATCCATGAACCGGCTGCCTGCCTTCCGGCAATGATCCTCCGCAGCCGTCATCAACTTCGATCCCAGACCCGACTTCTGAACCTTGGGATCAACCGCCAGCAGGCCGAGATAGCAGCGGTCGCCCTTCATTCCCACATACACGCAGCCCGTAATGGCCCCGCCGCCGTCGGAGACGAGGAACTCTCCCGTGCTTAGCAACGACTGCACTTGCTCCACAGTGATGCGGTCGCGTTCGATGAAGAAACTTTCGGCCTGGCGGAAGGCAGCGTTGATCACATCGGCGATGGCCTTTGCCTCCGACGGCATTGCAATTCGAACGAGCATGATGTCCCGCTTCGGGATTCCAGACAACTCGCCCACCCTTTGTACAAGGGTATAGAATCCTCTCCGCCAGGTCATCCGCCCCGATTCAGCCAAGTTCGGGAGGAGCTGTTTTCTTAAATGTCTTAGGGAGAGCAACGTGAAGAACTTCTGCTGGATGCTGCTTCTTGCTGTCTGCGTCAGTGCCTCTGCTCAGGAATCAGGTTCCACGAACCCGCAGCCGGTCACTGTAATTCGCGCCGGTTCATTGATCGACGGCAAGTCCAATACGCCGCGCCATGACCAGATGATCGTCGTCCGCGGCAATCGCATCGAGAGTGTCGGCGATGCGGCGACCGCCAGGATTCCCATGGGCGCGACCGTAATCGACTTGTCGAAAGCCACGGTTCTGCCTGGCCTCATCGATTCCCACACCCACATCTTTTTGCAGGGCGAAGACCCCGCGCAGGGCGGATACGACGCCAACATTCTGAACGCTCCGCTTGCCCTGCGCGCTGCCCGGGCCACCGTCGCCGTGCGGCGCGCGCTGGAACAGGGCTTTACCACACTGCGCGACGTGGAAACCGAAGGAGCGGGCTACGGCGATGTGGGCATCAAGCAGGCCATCGAGCAAGGTTATATCCCGGGGCCGCGCCTCTTCGTCTCGACCCGCGCCATCTCGACCACCGGCGGCTACCAGCTCGAGGGCTACGCTCCCGAGCTCGACATGCCCAAAGGCGCACAGATCGTCGATGGCCCGGTCGAAGCGCGCAAGGCGGCGCGGGAGCAGCTCGATCACGGCGCCGACTGGATCAAGGTTTACATGACGCATCGTTCCTGGGTGGGGAGGAATGGCGAACTGGTCTCACAGCCCACGCTCACGGTCGACGAGTTGCGGGCAATCGTGGACGAAACTCATGGATGGGGCAAGAAAGTCGCATGTCACGTTTATGGCGGCATTGGCCTGCGCCGGGCCCTGGACGGCGGATGCGACTCCATCGAGCATGGCCTCGATCTGGATGATGCCGCCATCGCGCAGATGCTGAAGCAGGGCACTTGGTACGTGCCCACGCTCAGCGCCTACTACCACGATTGGGCTCCGGCCGACACCCCCGGCGGGCAGCGTGATCGCCTGCGGGTCGCATTGCACGAGCCGTCGTTCAAGAAAGCGCTCAATGCTGGAGTGAAAATTGCTTTCGGCACGGACATGGGCGGAATTCCCTGGACCGAGCCTATCGCTCAAGAGTTCTCGCGCATGGTGGAGTTTGGCATGCCGCCAATGGACGCCATTGAGAGTGCCACCTCGCGCGCCGCGGCCATGCTCGACATGGAGGGAAAAATCGGCGTGGTTGCGCCCGGGGCTTTTGCGGACATCGTCGCGGTCGGCAGCGATCCTTTGCACGACATTAAAGCACTGGAGAATGTGCAATTCGTGATGAAGGATGGCCAGGTCTTCAAGAGGTGAAACTCCCGTTTTCTGCCGGGAGAAAGTAAAGATTCCTAAAATCACTTCAATTCGCTTGACAACGGGTTCGCTGTGAGCATAATTCATCAGTCTCGTTTTCTGGTTCGGATTAGATTCGGGTCGTTTGGCATTGCAGAGAGCCCGAGGGGGTGTTTATGAGCGCGCTGGAACTTTGTGACCGGGAAATCGCGGCGGTTCCGCTCGAAGCCAGCGTAGCCGACGCCATCAACAAAATGCTCGACCACCACGTTGGCGCCGTGGCCGTGGTCGACTCCGAATACCGTGTTGCCGGAATTTTTACGGAGCGCGACGTGCTGCGCAAAATGGCGCTCCGGCGTACGGACCCCGAATCCACGCCGGTCCGCGACATGATGACCACTCCGGTGGAAATGGCGACGCGGCGCACCGGGCCGGGTGAGGCGCTCACCACCATGCTGGAGCGCCATTTCCGTCATCTCCCGGTAGCCGACGATAACGGCAAGCTGCTCGGCATTCTCTCCATCCGCAACCTGCTGGAGTGGCGCGTCGACGACCTCAGCCGCGAATTGGAATCGCTCGAGCAGTATGTCTCCAACGATGGCCCCGGGGGTTAGCGCTTCGCGGCCGTGAGCTAAGAGCCGCGGGCAAACTTTCCGGGCTGTGGATTTCCTTTGTCTAATAAACTTCTGCTCAGCCGTGTTTCCTCTTAGAGCATTGGCTGTGAATGACCCTTCGAGGGGTATACCCCACCCCCCTGCGCCGTGATTGGAATCATCGAGTTAGCACGATTTTCCCCGCAAATCCGAAGGTCTAAAAGACTTAGATACAAAATCCGTGAAACAAAGGACTTAGGGCGGAACGATTAGCTGTGTAGCCGACCGTCACGGCCTCGACCATGATCGCTGATTTGAATTGCGGGGGCAAGGTTGGACGTCACAGGCTAGTTGTGGAAAAGTGAAGGTCAAAGGCCGGTTTCACAGGTTTGCAGTAGAGGTTGAGGGCAGCGATCAGCTTTTCGCGACGCAGTAAGGAGGTATATACTGAGGTAAGGAAACTGGTCCATGCAAAAACAGGCCCGAATCACCAGCAAGGGACAGATCACGGTGCCGCACGAGATTCGTAAGCTGCTCGGAGTGAGGCCGGGGGACGGTCTCGTCTTTGAAAGCGACGGCACGCGAACTCAAGTCCGGCCTGTGAGAAGCAGCAGCCCATTCGAGAAGTACCGCGGGATCGGCAATGGCAAGGCAGGCTCCGGCAGGAAGGCGGTAGTACGGGCGATCCGGGAGTTGCGCGGCCGCTGACGAAGTCCCATGGCTACAGTCATCGATACCAACGTGATCGCTGCGCTGTGGAATCTCGACGACGCTCTCAACGCAGCTGCGCGATCCGCCCTCGACGCCGCTCTCGCCAGAGGGCCGCTGATTGTCCCCGCTCCCGTGTACGCCGAGTTGATGGCCTTTGCTGGGCGTACAGAATCCTTCCTCGATGGGTTCTTCCGGGAAACCGGCATCGCCGTCGCATGGCATATGGAGGAGCGCGTTTGGCGCGCAGCCGGGCAAGCCTTTCAGAGCTATGCAGGACGGCGGCGCAGACAGCGCGAGCCGGGACCCCGCCGCATCCTAGCCGACTTCCTGATCGGGGCCTACGCCGCCGGACACCACTACTCGCTGCTCACTCTCGACGAAGGGGTCTACCGTACAGCTTTCCCAGCATTAAGAGTTCTGAAGACCTAGGCTCGCAGAGACGCGACCAGGACGGACACCCGCCCCATATCCGCTTGCTCTCCACCCCGGAGGATCGATACGACTGAGGCGACTGGGCTGGCGCGTTTTGGTATCCTTCGGTACGTTTCAATCACATATTTGCGGAGAAGATCGATGAAGGGATTTCTGCATTCCGTCATGGCTGTGGTGGCGGGGTTGGGGATGTGGGGTCAGATTGCTGTTCAGCAGGGGGCTGCTCAGCAGATTGACACGCAGCAGAGTACGCGAAGCGTGGTCATCCACGCCGGGCACATGCTCGACGTGAAGACTGGCAAGCTGCTTTCGGATCAAACGCTTGTTATCGAAGACGGGAAAATCGTAAGCATCGGAGATTCTGCGGGAGCGAAAGCGCCGACAAATGCTCTCCGCCTTGAACTACCCAACGCGACCGTCCTGCCCGGATTGATCGATGCGCATACCCACCTGACCATGGATCCCAAATTCGGTTATGAGGAGCTCGGCGTATCCATCCCACGGCAAGCGCTGATTGGCGCCAAGAATGCGCGGGTCACGCTGGAGGCGGGATTCACCACCGTGCGTAATGTGGGCGCTGATGGATTCACCGACGTGGCCCTGCGTGATGCAATCAACGCCGGCGACGTGCCGGGGCCGAGGATGCTGGTGAGCGGACCGCTGTTGGGCATCACCGGGGGACACTGCGACAACAATCTGCTGCCCTACGAGTATCACGCCGAGGGATATGGAGTGGCCGATGGCATTGCGGCCGTGCAGCACAAGGTGCGCGAGAACATCAAGTATGGCGCCGATCTGATCAAGATTTGCGCGACCGGCGGCGTGCTCTCGAAAGGAGACGACCCGCAAGCCTCGCAGTACACGCTGGAGGAGATGAAGGCTATCGTGGCCGACGCCCATCGCCTGGGACGAAAAGTTGCCGCCCACGCCCACGGCGCGCAGGGCATTCTCTGGGCGTCGGAGGCCGGAGTGGATTCCATCGAGCACGGCTCTTACATTGACGATGCGGGCATTGCAGAGATGAAAAAGAACGGCACCTATCTTGTGCCCACGCTTTACCTGGGCGATTGGTTTCTGGAGAATGCCGAAAAAAACCATGTGCCCGATTTCTATTTGGCCAAGGCCAAAGCCGTCATGCCAGTCGCGCGCAAGAACATTGCCCACGCCTTCGCCAGCGGAGTGAAAGTGGCCTTCGGCACCGACGCTGCCGTTTATCCGCACGGCCTGAACGCGCATGAATTCGCGGTCATGGTGAAACTCGGGTTGACGCCTCTGCAAGCCATTCAGGCAGCCACGGTGAATGCGGCGGACCTGCTGGGATGGCCGGGAAAGGTGGGAAGCCTTGAGCCCGGCGCGTGGGCCGACATTGTCGCGGTGGATGGCGATCCGCTCAAAGATGTGACCACGCTGGAGCGAGTGAAGTTTGTGATGAAGGGCGGCGAAGTGGTCAAGAACGAATACGGAAAGTAGAGTCGCGGAGGACCGGCTTTTCAGGCCCCGGCGTTTCATCGCGCCCGCTCCGTGATCCAGTCTGTCCAGAACGCATCGGCTCCGCTGGCCAGCAGAGGAGCCTCGTCCAGCACGGCATCCACGAAGTTCTCGATCATGGGAGCATGTACGTTGGCATGAACCGGCAGGCTCTCGCGACCGCCGGGATAAATCAACTCGGGACCATTCAGCGGACTTAACTCCATCTCACCTTCAGTCCCCAGGATGCGGCATTGATCGCGCTTCGCCTTCGAATGCCAGCGCACGTCCACGATGGCGCGCACTCCGCCCGCGTAGTCGATCATCACGGTCGCATTGTCTTCCACCGCATAGCGATGCACCGCATTCGAAAGAAAGCCGGCAGCGCGGTTGGGCTGACCGAACAAACAATTCGCCACATCGATACGGTGCGAGGCGATGTCGTAGAGCGGTCCGCCTCCCGCTTTCGCTGGGTCGATCAGCCAACTGCGATGGCTTCCCTTTTCATCGCGCCATTCGTGGCAAGTGAGTTCGGCGAGCATGGGCTTGCCGATCGCTCCGGCCTCGAGCAGTTGTTTGGCACGCTTCACCTTGGGGTAAGCCCGGCGATAGTAGGCCACGCCGAAGGTGCGCCCGGTTTCTTCCGCAGTCTGTACCATCAATCGCGCCTCGGCCTCGTTCATGGCCATGGGCTTCTCGCACAACACGTGCTTGCCGGCGCGAAGAGATTGAATGGTTTGGGGCGCGTGAAGGAAGACTGGAGTCGCGACGTAAACGGCTTGCACTTCGGGATCGCCGAGAGCTTCGCCGAGGGTCGTCCACACCTTCGCGTTGAACGGCGCAGCTTTTGTCGCATCGCTCGTGACCAGGCCATACAAGCGGCTTCTGGGCGCGGCCTGAATCGCGGGAATGACGCGACGGGTGGAGATGTCTCCGATTCCGATTACGATCCAGTTCAGCATAGCCGGACGAAATTCGAAGCTCACAGAAATTCAAAGGCCGGCCTAAGCCGGCCTTTGGATTCAATCTAAACAAAAATCTACTTCTTGGGAGCGATCGCGTCCTTGGCAGCCTTGGCGACGCGGAACTTCACCACGGTCTTGGCCTTGATTTGGATGGGCTCGCCGGTCTGCGGATTGCGCCCCACGCGCGCCTTGCGGTGCGCCTTCACCAACCGGCCCAGGCCGGGCACCACGAACACACCGTTCTTCTTGGTTTCTTTCACAGCGACGTCGGCGAGTTGTTCCAGAAACAACGCCACAGTCTTATTGGGGAGTTCAACTTTCTCGGCCAGATGACGGACGAGTTGGGTCTTGGTCAAACCTGATGCCATGTTTCCTCCTAATGGGAAAGATTCGAATTTTAATTCCAGCGGGCTTGATCTTATACCACCGCCCTGTGGAAAACACCCATATTCTACGCGGGTTCCGGATAGACCGCACCCAGAAAAGGCCATTTTTACATGCTGATTCGCAAAGCAGCCTCCCGAAATGGCCCAAACACGCGTACCAGAGCAGTTACTGGTGGCAGCCATCAAGCCGGATTGTCCTTCACACGACCGTCCCTGTTGACGCTGCCATCCCCAAGCTAACGGCGTCCAGTGCCATAATGCTGAAGAGGAGAACACCGATTTGAGTTGTGCCATCTGCGAAATTCGCAAAGAGAAGCGCTTCTGTCCCGCCGTTCACGGACGCATCTGCCCCCAGTGCTGCGGCGAGCAGCGCGAAGTAACCCTCGATTGTCCCAGCGATTGCCCCTATCTGCAGCAGGCGCGGGAACATGAAAAGCCGCGTCCCGCAGAGCAATTCGACCGGGGATCGTTGTTTCTGCAGGTTGAAATTTCGGATCAGTTCACCTACGAGCGCGAACATCTGCTGATGGGGCTCAGTTACGCCCTGGCCAAGGCGGCGCGCGCCGACCGCACCCTCAACGATCGCGATCTGATCGCGGCGCTTTCGGCGATGTGCACGAGTTACGAGCGGCTGGTCAACTCCGGTCTGCACTACGAGCAGCCGCTGACCAGTGCCGCTCAGCATGCGGCCGCGGCTCAGGTGGAAGAGATGGTCAAGCAGTATCGTGCAGCGGAGCAAAAGCAGTTGGGATATTCCAACCTGCGCGATTCCGACGTGTTCAAGGCTCTCGTGTTTCTGGTTCGCCTGGGACACGGGCGCACGTCAGGCCGCCCAAAGTCGCGTGCCTTCATCGATTTCCTCTTCGCCCAGTTTCCCGAGCAGGAATCGGCTGTGGTTACGCCGCAGGAAGCCGGCAGCAGAATCATTGTGCCGTAGGACCGTCGTTAGTCGGCGGTCGTTAGTCGTTGGCTCTCTCGGATCGTGGTATCCGTCTTACCGCCTGTCCTCGCGGCAGCGCATCGCGCAATTCGCGAATCGTCTTATTCAACGCGGGGTGGCGAAGGTCCGGCGCAAGCTCCGCCAGGGGTTCCAGGACGAAGCGGCGCTGGTGCATTGCGGGATGAGGGATGGTGAGCCCCTCGGAATCGATGACGGCGTCACCGAAGAGCAGAATGTCGATGTCAATGGAGCGCGGCCCTTTCTTCTGTACGCGCTTCCGGCCCATCTCCTCTTCAATGCGAAGAATTGCATTCATCAACTGCGGCGGGGTCTTGCTGGTTTCGAGGGCAACCACACAATTCAAGAACCACGGTTGCTCAATGAAGTCCACGGGTTCGGTTTCATAGTATGAAGATGCTTTACTCGCGCGGCCGGCCGTGCTCAGCCGAGACTGCGCATCGCGCAGTTGGGCCTCGCGGTCGCCGACGTTCGATCCCAGAGAAAGATAGACGCGCTTCGGGGAACCTGGCTTCATCGTGTTGCTTTCACCCAAACCTTTCTCGGCCATCGGTTGCGCCCCTCGTCCTTGTCCGATACCTTGGTCACTTTCACCAAGCTGCGCTCGACTCTAGAATTGGAGCATGACGTTGGAGTCGCTGCTCTTGAGCCGGGATGCCGAAGTGTTCAGGATACTTCGGCCCACACTGGAAAAGCTGTCCATTCAGGTGGAAATCTGCCAGGAGGCGAAACGGGCCAGCGAGATTCTGATCTCGGAAAAGTTCGACGCCGTCATCGTGGACTGCGATGACATGCCCGGTGGGCTGGAAGTTCTGCAGGGATTGCGGTCCACTCCCGGCAACCGCGGTTCCGTCGCCTTTGCCGTTTTGAACGGAAAGAGAACGACCACCCAGGAAGTCTTCGGGATGGGTGTCAATTTTGTGTTGCAAAAGCCCATCAGCACCTTGAACGCGTCGCGCTGCTTCCATGCGGCTCTGGGTTTCATGGAACGGGAGCGCCGCCGATATTTCCGGCAGGCGGTCACGATGCCGGTGAATGTGGTTCTGGGCGAAAAGGAATTAAAAGCCACCAGCACAAATATCAGCGAGGGAGGCATCGCCATCAAATTACATCAGGCCCTGCCTAAGAACGCAAAGCCCCGTTTGCAATTTGCCCTGCCCGAAAGCAAGCTGGACATGGACGTGGAATCGGAGCTGGCTTGGGCCGACCTCAAGGGACACGCGGGACTGCGGTTTCTTAAAGTGCCCCCGTCGTCTCAGGAACTTCTCGAAAAATGGCTCGACGAACAGGTGGGCAAAGAGCTTCCCGGCTCCAAGCAAAAGCCGCCGGGCTCAAATTCCGGGTCATAGCAATAAGTCAAAACAATAAAGTCAGAGCAATAGGCGCGTGCCGCGCCTCATTGTCCTAGGCTCATCGGTCCCCAGGTATTCACTTTGTAACTTTCTCCGTGCCCTGGCGCGTGGCAAGCTGGTGGGATACCGGAGACCCGCTGCCATGCTTCCTACCGCTTACCGCATCAAGCGCGTAAAGAAAACCCTGCGCTGGTTTGAAGAAGATATTCCGTTGCTGAACATGCGAGTGAAGGATCTGTCGGCGGAGCGCCAACGATCGGCTCGCCAGTTCGCCGCAGCACTGATCAGCCAAACCCGCGCCGAACTGCACCGGCTGCTCGAGGAACAGCCTGAGGCTGGCCCGGAAGCTGGCGAGAGTCCCTGCGAACCTGCCGATTGAAGGGTCAGATCCCCTTCGGCTGCGCTCAGGGCAGGCTTTCGACTGCGCAGGATGACAGGCGGATAGATTTTAGGCAACAGGATTAGAGCGACGATCCGACGGCGGCGTGGGCGGTGTAGGGGCTCGCGCCGTTTTTTTCTTCTTCCGGCAGCGTGACTTCTTCCCACAGCGTTTTATCGCGCAGGATGCGGGAGACCAGCGCAGTGTGCATAGCGTGGCCGGCGCGGTCGGCAACGATCTTGCCCAGGATTGGCTTGCCCAGTAGCGCGAGGTCGCCGACCAGGTCCAGCACTTTGTGACGCACGAATTCGTCGGGAAAGCGGAGCGGGCCGTTTTCGATTCCGTCGCGCGTGAGCACGATGCAGTTTTCGCGCGATGCGCCGCGGATCAATCCCATGTTACGCATGGCTTTCTCGTCTTCGCGCGAGCCGAAAGTGCGCGCGCCGGCGATGTTGCGCAGGTAGCTGCCGTTCGAGAGCTCAACTTGAAAAGTTTCTTTGCCGATGAGCGGGTGGGGAAAATTGATGGAGTAGGAAACGAAGTAGCTTTCGGCAGGTTCGACGGAGATAAATTTGTTGCCTTCGCGCATTTCCACTTCGCGAAGAATCTTCAGATACTTGCGCGGGCGGCGCTGTTTGCGGATGCCGGCCTTCTGGATGAGTTCGACAAACGGGAGTGCGCTGCCATCAAGAATGGGAAGTTCGAGATTGTCGAGTTCCACGATGGCATTGTCCACGCCCAGGCCGATGAAGGCCGAGAGCAGGTGCTCGGTGGTGGAGATGAGCACGCCTTTTTTCATGAGGCTGGTGGCGTAGCTGACGCGGGCCACGTTGCGGCTGATGGCTTCGATCTCAAAGCCATCTAAGTCGGTGCGGCGAAACACGATGCCGGTGGCGGGCGGGGCGGGAAGAATTCGCATGGAGACATCTGCGCCGCTGTGCAGTCCCACGCCACTGCAAGCCACGGCTGAGCGAATTGTCTGCTCTTGCGTCAAACGCTGTCTAGGTATGTCTCAATGAATGAATAGATTACAGCCGGAGGTGATTTCCCGGCTGTGGTAAAAAAGCCACAGTACGTAAAGTAGCGTCAACCTTGAACCGAAGTGAGCAATAGGCTGGATCGGGCTAAACAGAGACGTGTCAGTGAGTTATGTCAGGGTAAGGTGAGCGTGTGAGAGGCTTCTAATCCGGGGTCACTTTAGTGTTTCTTGACGGCTTTGTTGGGGTCGTAGCCGGAATTGGCATCGAACATCGCCGGGTTGGGGTTCTGATTGAAACTGACCGAGTTGACGAAGCGCTCGGTTTGCATGTCTCCGTTGAAGTAGCGGGTGAATCCGTAAGGCGTCATGATTCCCTGCACGGGCCGGTAATTGTCGAAGGTCTCTTCTTCAACGTTGCGTTGTTTGTCCACGGGATCGCGCCAGGAATAAGTTTTCTTGATGGGCAGATGCGTGTCCATATCGAAGTAAATGCTGACCGACTCGTCCTTCGCACTGATGAGCGTGACCCGCTGCGCCGCGAGGCTGCCGGCAAGGGCATCGCCGTCGAAGAAGAGAGCGACCGTTGGGTCGTTGATCCAGACGCGCAACATGGTATCGAGAGACAAGCGGCGGTGGCGCAGATAGTCGTCGAGATCTTTCTTTTCCACTTCGCGCGGGCCCTTGTAGGTGACTTCATACCCCTTATTGCCGGTGTAGATGTAGGCGACGTCGCGCTGCGGGGTGAGTTCGATGCGCTCCTTGTCGGGATACTCGACGAAGCGCCAGAAGAAAATACCGTTGGTCGAGGAGCGTCCGTGATAGAAGGTGTAGGTGCGGCCCTGCTCCTGCAGATCGTGGACGTTGAGATAGGCATCGCCGCCCAGAGCTTTGATCGCCTGCTGCAGCAGCGCGCGGGCTTTGCGGGCGTTTTCCTGATCGTTTCCCGGAATAGTTGCGGCAGCCCCGGGGAGCGAGGACGGGCTTGTGGCGGACTGCGCAGGAGACGGCGCGGCAGCCTGGGCCGAGACTGAACGCGTGCCGTAGAGACACATAGCCAGCGTAAACGGCAGCGCAACTATGAGAAATAAATGTTTCATGCCAACCGGTAGTAGTGAAGCCTGAACAGGAATTGTAGCTGCTTGCGGCAGAATTGCGGACTGCGGCGCACAGTGCGGACCTCCGCGCCCTGGTTTTCGGCAACAGGTTTCGGCAACAAGTTGGATGCAGAAAAAGCGCGTGGAGTCACGCTGGGACGGAATTTCGCGCCCAAGCGGCTATCCCACCAGCACCGCTCCGCCATTTACGTTGAAGACCTCGCCGGTGATGAAGCTGGCGTATTCCGTACACAAAAACAGCACTGGGGCGGCAATCTCCTCAGGCGTGCCGGCGCGGCCTAAGGGGATGGTGCGCCGAATTTCTTCCCCGCTCCCCGGGTCATCCAGCGCGGGTTTGGACATGTCGGTATCCACCCAGCCGGGCGCAACCGAGTTGACATAAATTCCCGCCGAAGCCAATTCGGTGGATAAGCTCTTCGTCATGCTGATCAGCGCACCCTTGCTGGCGGAGTAGTCGCAATGGAACGCCTCGCCGCGCTGGCCGCTGGTGGAGCTGATGAGCACGATGTGTCCCGCGGCTGAGCCGTTTCGCGGTTGCGATTTCATCTGCGCAACCGTGTATTTGACCAGACCGAAAACCGCATCCAGGTTAATGGAAAGAGTGGAGCGCCATTGCTCATCGGTCATGCTCTCGATGGCAACGTCTTCGGCGGGCCACACGCCGTGATTGGCGACGAGAATGTCGATGCGCCCGAAGTGCTTGACCGCCTCGGCTACCAGGACGCGAGCGGACTCCGCGCTGGTGAGGTTGCTGGCTACGGCGCGGCTGTTGGCGGTGCCACATTCTTTGGCGAGAGCCTCGGCTTGTGAGCGCGCCTTCTGATAACTGAAGACGACCTTCGCGCCCGCCGCGGCGAACATGCGCACCGTGGCTGCTCCGATGCCGCGCGAGCCGCCCGTGATTAGGGCTACTTTGTTTGAGAGGGAGAGGGAGAGGGAGACTGGCATCGAACCAGTGTGCAAGTTTATGGGTTGCAGTTGCAAGTGGGGGGGATGTTGGTTTTGCGCGGATCGCGGCTTCCAGAGCGCTTGAAGTTTTCCAAGGCCCGCTTTGGCCGCCGAGCAGGGTATAGGTCGGGACGTGGCGCTCCATGGGTGGGAGATGACTTCACTCGCTACCGATCAATTCTGAATTGCCGTCAAGTGTACGCGCCGATTCTCCTGCCGACATCTCTCGTCATTTGGTTGGCAAGTAGATTCCCTCTTACCATGGCTGGACACCGTCAACTTCTCCTTGGCAATCTGCGCAGCGATGAGCGCCGCCCTCGCGGCCTCGGCGCGTTTGTAACCCAGAGCAAAGTTGTACTGGTCGCTGCCGCGGTCATCGCAATATCCCTCCAAAATCACGGTCGCATTGCTGAAATTCTTGAAAACGTCTTTCAGGATTTGAGCGTTCTCGTCGAGGATGTTGGCCGCATCGGTACTGAGGTCGCCTCCGTTGAGTTCGAAGTGCACGTCCTTCAGCTTGGAGGTTCTTTCGGCAAAGGTAAGGACCGGTTTCTGCGTATTATAGGCTTCGACGCCGAGGTAGGCGCCAAAGGCAAGCAGCGCGATAAGAATGGTGTACTCGATTCCAAGGATGCGGCGGGACTTGCTCAGGGCGTGCGGGGTCCACACGTCGCCAACGTCCCCAGTTGCATCGCGGAGGAGTTCGTCGCGGTTCTTCTCGTTATTCTGCTGATCGTTTTTGACATCATCGAGGTACTCGTCCTTGGAACCGGCCAGCTTGGTTTCTCCCTCGTAGACAATAGTGCGCTCCGAACGAGTGAGAACATAAACGATACAGCAGATAACGGCTAGCCACATGAACGCAATTGAAAAACCGAACCAGACTCGCTGGGAGATCTCGATTCCATATGAGCCGATGAGTAACTTAGCTGATAGGAACGCCCCAGCTGCTGTGATGGTGCCGAGCAGGGTCCACGTTTTCGGCATCTCCGGTGGGGCAATTTCCTTAAGACCACCGCTTGCGATGCCCATAAAGGTGGCGGCCGTGTCGAAGATCAGTTCAATGGTTAACTGTTGTGGAATTGCCATTGAATTAAGGTGCTCGCAGGTCGACAAATTGGTTGGGAGTGGCACTTGCGACATTTACACCCCGGTGTGGGCCGCTTGCACCGGCTTTTTCGGCCCACATATCGTAATTACCTGCGTACATACATTCGGAAGTCGGGGTACTAAAGCAAGAAAAGGATTTGTAAAACTGGGATTTGCCATGCTTGATAGATTTGACGTAAGAGACCTGGCAACCCGAAACGGGATTATTGGATTGGTCCTTAGTATTCACAGTCACATTGATACAGTTGGCCGAGGCCGGGGCGGCGGCGAGAATGTTGGCGTAATGTGCGAGGGTGGACTGCCCGGGCGGTCCGTATTTTCGCGAGGACCAGAGCAGCTTCAGGTCGAGATCCTCTTTGGCTAGCCTAGCGAGCGTCCTGGATTCAAAGCCTGGGGTTGTTCCAGAACGGAACGGCTCGACGAAGCCCTGAATGACGTCGAGGTCCTCCTGCACAGAGCGCTTGAACGGCTCCGGCCAGTCGTCGAGTAGCAGAACGCCATACGAAGGCCCCAGAACTTGATGCGGGAATTCTGCTGTTAACTGTGGAGACGGTTTCAGGCCAATGCTGATGAATTCTGAGGAAGCATATTCCGGGTTGAAGATTTCGATCTCGTGAGTATCCCAAAAGCAAGTTAATTCGGAAGAGGACTTAAGTCGCATGGGAAACTCTGCGGTAGCCCCCAGGACTCGGTGAGCGAACTTAAGAGACGGGGAGTAGCACCATGCAAATCTCGAGCCGAGACCAGCACCCGATATGCGAGCTCGAGCGGGAATCACGCCGCTTTGGATCGTAAAGTTATCGTCGTCGAAGAGAGCCTTGAAATTCGGCAACATAGACTTCGCCGGAATGTTATCAGAGTACTTATTGAATTACTAGCGAGCACCTATAAGGGTAGTGGACCAGTTTCAATTTCCACAGCCTCGCTTTAGCATCCCGACTGTGGCATCATGGAGCCATGATCGGCAAGGGAAAACGTCCGCGTGATCCAAACCAACTCGCCGCATGGACCGTCGCTGTCTCCACAGGCCACATTCCCCCGCCAGAACCCGAAGTCCCCAAGGTGACTGGAAGCGCCATGCCAGCGAATATCTCTGAGTACATGGCCGCTATCGGACGCAAGGGCGGTCAGATTGGCGGTAAGCGCCGCCTTAAGACCATGACCAAGGCGGAGCGTTCCAAGATCGCTGCCAAAGCGGCGAAAGCTCGATGGAAAAAGGCAGATCGAAGCCGTTAGGCTTGTTTCTCGCGTGCAATATCCTCTCTAACCCTAACCGCTAACGCAGTCCAACGGTCTATTCTTTCTTGGTTCGGGTGAGGCTGCTCGTGACGCATTGCCTTAATACCGTTTTCGATCTCCTCCAAAAACCGCTCTAAAATGTCAGCATCTGTCACGGTTGCAAACTCTCCAATTGTTTTTTAATGCGTCTCGCGGGAAGAATGATTCTGATCTCGACATTTTTCTTGCTGCCAACACGGACGCGCACTTTAGCTTGCTGATCTAGCTTCAGCCATCTTGACGCCTTCGCCATGAGTAAACCTCGTTTCGTTTTTAATTTTGTTGAAGGCCCTAGGGGAAGGCGCGAATTATCTCACATATGCGGAGTATAATCGGCGGGAAATCACTCCAAGACTAAAGCGCCCCGATTCGTAGTCAGGGTGCTTTAGAACTATCGGAATTGTGCGAAGGAGCGCAACCCAATAGTAGTACAGGAGTGTGCTCCGTGCAAGAACTTTACAAATGCGAAAGTATCGAGATGAACCGAGACATGGACCTAGTTCGTGAACTCTTGATCGCCATAGCAGACGGTCCACGGTTCGACGGAACAAGATGCCTTACCCCAACAAAACCCGAAGACTTTGGCATTACAAATCATTCGCGTGAAGAAGTCTATTACCATCTGACCATGCTCATCGAAGCTGGTTTCATTAAAGGGAAGGTGGGATTAGGCGTACCTGGGATTTCCAAGTTAACGTGGGAAGGCCATGAGTTCTTAGATAACGTAAAGGATACGAGTGTCTGGGAAAGCACGAAAGCCCGCGTGGCAGGACTCCCCGGCGTGGCCATTGCCGTAATAGCCGAAATTGCGAAGGCTGAAATCAAGAAAAAACTCGGCTTACCCTAGAAATCCACAGATTTTACGCGCCTTCCCGTACTATTTTATTGACATGCTAAAGCTGGCCCACTACCCCTATAAGTGGATAAGTGTCACTTGAGTCGCGCTCCCTAGAAACTATCCTTTGCCGATGAAGCCCGTTCCGACTTCAGCTCCCGCAATAGCAGCCGCACCAGCATTCCGTCGAAACCAGTGCCGCTCATCTTCGATAGCTCATCGAGCGCTTGCTCGGGAGTGCGTGCCGCTCCGATCGATTGCTCGGTCAGCATGTTGGCATAGGCGTCAGCGAGGGAAATGATGCGCGCCCACAAGGGAATCTGCTCACCCTTCGCTCCATCGGGATAGCCGGTGCCATCGAAGCGCTGGTGATGATGCTCGATGGCCTGGCGCATCATGGCGCTGTGCGGCAGGACGGCGGCAATCTCTGCGCCCACGCGGGCGTGCATGCGCACCAGGAAAAATTCGTCGTCGGTAAGCGGACCCGGTTTATTCAGGATGCGCTCCGGCACAAAAATCTTGCCTACGTCGTGGATGCGCGCGGCATAGACCAGATCGCTGGTTTCTTCCGGAGCCAAATGGAGCGCCCGCGCCAAAACTTCCGTGTAGCGTGCCACCAGGTCACCGTGGCCGGAGGTGCGCAGCTCGCGAGATTCCGCGGCCCGGCTGAGGACTTCGATCGACTCCTTGAGCAGCGGAACGTTGCACTCTTCTTCGCCGCCGCACAGCTTCACCAGCATCGAAGCCAGTTCTTCCAGATGCTCCGGACCGTTGTGTTCGCGCTGCAGAAAGCCTTCGATGTAGGAAGAAATCTGCTGGCGCTGAGGAGCGAACTCCTCGCCCGCGGCGAATTCTTCGGCCGCGGAGACGCGATTGCCGCCGGAACGCTTCGAAACATACATGCCGGCATCGGCCACGCGAATGATGTCTTCAATGGAGAAACCGTGAGTGGGGAAACTGGCCACGCCGAAGCTGCCGGTGATGTGGTGTTCGCTCAGCATGGCATCGGTGGAAATCCACTGCCGCAAGCGTTCGGCCAGCACCTCGGCCTGCTCGCGCCCGGTTTCAGGCATGAGGATGATGAACTCGTCTCCGCCGTAGCGCGCGACCACGTTCGATTGCCGCGACTTTTGCTCGAGCAGCCGCCCTACGCGGGCGAGCACCAAGTCGCCTTCGAAGTGGCCCATGGTGTCATTCACTTCCTTGAACTTGTCGAGATCGATCAGCACCACGGAGAACGGGCGTCCGGAGCGGGAGGCGCGCTTCCACTCCGCCGACAGCGCCTCCCAGAAAAAACGCCGCGTTTTGATCCCCGTAAGGCCGTCGGTGATGGATTGCTGTTGCAGCTTCTGAAAGACGAAGGCGTTGTGCAGAGCGGTGGCCAGCAGGTCCGCCAGGGTGTTGAGAATGAGAACGTCCTGCGGGAAAAACGCGCTCTCGTCGCGGCTTTCGATGTTGAGCGCGCCGAGCAGGGTCTCGCCATAGGTGATCGGAATGCACAGCACGGACCGCGACTCCGGCAGAATCGCGCCCATCTGGCCTTCGGCGCCGTTTTGCACCAACGCCCGTTCGCCGGTGCGCGCCACCCGGCCGAGGATGCCGATGCCCAGCGGAATGCGCTTGCCCATGGCATGGGCCGTCGCGCCGGCTTCGGCTTTGATTTCTATTTCCTTAGTGCCGTAATCGAGCAAGCCGATGCCAATGTGATCGAAGCTGAAGTTCTTTTGAATTTCTCCAACGATCTGCCCCAGCATGTGCACGGGATCGTCACTCGAGATGGCGGTACGCGAAATATTGTTAAGGAACGCCAGTTGCCGCGAACGGCGTTGCTCTTCCGCGAACAGCCGCGCATTCTCTACCGCGACCGATACTTGCCCGGCAGCGGTCACCAGCACGTCAAGGTCGCGCTGTTCGAACAGAAACTCTCTTTCTGTGCTCATCGCGACCATCACACCCGACGGTTTGTTCCCCAGCAAAATCGGCGCTGCACACATGCACTTGGCGGGATGGTCCGGCC
>PLIO01000264.1 GCA_003140075.1 Acidobacteriaceae bacterium | reverse complement strand
GCAATCTGGACGAATTTTTCGAAATCCGCGTGGCTGCCATGATGCAGCAAATCGAAGACGGATATAACGAGGCCGGTCCGGATGGGCTGACACTAACCGCGAAGCGGGATGTGCTGGCACGGCTGGCGCATAAATTTGTGGATGGACAGTATGAATGCTGGAACGAGTTGCGTCCGGCGCTGGCGGAGAATGGAATTCGAGTACTCGCCATGCATGAGTTGGACGCCGAGGCGCGGCGGTTCGTGGACGAGTACTGCGAGAAGGAATTGGACCCGCTGCTGACGCCGGTGACGGTCGATCCTGCGCATCCGTTTCCGCGGGTGATTAACAAGGCGTTGTGCCTGGGATTGCTTTTGCGGCGGCGGCGGCGTTCGGCGCTGACTTACACGGGAGTTGTTTCGGTGCCGCGAAGTTTGCCGCGCCTGGTCCGGTTGCCCTCGGACAAGACCACGGATTTTATTTTTCTCGCCGACCTGGTGGCGCACCATGCGCAGAACATGTATCACGGCTACGACATTGTGGCGGCGGCACCATTCCGGGTGACCCGCAACAGCAATTTGTATTTGCAGGAAGAAGAAGCGCGAAATCTTTTGGAGTCGGTGCGCGCGGAGTTACACAATCGCCGCAAGGGGGATGCGGTGCGCATGGAAATTGAGGGCGACGCCGATCCGGAAATTATCGAGCGGCTGCGGAGCGTTTTTGAGCTCGATCCGTGGCAGGTGTTTCCGGTGAATGGCCCGGTGAATCTTTCGCGTCTGTTTAACGTTTACGAACAGACGGCGCGGCCGGACTTAAAATACCGTGCATTTGTCCCGCGGGAGTTGCGGTTGACCGCGAAGTCACAGAATCTGTTCGAAGAGTTGCGCCGGCATGATGTGCTACTGCACCACCCTTACGATTCGTACGATGCGGTCATCGCTTTCATTGAATCGGCGGCGCGCGACGAACAGGTGCTTTCGATCAAACAAACTTTGTACCGTACGAATGAGCACTCGTTGATTGTTCCGTCGCTTATGGAAGCTGCGCCGTTGAAGGAAGTGACGGCGGTGGTGGAGTTGAAGGCGCGCTTTGATGAAGCGCACAACATTCGCTGGGCGCGAGATCTGGAAGACGCGGGAGTGCAGGTATTTCACGGCCTCGTGGGTTTGAAGACGCATTGCAAATTGTCGCTGCTGGTGCGGCGCGATCCGGATGGAGTGCGCAGTTACGCGCATATTGGGACGGGAAATTACAACGCGACGACGGCACGGATTTATACGGACCTGAGTTTGTTCACGGCGAATCCGGAGATTACGCGAGCGGTTCACGATGTGTTTAGTTTTCTGACGGCGTATGCGGAGAATCCCAGTTACGATCCACTCCTGGTGGCACCGCTGGATTTGGCTGAAAAGACGATTGCCTTGATCGACCGCGAGGCGGAACATGCGCGGCAGGGGGAAGCGGGGCGGATCATCGCCAAGATGAACGCACTGCTCGACAAGAATGTGATCCAGGCGTTGTACCGGGCTTCCCAGGCGGGAGTGGAAATAGATTTGATTGTGCGCGGAATTTGCGCGCTGCGGCCGGGAGTGCGCGGCCTGAGTGACCGGATCAAGGTGCGGAGTATTGTAGGGCGATTCCTGGAGCACAGCCGGATCTATTATTTCGGCAATGGGGGCGAGGAAGAAATTTATATTGGCAGCGCCGATTGGATGCCGCGGAATCTCTATGAGCGCGTGGAAGTGCTGGTGCCGTTGCGCGACGAATTCATTCGCGAAAGGGTGCGGCGGGAAATCCTCGATTCCTTGCTGGCGGATAACCGAAAAGCGCGCATTTTGTTGCGGGATGAAACTTACATCCGGGCGTGGCAGCCGATACACGGGAAAAGAAATCGTAAGATGCCGACCGGTGCGGCGGCATTCAGTGCGCAGGATTATCTGATTGGCCTGGCGGAAGGGAAGCAGGCGAGTGCGATTCCTCTGCCGGCGTCGGCGAGGAAGCGCAGGGTCCCGACAGGAAGGGAACGATAACCCGCAATGATTATCTATTTTCTGCGCCACGCCAGTGCCGGGGAGCACCTGCTGAGTCCTAAGAAGGACGAGAAGCGCGCGCTCGATAAGGAAGGCATTGAGCAGTGCGGTTACGTGGGCCGCGCGCTCGCCGCAATCGATGCACAGGTGGATGTGATTATCTCCAGCCCGCTGAAGCGCGCCACGCAGACGGCTTCGTTGGTCGGCAACGAAATGGGGTACGAAGGCAAGCTGCAAATCGAGGTCGCACTGCGCCCCGGCGCGACTTTCGCCGACTTTCGCCGGCTGCTCGAAAAATATGCGAGCCAGGAATCGATCATGGTCGTGGGACACAACCCTGACCTGAGCCAGTTTCTGGGCACCGTGATCAGCGAGTCTGGTTGCGAAGCTTCCGTGGAACTGAAGAAGGGAGCTGTGGCTCGAGTCGACATGCGGCGCAGCTCCGGCACATTGCAGTGGTGTTTGACGCCGAAAGCGCTGCGCACGCTCTACACGGCCGCGGTCGAAAGTTCGCGGCCGAACACTTCGCGGAAATAAGGGCAATCCTTCTCGATCGCCCACAGTTCCAAGTCCACTCCCATGCGGCGGCGGGGCACCAGAGTAAGGTGTATTTCGGCACCGCGCTGGCTGACGCGAACTTTTTGCACGGCGCGGCTGCGGCCCAGGTTCAGGGAGCGCGCCAGCCGCAGGAGCAGAATCGCCTTCTGCACTCCGGCACGGTCGGCGGGATCGAGCGCTTTCATCGGACCATCTTCCAGGGTGGGCCGCGATTTTCCCAGATAGCGCGCAATGGCTGCGATGATGCGGCGCTGTTGCGGAGTGTAGCCCAGAATCTCCGAGTTCGAGATGATGTAATACGTGTGCCGGTGATGGGCGTTGCGATTGAGGTAATCTCCCACCTCGTAGAGCATGGCGGCGGCGGCCAGCCACTCACGAAATTCCGGCGTCAAGCCATGTACCGAGCGCAGCGCGGAAAACAGAAACATGGCGGACTCGCGCACATCGAGGGCATGCTTCATATCCACGTGGTAATGGGCGACGGCCCGAGTAATCGACTCCCAGCGTTCCGATTCAACCTGTTTGCCGGAGCGCGTGCTGCGGTCGTGTTCGGCGGCCATCTGCGCCAGCAATCCGTCGCGCAGGCCGAGAGCCGAGTAGCGAAAGCCCTTGAGACGGCAGCGATCGAGCAGTTCGTGATAGACGATGGCGCCGGCGACGATGATTTCCGCGCGCCGCGGACCGATGCCTTCAATCTGGCGGCGCTCGTCCAGCGGCAGGCGGGCCAACTGCTTGGCGAGCCGCGTCATCTCCGGGCGGGAGACGACGGCGCGCTGGCGGCTTCCGTTTTTTCGCAGACGGCTGGCTGCGACGGCCAAGGCGGCGGCGGTTCCCGACGTTGCAATCACATTCTTTACTCTGGCCGCCACCACGCGCGCGGAGATGCGGTTCACTTCGCGGGCGACGAATCCCTGCAACCGCTTGAGTTCGCCCTTGCGCGGCGGATCGTGGCGCAGGAATTCATCGGTGAGACGAACCGCTCCCAGAGGCAAACTCACGGTGTCGCGAATGTGCCCGCGCCCGGAGACCGTGAGTTCGCAGCTTCCGCCTCCCAGGTCCATCATTAACGCCGGCGAGTGATCGACCCGGAGATTGGAGACAAGTCCCAGATGAATGAGACGAGCTTCTTCCAGGCCGGAGATGATTTCGACCTTCCAGCCGGTGGCAGAGCGCACCCACTCCAGAAAGGCTTGCGAGTTACGGGCGTCGCGCAAAGCGCTGGTGGCGACAACGCGGACTGGATCAGTGACGACCTGTTGCGTGGCGCGGTGAAAGCGGCGCAAGACCTTGACCGTCTCGGCCATGGACTCGGGAGTGAGGAAACCGGATCGAAAGACGCCTTCGCCGAGGCGGGTGACCTCGCGATCTTCGTGGACGGCGCGAAGGCGGCCGCGCACAAGGCGAGCGATCTTCAGTCTTACGGAATTGGAACCGATATCAACCGCGGCAAAGGTCGGCATGGGGGAGCCCAACAGTTTACATGCCGAAGGCTGCGCGGTCATCAGGAGTTCGCTGGGTTTCCCGTATCTTGCAGAGCGCGACGCTACGCCGCAGTCCAACTGCTGCCGCAGAGGCGCTGACGGCGAGACAGCAGGGCAGCAAATATGTTGATGCCGAAACTGATGCCGAACATCATCCCACGTACTCCTTCACTCAATACGGTCCATGGCTTCGTCGTAGGGTGGAAGCAGTACGGCCAAAGGATGGCGACCACCAGGAACATCGTGGCGACGGGGACCAGACCTGCGGGTTTCTTGATTCGATTTCGGAAAGTCACGTTTTGCCCTCCTTACATTCAGTCGGTTAAGCGATACCAGATCATCATCGTCAGCTTGACCCCGACAATGGTTATGGCGACCGCGAAAAGATCCCAGCTCCAGACATGGCTGACGTAAAAGTGGTAGGAGAAGAGACCGATGGCCGTGAGGCCGCCAATGATTCCGGCAAGACTGGTGGACCGGAGACGATGGTTGAGGAATCGTTCATCAACCAACTTGCCAACGATTGGAATGTTCATTTCTCGCTCTCCATTTCTTTCTCTTTATCTTCCTCCAGGGCAAAGATCTGGTCGGTGGAACAGCCAAAGATGCGCGCGAAGGTGAGAGCCAGGGGCAGGCTCGGGACGTAACGGTCGCGCTCGATGGAATTAATGCTCTGCCGCGATACGCCGACGGCCTTGGCAAGTTGCTCTTGCGTCCATCCGCGGGCACCCCGAAGCTCTTTAATTCGATTAAGGATCTCGGACATTTGGGTGTAAAGCCAACTTTCCATAGTGTAAATAGGAACTCTCTAAATGTCAAGTTAGCTTGTCATTTTGTCCCGGATCTACTTCCTGGGACCAGGAATTCGTCTGAGGGCCGCCGCGGGCCGGCACTCTGCGGGAAGCCTCATCGGATAATTGCGGTTTGATCTTGGCGATGGCGTCAAGGATGTTGTGCGCGCAACCTGGGCAACAAGATCCTTGCTGCCGCGAGTGCTCTTGGTCGCATTGGATGTCAAACTAGAGGACACCGGGGCTTGCCGAGCATAGATCGCATCGCTCTCGTCCGTCCCGTGATCGGAAAATCATTGAATCAGACAATAAGGCCTCCTGCTGTTTCTGGGAAACAACATGCGGAGGAGGCTTGCCGTGACGAATCGCACTGAGTTATGTGATGGATGTCACGAGAAGAGTCAAATAGGGAAGTCGGGGCCTAAGCCGCCGAGGCTGCGGGATGAGTTGCTTTCCCTGTCGACTTCGCAGGAGGCTGAACAGCATGTCCGGACGCAGCAGGCAAGTTTGCGCGCAAGTGCGAGAGCACGGCAACGGCATGGCGAAATTTCGCTCCCGTAACGTTACGCAGTTCCGCCACCAGGGACGACTCGTGTACTTCGCCGAGATGATCGAGAGCCGTTTGCGTGAGAGTGAGCCAGTCATGCCAGTCGCCCAGCGCATCTTGTACGCGCCGCAGGCTGGCAATGAACTGCACGGCATCGGCAGACTCGCCGGCGAATTCGGCGGCATAGCGTGCCCGCTTGCTCAGGATGCGATATTGGTGCAATACCGGCTCGGTGAGCGGCGCATCCGTGCGATCGAGGCGTTGCAGCATTCCTTTTGCCACCATCAGCGGATCCCGGCTTACTTTCGGAGAGAAGTTCTTGCCGGCGCGCTTCAGGCGCTTGCGAATCTCACGGACACTGTTTTTATCGACTAGCTTGCGCAGCTTCTTTTCCTGCTGGCGGCGCAGTTCGATCAGGTGGTTCACGAGCTGGGTTTTGCGCCGCGGCTCCTGCGGCATCTTCAAGCCGCGCAACGCCGCCAGCTGCACGTCCAGATCGCGCACCTTGCCGGCGCGTTTGCGGATTCGACCGAGCAGCTTGAGAAGTTTCTTCTGGCTGCGGTCCAGCTTGGGAGAAAGCTCGCCGAGCAGGATCTGCAGACGGCGCACACCCGTGCGGAAGCGGTGAACGTTCTCCGCCTGAGGCTTCGAGCAGAGCTTGATCAGGTCCCGCTCAAGCTTCAGGAAAACAACGCTGCTGCGCTGGGTTGCGATCGACATAAAACAGAATCGAGCCGGGAGATGAAAATACAGTGCCGCCGGGGAAAAGGCAATGTTGAAAAGCATGGTCATTTTAACATCCTGTTAACAGGATTCTGTTACGGTCGAGCAGGAATGGCTTTTTCTGCGCTACCTCGACCCGATATGCCTGCTCCGCAACCCGTTGAAGACACGAAGGTTAGGGGTCTCCCGCCATCGGGGAAGCGGGCCGCGCGCGTGCTTTCTGCGGCGAACGGCGAATTCGGCGACCGGGTCTTCAAAGCCGCCATGGTGATGTGTGGTGTGGCGGTGCTGGCGATGCTGGCGCTGATTGTCTACGAACTGGTGTTGCGGTCCGGACCCTCGTGGCACGCCTTTGGATTTAAGTTCTTCGCCGGGCACGATTGGGATCCGGTGAGCGAGCAGTTCGGCGCACTGCCGTTTATTTACGGAACTTTGGTCTCCTCGCTTCTGGCTTTGATCATCGCCGTGCCGCTCTCCGTTGGGGTTGCGGTGTTCACCACCGAGATGTGTCCCAAGATGTTTCGTGGGCCGCTTTCGTTTTTTGTGGAATTGCTGGCCGCGATTCCGAGCGTGGTTTACGGACTGTGGGCAATCTTTGTGCTGGTGCCGCTCCTCAGCAACTACGTGGAACCTTTCCTGGCCCGAACGTTGGGCTGGACGGGGTTGTTTGTGGGTCCACCTTACGGAATCAGCATGCTGGCGGCGGGAATTATCCTCGCGATCATGATCATCCCGATTATTTCCTCGATCACGCGCGAGGTGCTGATGGTCGTGCCCCAGCACCAGCGCGAGGCTGCGCTTGCGCTGGGCGCGACACGCTGGGAAATGATTCGCGTGGGAGTGTTGCGCAATGCGCGCGCGGGCATTATGGGCGGCATCATCCTGGGCCTGGGGCGCGCTCTGGGAGAAACCATGGCCGTGACTATGGTGATTGGAAACCGGCCGGAGATTGCGAAGTCGTTGTTTGCTCCGGGGTACACCATGGCGAGCGTACTGGCCAACGAGTTCAGCGAGGCGACCGGCGACGTATACCTCTCAGCTCTAATTGAGATTGGTCTGGCTCTGTTTCTGGTAACGATCGTAGTGAATGCCCTGGCGCGACTGCTGGTGTGGACCGTGACTCGCGGCCAACCTTCGAGGGCAAATGCCTGAGCCCATGAGTGTGAATGCCAAGGCCGCCGCGCTGCACACCGTCCCGCCGATCGCTTTGCGACGACGGATCACCAACCACTTCATGACCGGAGTGGCGGTGCTCACGGTAATTCTGGTGCTGTTGCCGCTGTTCGCGATATTCGCCTACCTGGTTTATCGCGGCATGGGGTCGATCAACTGGGCTTTTCTCACGCAGGCTCCGAAACCAGTGGGCGAAACGGGCGGCGGAATGGCCAACGCCATCGTGGGCTCGGCGTTCATCCTCGCTTTGGCCAGCATTTTGGGAGTCCCGCTGGGAGTGGGGGCCGGCATCTATCTCGCGGAATTCGGGCGCAACCGCTTCGGCGATGTCATTCGCTTCACCGCCGACGTGCTGAATGGCGTGCCTTCGATCGTGATCGGCATTGTGGCCTACGCCATTGTCGTTCTCTCGCAGAAGCATTTCTCCGCACTGGCGGGCGGAGTGGCCTTAGCCATCATGATGATTCCCACCATCGCCCGCACCACCGAGGAAATGCTATTGCTGGTGCCGCAAGCGTTGCGCGAGGCGGCGTATGGGTTGGGCATTCCGCGCTGGCGAACCACGCTCTCTATCACGCTGCGCACCGCGACTTCGGGCGTGATTACAGGAATTATGCTGGCCTTTGCCCGGGTCGCCGGCGAGACCGCTCCTCTGCTGTTCACCACGCTGGGGAATCAATTCTGGAATCTGAAAGTCAACGAGCCGACTGCCGCTCTGCCGCTGCAGATCTACAGCTACGGTCTTTCTCCTTACGACGATTGGCACCGGCAGGCTTGGGCGGGGGCGTTCGTGCTCATCATTCTGATCGTTACAGCGGTCGCGGCCGTGCGCTTCGCCGTACGCCGTGGTACCTTCGGAGCGGCATAGTTTATGGGCGTTGGAATCCACGTCGAAAACCTGAATGCGTGGTATGGCAAGACTCAGGCGTTGTACGACATCAGATTAAACATGGCCGCCAATCATGCCACTGCGCTGATCGGGCCCTCGGGGTGCGGCAAGTCGACGTTCATCCGCTGCCTGAACCGCATGCACGAAACCATTCCCGAGGCGCGAGTGAGCGGGAGCGTGCGCATCGGCGAAATTGACGCCTATGACGGCACCTCTGCGACGCAGCTTCGCCGGCGGGTGGGCATGGTGTTCCAGAAAGCGAATCCGTTCCCTACGATGTCGATCTACGACAACGTGGCCTCCGGGTTAAAGTTGAACGGTTTTCATGACCGCCGCAAGCTGGACGAAATTGTGGAGCGATCGCTTGACGCATCGGCTCTGTGGACCGAAGTGAAGGATTACATCCACAAGAAATCGGGCGCCAGCCTTTCGGGCGGACAACAGCAGCGGCTTTGCATCGCCCGAGCTCTGGCGGTAGAGCCCGAGGTTCTGCTGATGGACGAGCCGTGCTCGGCACTGGATCCGATCTCGACGGGAAAGATCGAGGAGTTGATCTTTCAGCTCAAAGAGCGGTATACCATCGTAATCGTCACGCACAACATGCAGCAGGCGGCACGGGTCGCCGAGTTTACCGGATTCTTCCTGCTGGGCAAGATGATTGAATTCGACAAGACGGAAAAAATCTTTACCAAGCCGTCGGACAAAAAGACGGAAGACTACATTACCGGCAGATTTGGATAAGGCAGATTCGAATAAGGAAGGTTTCGGATGCGCACGCGCTTTCAGCAAGGACTCGACGATCTGCGCCAGAAGTTGCTCCGCATGGGTGGACTGGCGGAACAGGCCGTGGATCGCGCCCGCCAGGCTTATGTCGATCGCGATCTCACCCGTTGCCAGATGGTTCTCGAGGGCGAAAGTCTGATCAACACCTCGGAGCGCGAGATCGACGAGGCCGCCTTCGACTTGCTGGCTATGCAGCAGCCCATGGCTGTGGACCTGCGCTTCATCCTGGCCGTAACCAAAATCAATTCCGATCTGGAGCGTGTGGGCGACCAGGCCGTCAACATTGCCGAACGCGTGATGGATATGGTGGAACTGCCGGCGGCGGATTTGCCGGTGGATATCGCACGCATGGGAGCGGCGGTGAGCGCCATGGTGCGGCGAGCTCTGGAGTCGTTTATCGAAGGCAAGGCGGAACTGGCTCAGGCTGTGCTCGAAATGGACAACGTCGTGGATCGGATGAAGGACGATGCTTTCATCCAGCTGGTGAAGACGATGAACCAGCGGCCGGAAGTGGTTCGGCAGGCGCTCGATGCCTTGCTGGTGGCGCGCAATCTGGAACGCGTCGCCGACCACGCCACCAACATTGCCGAGGACGTCATCTTCTGGGTGCAGGGCGCCGACGTGCGCCACAACGCCAGCGCGGTGGAAGAGCATTCCGAGCACTCGACCGGCGAAGGCTCTACGCGCGCTTCCGGGGTTTGAAAATTCTCCACCCTGTTCTTCGCAGCCGCTTTGACCACAGCTTCCTGAGTGGATTACGCTCATCTCTCTCACCTTCTCGTGCGAGGTTCCCGTGACCCGATTCTCGTTCGCTTTCTTTATTGCATTTCTCTCCTTTCAAGTCGCGCTACCAGCGCAGGAGCAGAAGCCCGACAGTTCCTCGATCTCGCTGCCCACCAGCAAAATCTTGACGATTCCCGCTCCCGGCAAAATCGGCAGCACCAACAGTTTTCCCGCCACCATCGCGATCAGCCCGGACGGCCGCTACGCCGCGCTTCTAAACAACGGCTACGGAACGCAGGAAACGATGGCTATGCAGTCGATTGCCGTGCTGGATCTGAAGTCGAATCAACTCGTCGATTACCCTGACAAACGTTTCGGTGAAGAAGTCCACCAGAGCTATTTCCTTGGCTTGGTCTTCGGCTCCGATGGCAAACACCTCTACGCATCGGTAGGCTCAATCACCGATGCCACGGGAGAGAAGTCAGGAAACACCGGCAACGGGATCGCAGTCTACAGCTTCAGCGATGGCAAGGTCGCGCCCGAACGCTTCATCGCGATTGAGCCCCAGGCGCTTGCCGCGGGGAAAAAGGTCGCAATCGCTTTGCAGAAGACGCGGCCGGGCACTGCGATTCCTTATCCTGCTGGACTGGCGCTGGTTTCCGCCGGAGGTCACGATCGGCTTCTCGTGGCCGACGATCTTTCCGACAACATTGTTCTGCTCGATGTCGCGGGCGGCAAGATTCTTCAGCGGTTCGACCTGAGTACTTCCAACCTGGTCCCGTCTTCATTTCCCTATACATGCGTGGCCACGCGAGATAGCCGCCGCGGCTGGTGCAGCCTGTGGAACGCGTCGCGCGTTGCCGAATTGGATCTAAGCAGCGGCAAAGTCGTCCGCTGGATCCACTTGAAGGAACCAGAGGATCGGATTGCGCCGGGTTCGCATCCCACGGCGCTTCTCCTGAGCCGCGACGAGAACTTGCTTTATGTAGCTTTGTCGAATGCGGATGCGGTTGCGGTGGTTTCAACCAGGAACGGCGGGATACGCGCGCTCCTGAGCACCACCGTTCGCAATCAAGAGTTTGCCGGAACCTATCCCAGTGCCTTGGCGCAGTCCAGGGACGGCAAGCGGCTTTTCGTCACCGATGCTTCCGCCAACACGGTCGCAGTGTTCGATATTTCGGACCTGGTTGCGAAGGATATGATGGAGCTGACGACGAGCGCTGCAGCCAGCGACTCCGACTCCTCGCCGGCGCTCGGATTCATCCCCACCGACTGGTACCCCAGCGCGCTTGCCGTGCAGGGCGACGACCTGCTCATCGCGACCGCCAAAGGCGAGGGCACGCGCCCGAACCCGGGCCCAGGCAAGACTTCGTGGGAGGTCCGGCACCGCGAGCATCCGTACATTCCCACGTTGCTGCGGGGATCGATTGCGCGGCTCAGCATTCCCTCCACTCTTGATAAGCTTGAAGAATTCACTCGCCTGGTTGAGCACGATAACCTGCTGCACAGCAAACCGGGGACGATTCAGTTCGCCGGCGGCAAGAATCCCATCAAGCACGTTATTTACATCATCAAAGAAAATCGCACCTACGACCAGATTCTGGGAGACCTGAAAGCCGGCGACGGCGACCCCTCGCTCACCATGTACGGCGCCGACATCACTCCGAACCAGCACAAACTGGCATTGCAGTTCGGCGTGCTCGACAATTTCTACGACAGTGGAGAGGTTTCCGGCGACGGTCATCTCTGGTCAACCGCGGCCATCACCAGCGATTACAACGAGAAAACCTGGCAGATCGCCTACCGGGGCAAAGAACGAACCTACGACTTCCAGGGTACGGTCGCCGATGAATATCCGCTGGAACACAATCAACCGGATATAGACGATCCTTCTACGGGCTTTCTCTGGGACAACGTCGCGCGCCATGGATTGAGCTACCGCGACTACGGCGAATATGTGAATGCCGAGTGGTGCAACAAGAATCGCAAGGCTGCGACCCCGAAGCAGGGAACACCTTCGGCGCAGGAATCGCGTTGCCCGCGCACCGAGCTTCACCAGGGCGATGCTTTACCGCCGAACGTCGGCGATCCGCATGCCGGGCCAAGTCCTTTCCCGTGGACGGTGCCACTGTTCAACGGCGTTAAGCCGACGAAAGCGGTGCTGCGCGATCACTACGATCCGCTGTTCCCCGATTTCAACACTGAGTATCCGGACCAACTCCGTGCCGACGAATTTCTGAATGAATTTGCCGCTTATGCTCGCGCTCGCGAATCGAACGAGGGGCCCGAGTTCCAGTTGCCTGCATTCGTGCTGCTCTATCTACCCGATGACCACACCGGAGGCACGCGGGCCAACTTCCCGCGCCCGGCGGCCTCGGTGGCCGATAACGATCTCGCGCTCGGCCGCGTGGTCGACGCCGTTTCGCACAGTGCTTACTGGGACGACACTGCGATCTTCGTTCTCGAAGACGACGCGCAGGATGGCGGCGATCATATCGATGCGCATCGATCCATCGCATTCGTAGTCAGCAAGTATTCTCCGGTAACGGCTGCCGAGCCTTACGTCGACCACCGCTTCTACACCACGGTCAACATGATTCACACCATGGAGATGCTGTTGGGACTGCCTCCCATGAACCAGAACGATGCCTATGCTCCCGCGATGGGACCGATGTTCTCCGGCGCAGGCAACCAGCCGGCGTTCAAGGCCGACTATCGCAACCTCAAGAACGGGCTGATCTATGAGATCAACCGGCGCGACGCCCGCGGGGCAAGCGAATCGGCCAGGATGGATTTCTCCCGTCCGGACGCCGCCGGAGCGGCGAAGCTGAACGAGGTCCTCTGGCGCGATCAGAAAGGCGACACGCCGATGCCGGCGCCCAGGCATACGGTATTTCCAGCGAGCGATTAGCAGTCTGTGAGTCCGGCTCGGCGTGAGCGCGGCGGCGACCTGGCCTGATTGAGCTCAGCCAATCCCACAACGATTCCCAATCGTTCGGTAGCGACCGTAACGGGAAAATACCTCAGCCTCGGCCCAAACTAGGACGCCTAATCGGGTTCTGGACTAATTTAATTTTCTGCCGATATGTCTGGCATGAAGGAACCTGGCAAGGAGAGAAAACATATGGCACGTAAATGGTTCGACCTGACTTCCCGGCGCACTCAGCAGGAGGACCTCGCCGTAAGCGGCGTGGGGAGCGGCGAAGGCAGCGGCGACGGAAACCGCGATGACAACCGCAATGACAACGGCAACGGCGAGAAGGAGAATGTCATGACCCAAGCAGCTCCAACCACGAAAAAGGCTCCGTTGCAATCGGCACGCGAGGTGCCCAGCTTTCAAGTCGAATTGTCTCCCATGGAAGATATTTACCGCGCGGCCGGGATCATGATTCCGCGGAAGGGATACACCATCAAGAAGGTGGTCGAGATGCTGAACAGCGAACACCTCAGCGGGTTATCGAAGGAGAAGAAGCGGGCTGCGGTGCTGATGGCTCTCGATGCTGCCGGCATTTCCATCGACCAGGTGCAGCAGGACGCCAAAGCGCGCCAGGATGCGCTGGATTCCTACGAGGCCGCGCAGAAGAAGCAGCTTGAAGCAGAGTGGGTAAGGAAGGCGGAAGAGGTTATCCAAATTCAGGCGGAATTGGAGAGCATAAAGGCCCACTATATGGCGCGCATCAGCCGCAACATGGAAGGTGTGGCGCGGGAGAAAGCGGCGTTCAGCAGTTGGCAAGCGACGAAACAAGAAGAGATGCAGAGCATGGCGGACGCGTTGGAGCTGTGCTTGAAATCGCCGGTCCCCGAGCAGGCCAGCACCCCGCCAGCGGAAGTCAGCCTGGTAAAGGTCAGCGCTACCACGGCGTGATGCGTCAGAGGCCGGGGCGCTGTCGCGCCAGCGATGGCATTCATTCGCCCTGCGACCGGACCGTGATCTGGATTAAAAAAAAACACAGATCAATCTGGCTAAAATATCTGGAATCAGAGAGTTGCAGTCCTTCGACCGAGCTTTAGTCTGGCTAAAATATTTAAAACAAACAACTTGCTTGCAAAATATTACAGTCAAAGGACTTAGGCGATCTGGCTTTGGCCAAGTGCCTTGGAATCAGTAGCCGGCTCGCAAAATATTGCATTTGCGTGGGTTATCTCATTGCTATTCTATTGTCAAAGAGCCAATGCGGATAGAGATAGGGTCTCAGGATTGAGAATCGAAGTCAAGGGAATTGTGAGGGGATGGTGATGTCCCGTTAGTGCGTTAGCGCCATTTCGACGTGTGCGGGATATAATCTCTCCCGCTCTATGTTGTCCTGCCTTCATCACGTGTGGGCTTGGTTGCGAGATTGGTCTCCGTACATTCTGCCGGCGGTCTCCAACCTCATCTTGGTCTTGTTGGGGGTCATAATGTCGCTCCCAAAATTGGCAGAGGCAATTGAAGACACTCCAAAGTATAGGAAGCTTTTAGCGACGACTTGTCTGGTCTTCGGGCTTGTTGGATTTACCTTTGATGTTGGCCAGAGGCGCAGCAGCGATCGGACGAACAAGCAGCTCCTTGAAAATGTGGGTTCGGCGCTCGGAAAGACAGATGATCTGGTCGATAAAACCACCGGGTTGGTTTCTAAAACTAACCGCGTGGTGGCTACCCTTGGGCTCCTGCAGCCGAAGATCGTCAATTTGTATGATCGCCTGTCTACAATTGACGCGAGAATATCGTTAGCCAAGAATGAGAATAACCAAGCCCTGGTCGCTGTCCTTCAAACGGAAAGAAAGAGTTTCTTAACTTCGCTGCTATCAGTGGGGCCGGGCATAGTAGGCGAGATGCAATATTGGGCACAAAGGTGGTACCAAGACGACAACAGTCTTTATTATCAAACGCAGCAGTCCTATAGTTCTGTTCCTCTTGATATAGATCCAAAAGAACGTTCAAGAATTGTGCAACCCTTTATCGACCGACAAAATAATCTCCGCGCGATGTACCCGAAACAGCTTCAGCCGCTAGTGACGAGCGCGAACTACTTGCGGAAAGAATTGCTTCGGGGCTCCGAGCAGACTCCGCAAGACAAGAAAATCGCTTCTACCTTCGCTAAGGCACTTGCAGGAGAGCCTTATGACTATCTAGAGATGAAGCAGATGGCGAACTACATGGATAATCTCGTTAACAAGGCTGTTCCTACACCGCAAGTTCGTTGATCGCTGGGATTTTTCAGAGATCGATTTTCGAGCGGGCTCCCTCAGGGCATCAGGGCGGCACGGCTGGGCGGGCTGCGGAAGAGATCGAATCCGGCACCGCAGCGCCTGAAGGCGCGGATTGATGGTGGGGCGCCTGCGGTATGCCTGAAGGCATACCCTGATACGAATCGTCATTTTCCCCCGTAGGTTTTGTAGCTGCGCCTTTTCGCGGTTGCTGACAGGCCTGTGCTGTTGTTGCAACGAGAAAATGT
>PLIO01000105.1:14869-79940 GCA_003140075.1 Acidobacteriaceae bacterium | reverse complement strand
GTCAAGGTCGAGTTCGCCAAGAACGACAAAGACCTGGCCGAGCGCATGCAGCACAACGGCGAAGAGAAACCTTCGCTGATCATCTTCGACCTCAACAACGCCAACGCCAAGCCCCTCACGTTGATCCCAAAGCTGAAGTCGAAGCTCAAGAAGGGAACCTCGATCATCGGATTCCTGTCGCACGTGCAAGGGGACTTAAAACAGAAGGCCCACGAAGTGGGGTGCGATATGGTCCTGCCCCGTTCCGCCTTCTCGCAGAATCTTCCTCAACTGCTGCGCCGCCACGGCGCGCCGGAAGACGAGAATCCCACGGTACAGTAGAACTGGCGCCAAAGACCTATCCCGGTGGCCAACTCAGGTGACGTCCGCCTAACAGGTGGACGTGGAGATGAAACACCGACTGCCCCGCCCCCGGCCCCACATTGAGCACTGTCCGGTATCCTTGCTCGATATTCCGATCGCGCGCAATCTGCGCCGCGGCTAACTGGCAGCGGCCGATCAGTTCGGCATCGCCGGCTCCAGCTTCCTTCAATCCAGCAAAATGTTTCTTCGGGACGACGAGCACATGGGTCGGCGCCTGCGGGTTGATGTCCTCAAAGGCGAAGACATACTCGTCTTCGTAAACTTTCTTCGCGGGAATCTCGCCGCGCAGGATGCGGCAGAAAAGGCAGTCGCTCGTAGCGTCGGTCATCGCTCAGTCACCCTGGCAAAACGATAACACTTGAGCCGAAGGCGTGTCAGTAACGGCTGAATTCACTACGGAGTCACGGATACACGGATAGAGAACAGCCCGGCGAGAATAATCAGGCCGATGGTTTTCTCCGTGTCTCTGTGACTCCGTGGTGAGAACCGCGCCTAGTCGAGCCTCACCAGGAAGACTGCCCCCTCCGTCGTCTCCGTTTCGTCGGCGAGTTGCCGGGCGCGCTCGCGATCGTCGTCGAGCACTCTCACCCTCACCCACCAGTCTCCCGCAGGACTGGCGAAGCGCAGCACTCTTGCCGTACGGTAGCGACGCGTGAGATGATCGGCGAGCTTGCTGGCTTCTTTTTCGTGCGGAAACCCGCCAATCTGCACCGCCCATTTTCCTCCAGTATCGAGCGGCAAGGGCGTTTGCATCACTTCTACTTTCACTTCCGCAACTCCTGGCAGGTAGACATCGACCTTGCGCGCCGCCGCCAGAGACAAATCAACCACCCGTCCCGGAATGAACGGTCCGCGGTCGGTGATGCGCACCAGCGCCGCGTGTCCGGTTTTCAGATTCGTCACCCGCACAATCGAGCCCAGCGGCAGCGTTCGGTGCGCCGCTGTCATGGCATGCATGTTGTAGACTTCGCCGTTCGATCCCACGCGGTTGTGATATGGCGGACCGTACCAACTCGCCCGCCCAGTTTCCGTGGCCAGAGGCTTGGCGGCGGCGGGAATGGTGGGCTCGGCAGGATCGGTGTCGCTACTTTCCGCACCGGGTAGGCGATCGTTCTTCGCGGCGCCCTCGGGACGTGACGCCGCCGGCGATCCAGTCGAAGAAGCTGCGGGTGTTGACGCGGGCGGAGGCGGCACATCCGCGCGCGCCTGCTTGGGATGGCCGCAGCTCGGGACTAAGAGCAGTAAGATGGCAAGCAACAGGAGAGGAATCACAGCGCGCGGAACGAACCCAGCGCCTGGCGCGAAGCCGGCGAGCCGTTGGTGCGCGCGAACGTGCTTTGGTTTGTCTAACAAAATTACTTCGGAGGATGCGGATGTTTCTCCATGTAGTCGGCGAACTCGGACAGCTTCTCCGAGGCCACGCGCAGCGCCTTGGTCGAGTGCTGCCGCACCGCCGGCACCACCTCGTCGTTCAGATACTTGATAAATTCGGGAATCTCTTTCTCGATGCGTTCTGCAGCCTCGGCGACCGTCTTGCTGACGCGCGCCGACGCGTCTTCCACCTTGCGGTTGAAGTCGTCCATGATGCTCCTCGCTGCTGGGCGTGAATGCACTCACGCGAATCTTGCCGATGCCAGGCTCAGCCATTATTTCGTGCATAGAGGGCTGGGTCAATGGCGGGCGAGAGCACTGTTGTCTCCCTGCCAGCCTCCTCCCGCAATTCCGATTGCAGTAAGGATTCAATCCTTGATAAAGTAAGGATATGCCCAAGGTGACTTCCAAGCTTCAGCTAACCGTCCCCAAGGCTATTGCCGACCAGTACGGCATCCGTCCCGGCGACGAGCTGGAATGGATCCCCGCGGGCGAGAGCATTCGCGTGGAGCTGGTCCGGCGCAAAGCCAAGGCGGGTCAACAGTTAACCGCCGAGGAGCGGGTGGCGCTGTTTGACGCCAACATGGAACGGGTTGATCGGCTTCAGGCAGAGCAACTGAAAGAAGCCAGGGAAAGTAACGCGCCCTCTATGCGCGAGAAACACGGCTGGACGCGCGAGGAGCTTTACGAAGACCGTGGCTTCCCTCGCTGACACGAACATCCTCGTCTACTGTTTCGATTCCCGCGAACTAACCCGGCGGGCACAAGCGCGTGAACTGCTGCGCCGGGGGGCCGACGAGAACTCAATCCTAATTCCGCACCAGGCATTAGTCGAGTTTGTATCGGTGGTTACGCGCCGGAAGGGATACGGAACTCCTTTGCTGCCGGAGGAGGAAGCTATCCGGCAGGCCGAGGGGTTCATGGCCGATTTCCAAGTGCTCTACCCCAATGAAGGAGTCTTCCATACTGCTCTGCAAGGCATGGCGACGTATCGACTTCCCTGGTTTGACGCCCACCTCTGGGCCTATGCGGTGCACTACGGCATTCCCGAACTTCTCTCCGAAGATTTTGAACATGGCCGCAAATACGGGAGCGTGCGGGTAAGAAATCCATTCCTGGCGCTAGGTCTCGCGTAAGCTGGTGAGCGTGAAGGCGCGGCAATCCACTCCAGGTTTCTTTTCGGTTCCTCAGCAACGCCGCTTTCGGAAGAACATTCTCGCCTGGTACGACCGTCACGCCCGCGATCTCCCCTGGCGCGCCAGCCACGATCCCTACCGCGTATGGCTCTCCGAGATCATGCTGCAGCAGACGCGCGTGGCAGCGGTCATCGAGCATTACCACGAATTCTTGCGGCGTTTTCCCACGGTCGAGAAACTCGCGGCGGCGCGCGAGGCGAGCGTGCTCGCGGTGTGGAGCGGTCTAGGATACTACCGGCGGGCGCGCATGCTGCATGCCGCGGCGAAAGCTATCGTGCGCGTGCATCGCGGGAAATTTCCCGCGAGTGAAGAGGGATTGCGGGCATTGCCCGGGATCGGCCGTTACACTGCGGCGGCGATTGCCAGCATCGCGTTCGGCGAACCGGCTGCCGTAGTCGATGGAAACGTCGAACGCGTTCTGCAGCGTGTCTCGGGGGATCGGCTGGCCGGAGAAGAATTGTGGATAGCGGCGGGAAATCTTCTGGATGCGAAGCGTCCCGGCGATTTCAATCAGGCGATGATGGAGTTGGGCGCAGTAGTGTGCACCCCGCGCGCACCGTCATGTTTGACGTGTCCAGTGGTTGAACTGTGCGCCACGCGCGGAGAACTGGCCCCGAAGGAAAAAGCAACACCGCAGAAGAAGCGCGAAATTCACTACGCACTGAATCTCCGCAAAGAGGATCGCCCGAACCAGGAAGTGTTTCTCGTGCAGCGCCCCGGCGACGCGTCCCTCATGCCGGGAATGTGGGAACTGCCGGAGCTGGCAGGCCTGAACGGTACCGGCACACCATCATTCACTCTCAGACATTCGATCACCGTGACGGATTTCACGGTTCGCGTATGGCAGAACGTCACGGCTGTGGGAGTCGGTGGGAAATGGATTGCCCAGGCGCGGCTGAGGCAAATTGCTCTCACGGGCTTGGCGCGAAAGATTCTGCGTAAAGCAAAGCTACTTTGAGGCAAATTCAACAAAGAGTCTCGGACCACTCGTAACCTCTTCCCCGGTTCCGCAAGTCTCAACATCATCTAAAATAAAACCAGGTCAGAGCGGAGGGCGCATGCGCTGGCTGCAAAACATCCTGAACCCACCAACCGGAGGACGACCGATGGCGGCATTGACCGCAGGCACCAGAGCACCCGACTTTGAACTGAAAGCGATCGATGGCAAGACCTTCGTGCTGCGTGATGAACTTGCGCACGGCCCGCTGGTTCTCGGATTTTTCAAAGTTTCCTGCCCGACCTGCCAATATGCATTTCCGTTTCTCGAGCGCCTGGAGCGCGCCTACGGGCACAAGGGCGTCAGGATCTTCGGCGTCTCGCAGAACGAGCCGCGCGAGACAGCTAATTTCATCAAAGAATTTGGCGTCACGTTTCCCGTACTGCTCGATGACACCCACAAATATCCCGTGTCGAACGCATACGGCTTAACCAACGTCCCAACCATCTTCTGGATCGCGCAGCATGGCGAAATCGAACTTTCTAGCGTCGGCTGGTCGAAGGCCGACTTCGCCGAGATCAACCGCAGGATGGCTGAGTCCGGAAACACGGAGCCCGCTGTGCTGTTTAAGCCGGGCGAAGATGTGCGTGACTTCCGCGCCGGTTGAGGCTCCAAGAATTGATCCCGCGGTCGCGGGAAGGGCTCAACTTACCACGCAGATACTGAGGCACGGAGAAGATCTCCCAAGAGAATCGGGGAGCTGGGCGGTCGGGTAACCAGCGCTCTCGAACCAAAGTCCACTGCCGCCAAGGCCTGATTGCACCCGGAGTTGTTGCCCTCCCGTGCATTGGATGACAACAGTCCCTTACGACCAAACTCCCTCCGTCCATTACAATTCCCTCAGTCTCTACGACAGCACTTGGCCTTAAGCATTTTCCGCGACTTCGTCGGGGGAGAAGACTGATCTATGCAAGCAAACGTAAGGAGAAGTGTCTCTGTCGCAGTGATTGTGACTTTGAGCCTGTTAGTGTGGGGCGAAGGAGGTGCGGCCCCAGCACCCGTACCAGCCGCGGCTACGCGCGAGCCCATCTCAGTGCGTCTGCCCGGTGCGGCATTTGCGGCCATGCAGACCATCAACCCCGAGCACATTCGCTGGCACGTTCGTTTTCTCTCGCATGATCTTCTGGAAGGCCGCGGCACCGGCCAGCGCGGCGGCGACATCGCAGCCGAATATATCGCCACGCAGTTCGCGGAATACGGATTAAGACCCGCGGGCGAGAACGGCTCGTATCTGCAGAAAGTACCGCTGGTAGGAATCACAACGCTCGCGGAAACGCAGTTTTCCCTGGTGCCGAAGCAAGGCGCGGCGATGAATCTCAAGCCGCTCGACGACTATGTCGCCTACGATCAAACCCAGCAGCCGCAGTCCGAAGTCGATGCCGAAATCGTCTATGTGGGTTATGGCATCGAAGCTCCGGAATATAACTGGGATGATTACAAGGGAGTCGATGTGCGCGGCAAAGTTCTGCTGATGCTGGTGAACGAGCCGCCCTCGGACGATCCCAGGTTTTTCAAAGGCAAAGCCCTCACCTATTACGGTCGCTGGACTTATAAGTACGAAGAAGCCGCTCGCAAAGGTGCGGTGGGCGTGATTCTCATTCATAAAGAAGATATGGCGAGTTATCCGTGGGAAGTTGTGCGCAACTCGAATTCGGGCGAGAAGTCGTATTTGAAGCTGGAAGGCCCGGCACTGAAAGTCGCGTCGTGGGTGCAGTTGGACATAGCGAAGAAACTAGCCGTGGCATCGGGCATGGATCTCGACAAAATGATGTCCGACGCGCGCACGCGCGAGTTCCATCCGGTGAACCTGGGCGCGAAGTTGAAGGCGCACATGGTGAGCAGCGTACGCCATTTCGAATCGAATAACGTGCTGGCGATGCTGCCCGGTTCCGACCGCAAACTGAAAGACGAAGCCGTAATGTACACCGCGCACTACGATCACCTCGGCATTCGCCCAGACATGCCCGGCGACAACATTTACAACGGCGCCGCTGATAACGCCACCGGCTGCGGCATCTTGCTCGAGCTGGCTCGCGCCTTTAGCGTCGCCAAGGATCGGCCGGGCCGCTCGATACTTTTCGCCGCAGTCACGGCGGAGGAGCAGGGACTGCTGGGCTCCGAGTATCTGGGCAAGCATCCGCCGGTTCCCGCCGGAAAAATTGCGCTGGATCTGAATTACGACGATGTTCAGCCGATCGGCTCGCCCGAAGAAGTAGAGGTTTCAGGCGCGGAGCGGACAACATTCTATCCCTGGGTGCAGGCCACCGCGAAGGAGTTTCGCCTCACGATTCGTCCCGATGCCCGCCCCGAGGCCGGACACTTCTATCGCTCCGATCATTTCAGCCTCGCCCGCGTTGGCATTCCATCGTTCTCCATCAACGAAGGCATGAAGTTCAAAGGTCACGACGAAGCCTGGGGCGTGGCGCAGGACAAGGAATACACGGAGAAGCATTATCACCAGACCAGCGATGAATATCATCCCGAGATGGATTTCACCGGGGATTCGGCGATGGCGCGCTTTGGATTCGCCCTCGGCTGGGAAGCGGCCAGCTTCTCGCGCCTCATCGGCTGGCAGAAGGGCGATGAGTTTGAGGCGGCAAGAATGAAGAGCAGCGGCAAATAGAAACGATTCGCCAGACCCTACTTCATTTTTTCTTCCCGCCCGCAGGCAGGCTAAAAGCGTAGATATTGTCGAGGCCTGAGCCGAAGTAGACCATGCCGTTCGCGACGACTGGCGAAGTGAAGACCTGATTACCAGTGGGGAAGCTCCAAAGCTCCGCACCGGTCATGGCGTTCAGCGCATAGAGATTGAAGTCATACGAACCGGCATACAGAACCCCGTTTGCCACGGCGGGCGAGGAGTATACGGAGTTCCCAGTGGTGAACCTCCAGAGCTCCTCACCGGTCTTGGAGTCAAGGGCATAAATGTTCTTGTCAAAGGAACTCACATAGACGACGCCCTTGCTTACTGCTGGCGAACCGAGGATTATGCCCGAGGCCGAGAATCTCCACAGCTCTTCGCCGCTTGCCGCGTCTACGGCATAGACGTAGTCGCAGGAGTAGCAGCCGAAATAGACGACCCCGCCCACCACAGCGGGCGCGGGGGCCTGCTGTGCAGCAGTGAAGCTCCAAACCTCCGCCCCCGTCAAGGCGTTCAGGGCATACAGCTCGGCGTCCCCGGAGTTGACATAGACGAACCCGTCGGCCACGGCTGGTGAACCCACACCGCCGCCCGTGGTGAAGCTCCACAGCTTGGCGCCTGTCGCGGCGTTCAAGGCGTAGACGTTATCGTCGAAAGAGCCGACGTAGACTACGCCGTTGGCCACGACAGGCGAAGACTCCACAAAACCTCCGGTTGTGAAACTCCACAATACAGCGCCCGTCCCGGCGTTCAGAGCATACACGTTCTTGTCGTCAGACCCGATGTAAACCACCCCGTCAGCAACGACCGGGGACGTTCCGGCATCGCCCGGTAAGAAGCGCTGCGCGATACAACATGCCGTTTCGGCAGCAACGAACCGGTCACGAGGATGGCAAGGATCAGCAGCACAACCCCGGCTGCCGCAATCAGCAGAATTCTCACTCGTCACGTCCTCTCTTTCGTTGGCGAAGCATGATCCTGGCGAACTTCGCCATGCACTCGATGCCTCGCAGTGCCGTTTCCAGTTCTCCGGCGGGCATGGAGCGAAACATTGCTCGAACCAGTTCCGTGTCAAGAACGCTGTTTTGTTCCTTCACCCGGGCTCCGGCTGGCGTCAGGGTCAAGCCGACACGTCGTGCGTCGTTCTTGTCCCGGCTGCTTGCGATGTATCCTCCGCGCACCAATCGTGCCGCAGTTATGCTCATCGTCGACCGGCCCACTCCCATATGTTCGGCCAGCTTTGATAAGGTTGTCGGGCGCGTAGCATGCAAATGATCCAGGACACTGGCTTGATGTTCGGTGATGGTTTTCCCGGCCTCGTCCTCCCGCACGTGTTGACGATGGCAGGCGAGAAAGATGGCCGGATAAGCATCCAGGAGACGTCTGATTCGCGAGTCCAACATACGCGGCAGACTGCGGCAAATGGTTTGATTTGTCAAACAAAAAACGTCTTGCTCAAGCCTTTCCCAGACAGGCAAGTTTTTCGCACATTGCAGAATACTTCATCTTGACATCGCCCCCCATCCGTAGCACATTCGGAGCACGAGAAGTCCGGACCGGCGTCCCCCCAGTCACGTCGGTTCGCCCAGGAGCGCCACGATGTTCAACGCCACGATCTGCAATAACACGATGTGCAATAAGATGTGCAGCAGGATTTCAGTTGGAATGATGGTCTGGTCCGCCATCTTAACTACAATCCTGTTCGTGCCGGCCACTCCCGCCGCCGCTCAGCAGGAAAGAGTTCTTCACAGCTTCAACTACAACGGTCACGATGGCTACAATCCCGATGCAGGCTTGGTGATCGATGCCATGGGCAACCTCTACGGCACCACTTTCAACGGCGGTGCCGGATCGTGCGTCAATGGCAACGGCGCGGTAATCGGCTGCGGCACGGCCTTCGAGTTGATGCCCAACTCAGAAGGCGGCTATTCCGAAAAAATTCTGCATAGCTTCAACTACAACGGCCGCGACGGCTACAACCCACTCGCCGGACTCATCCTTGATGTTGCGGGCAATCTCTACGGCACCACTCTCTTGGGCGGATCCGGCACGTGTTCCGATGGCAACGGAGTGGTCATCGGCTGCGGCGCGGTCTTCGAGTTAACGCCCGCAGCGAACGGCTGCTGGAGCGAACAAATCCTGCACAGCTTCCACAATAACGGTACCGACGGCGTAGGTCCTTACTCTGGCGTAGTCTTCGACGCGGCCGGCAATCTCTATGGCACCACGATCGGCGGCGGCATTTACGCCTACGGCACCGTTTACGAGTTAACGCCCAGAACAGGCGGAGGCTGGAGGCAGATGATTCTGCATAACTTCGAAGATGCCGACGGCCAGGAACCTCGCGGAGGCGTGATTCTCGACGGCCTCGGCAATCTTTATGGTACAACCCTCCACGGCGGAACATTCTTCAACGGCGTCGCGTTCGAACTCAGCCCGCAAACGGACGGACCGTGGACCGAGATCGTGCTGCACAGCTTCGGCGGTTCCGGAGATGGATTCATCCCAGACAGTGGCCCGATCTTCGACCAGGCGGGCAACCTCGATGGCACCACGGACCTCGGGGGAGCGTTCGGCCTGGGCGGCACCGCGTTCGAGTTAACGCCCGCCGCCGGCGGCAGTTGGACCGAGACCGTCATGTACAGCTTCGGCAACGGTACCGACGGATGCTGTCCCCTGGCCGGCCTCACCCTCGATGCCAGCGGCAATCTCTACGGCACCACGCTAGGCGGAGGCACGGCCGGTTTCGGTACGGCGTTCGAACTCACTGCGGCAGGCGGCGGAGTCTGGAACGAGACCCAACTGCACAGCTTCGGCGAGGGCGAGGATGGCTCCGTTCCTGACGGTGGCTTGATCTTCGATACCTCCGGCAATCTGTATGGCACCACCGATTCCGGTGGCACTTACGGATATGGCACGGTCTTCGAGATCGTTCCGTAACAGGCCGCCTAAGCATTGTATGTTGCACTTGCCTTTGGGTGGCGCAGCGGTTCACCGCTGCGATAAGCGACTCGTTTTCGGTGCGGCTTTAGCCGCAGAGGTACTACTCTTCGCTCGGAACACGGTTTTTCAGCAGCCTCCTAATCGCCGCTCGATTCCAAGTCGTCCTTCCCAAATTCCCTGGCGAGAAAAACGGGCACTGCGGTTCACCACCAGATAACCTCCGTAACTTTAGCCCCTGCTCTGCCCGTGCTAGTCTCGATATGTACATGTGTAATCAGTAACTTCCAACAACCCTGAGCCATCGCGAATGCCTCGATTCCCCATCTTCCGTCTTGGCAAGGAGCCAGACAAACTGGCTTTGCCGGAGCTGGTCGCTGCCGTGCCCTCGATTGCGCTCGAAGGTCTGGCCGTCGGCGTTGACAATCTACGCCACGATGTCGCGCTAAGCCCGCGCTTCGTCGACGCAGCTCGCGCCCAGATCACGCGGTTGATCGTCCGCCACGGCGAGTTGGAAGGACTGCTGGCGGCGGAAGCTCCCCAAAAATCGGAGGGCCCGTCATGGATGAGAAAAGCCGCCGAAGGCTCAACTCGTGCCCCGGTTCGCGCCGCTGCGGATCCCGCCGACTGGAAGCAGCTGCTCACCGAATTGCATCTCGCGGCGCTGAATCGAGCCAAGAAGGAAGAAAAGATTTCCGTCGACCTGCTGGCCCGCCTGGCTGTCACCAAATTCCTCCGCTCGGAAATGCACCAGCAGTTCGCGCAAGTGCTGGAGCGTTGCCGCGTTCTGCTCAAGACGTATGAAGGCATCCGCCAGGGCAAGGCCGTCGAGTATCGCGAGCGTGTCGCCGCCTTCCAGGTGCGCAAGAAAATCATTCTCCGCAAAGCCGGTCAGGAGCTGTTCGAGACCTTGCGCGCCATCGAGAAAGAAACTCTGGCTCGCACTCGCCGCTCATTTTTCGGAGAGTCGGGCAACGCCGCGCTCGGCAGCTACGGCTTATTCGTGAACCGCCTGGCGTTCTCCGAGGATGGCCGCGACGACTACCTCTGCGCCGAACACTACGTCATGCTCGGCAACTGGGACCGCGATCACGATCGCTACCCTCGCCTGCAAGACGTGGTGTGGGGCTTTATCCGCTCCCTCTACGGCGACGAGACCACGACCGAGACCATCGATTCCTGGCTGTGCGCCACCGAGAATGCTCGCGCGCTGGTCGGCACCGGCACGCCCGACGACTCCACTCCAGAAGGTGTAGCCCAGCAGGAGCGCCTCGCCAAGTGGGTGCGCCTGCTCGAAGACGAGCAGGTGATGGAGTGCGTGATCGCCTCATACCACACCGTGCCCTTGCTCGCCGAGTACGCTCCGCGAATCAATCCCCAGCAATTGAAGAACGCTCTCATCTCGCGCCCCGAATGCGACCGCGTCGAGCGCATGATCCAGGAGCACGGCAAGCTCACGCCGGCCAGCCTGTACGCCGCAGTCGGCAAGGTTGCCGGATGCCGCGGCGCCGAGCGCGCCAAGGTCGCAGCCCGCTTCCTGCAGGATTTCTCTCACTATCACCGCGATCTTCGCCGCCTGGAGACGCTCAACGCCGCGCTCGACTCGGTCAACCTCGCCGCCACCGAAAAGCTGCTCGAGCTCTCCCGCATGAACGGCACGCTCTACGAATTCCTCCTGCCCGATGAACAACAGCAGCCCGAGGAAGTCCGCGTCCTGCGCCACGTCGTGCTCAAAGCCGACGTGCGCGATTCCACCCGCCTCACCCGCACCCTCATGGAGAAAGGACTCAATCCCGCCTCCTACTTCAGCATGAATTTCTACGATCCGGTGAACAAGCTGCTCGGCAAGTACGGAGCGCAAAAAGTTTTTCTCGAAGGCGATGCGATCATCCTCGCCATCCTCGAGCGCGAAGGCGAGCCCGAACTCGCCGTCAGCCGCGCCTGCGTGCTCGCCCGCGAGATCATCGAAATCGTTCGCGGCTACAACCAACTCATGCAGCGCTCCGCCATGCCGGAACTGGAGTTGGGCATCGGCATCACGCTCCAGGAATCCGCCCCGCTCTATCTCATGGATGGCGAGCGCCAGATCATGATCTCCGAAGCCCTCAACGAGAGCGACCGCCTGTCTTCCTGCAACAAGCACGCCCGCAAGGTAATGGAATCACAAGCCGGCCCGTTCCACGTATACGTCTTCCAGGCCGCCGACTCAGACCAGCCCGCCTCGAATCAAGTCGCCGATCAAGCTTCGAATCAACCCGCGAATCAACCCGCGAATCACGCTTCGAGTCAAACCGCGAATCAAACCGCCAACCCGCCGGCCAATCCCGAAGACTCCATCCTCAGCTACAACCTGGGCGGCATTCGCATGAATCAAGCCGCCTTCCGCAAACTGGAGCAGGAAATTACCCTGGTCCCGCTCGCCGTCAAGCTGCCGCCCTCGATGGCCTCGGATAAAGGTGAATACCGTCTCTCCAGCGCCACCGTCCCCGTCGACCGCGACATCTTCCGCAAAATCGTCATCCGCGAAAGCCGCATTCCGCGCATCCACCTCGAAGATTTCTCCGTCCAGTCCTGGACCGACCGCACCTACTACGAAATCTGCACCGACCCCGCCATCTACGCCGCCCTGGAAAAAAAGAAAACCGCCAAAGCGTAAGCCGACTCCAGAGAAGCAGCCCGCGCCCACACAACGTGATCCCCCGAAGCCATGATCTATATGTCCAAATAAATTCCAAGAAATTTGTCATTCCGAGCCGCTTCGCAGCCGGTGAAACCGGCGAGAGCGGCGAGGAATCTGCTTTTGCTTGTCCCGCCCGAGATCCCTCAGCCAACCTCGACCCTGTCATCCTGAGACGCGCGCTCTTTGCGGGCCGAAGGATCTCTATATCCCACAAATACTCACTAACTCAACCTACCCACAGTTAGTAACTCAACCCGCTGTGGATATCTTTCCCTTGACTGCCCTCGCCGCCTCATTTAGCTTCTTCTCTCCTTGCCCCAATCTGCTTTGCAAGGAGAACTGCATGTCAGGTACTCACAGACTAAGCCCCGAGCGCTCGATCAGCCTCGGCTCAACCGCCAAAATCGCCACCAAGCTGTTACTCGTTTCTACCCTGGCCGTGATTGCTTTCTGCCTGCTTGCAGCACCAGTCGGCCCCGTTCACGCCAGCGGCGGTGGGTCGCTCTCCACCGGCACAATAACTTGGCCGGGAACGGGCCCCTACAACTTCCTGGGAGCGGATTGGTTCGCGTACACGGATTCCTCTGGTAATGTTCACTACATGAGCTGCTACCAGACGACCGTCAACTGCCCGAACACGCAGGCCATGCCCTTCAAATATGGCTATCTGAGCCCACTCGGGATCGCCCCGGGCATCAACACGCCGGCGAATGTCCAGGGCCTCGTCGTGTATTTCAACGGAAAGGGTGGTGAAGACCCGGCGGGCTCGTCAGGCAACTCACAGGACGAGCAGGAGGTGCTGGGTTATTACTTTACCCAAGGCTACGAGATTGTCCAGATGTCGTGGAGTTCAGACTGGGAGGCAACGTACGATCCGTTCCCGAACGGCACGTACGGAAATATCCAGAACGCCGCCTGCCGTCCGGCGACATTCCTGAGCTACGTATACAGCAACCTCTATGCAGCGATCTCCAACCCCAACACTGGCAACCCAAACGCTGGAATGTGCGCGCAGGGCGCAAGCGCCGGCTCGGCGCAAGTCGCCTACTCCATGGCGTACTACGGGGCGGGTAGCTATCTGGATAATGTCGAACTGATCTCGGGGCCCGTATTTAGCGACATCGACCAGGGCTGCGAGGAGCCGAACGCGCCGAACGTGACGGTCTGCGGGCTCACTAACTATAAGGGAGGGCAATACGGCTGCAACCTTGGCACCGATACGCCTTGGACCCTGTCCCCGAGGTACCTCTACCCCACCAACAACGACGTCGGAGGCTGGACGAACGACTCCTACTGCGGCAACCTTTACCCCGTGACGACGTCGCCGCAGTCAGACACAAGATGGCTCAACCAGAGCATCGTAGACCAGTCGACTGGCGGGTCGGGGCAGGGAGCGATACCAATGTTCAGCTACACCACAGCGATGACCGGATGGCTCTGTGCTTCAGTGGCCAGCGGCGGTGGTCCGCCAAACAACTCCAGCCCCCAAGGACAGATATTCTACGCAAACATCGGAGTCAACAACTCACCTCCGCACTACAACGTTTACTCGGTGGACAACTGCAGCAGCGCCGAATTTGTCTATGGAGGCACCGTCTCAGGAGTGACCTCCGATCCTTCGGGACTCTACGCGGTAATGCAAGACATGGCGGGAGGCACGGCGGGGGGCACGGCGCTGCTGCCAGCGCAGTGCTTCCACGGGACGCACACCCAAGGGCCCTAGATGGTAACACCAGAATGCGATGCCCGGCGGCCCATCGCGCCGCTAGGCATCGCACTCACTTCCCGCGGCCTGCGAGCATCACTGGTCGCGGGCTAATGCCGCCCGCGACATTGATGTACAGAGTGCCGGTTCGGGACCCGGACTTCTTTGGGGTAAAGGTCACGTTGATCGAGCACTCGCCGCCCGCAACGATTGCCCCCGACAAGCAACTGTCGGTCTGGGAGAAATCCCTTGCGTCCGTTCCTGCAATGTTGATGCTGGAGAAGGTCACCGGCGCACTGCCCTCATTAGTCACGGTTACGACCTGCGGGGCGCTTTCGGTTCCGACTTTCTGCTGACCGAACTTCAGGCTGCCGGGCAGGACCTGAGCGACCGTAGCCGCCCCGCCGAGTTCCACAACCTGCGGCTTCGAAGACGCACTATCGACAAGTGTGACCGCGCCGGAATGTTGCCCTTCGCTCTTCGGCCCGAACACTACGCTGACGGTGCAGCTCCCACCGGACGGGACGGAGCCGCCGCATGTATCGCTAACTTGAAAACTACCCGATGCCTTGATCGAACTAATGGAGACGGCGGCGGATCCCGTGTTGGTAAGCTGCACGGCCTGTGACGGGCTCGAGGTGTTGATAAGCTGCGACGGAAACGACAGCGGCGAACTGGGAGAGAAACCCAGCGTGCCGGTATTCAGCATAGAGGTGATCGCCTCAGGAAGGTTGCCCCGAAGCACCAAGTCCAGCTTGTGATCGCCGTTCAGGTCGCCCGCCGCCGCCGGCGCTCCGTGGTTTGAAGCATATATCTCGGCGGGCTGGAAAGTCCCATTACCGTTACCTAGAAACTCCGCCGCCCCAAGACCCGACGAGGGCGTAGCCACCACATCCAAACTGCCGTCCGGGCTGAATTGGCCGACGATGACAGGCGCGCCTCCTCCACCTTGATAGGTCTGCGCGCGACTAAAACTGCCGTTGCCCTCGCCCAGAAGCACGGTGAGGCCGTCGTTGAAATAATTTCCGACGGCGACGTCGAGGTTCCCGTCCCCGTTGAAATCGGCCGCCGCTACTGACCCCGGCGGGTAGGAGAGGGTCTGCGTGATCGCGCTTTGGAGGGTACCGTTGCCGTTCCCCAACAGCACGCCGATGCTCGCGCTGCTCCCGAAAGACCCGATTGCCGCAACGTCGAGCAGATGATCGTTGTTAAAGTCGCCGAGCGCTAACCAGCCCGGCCCGACGAACGAGTCATTGTCAATCGGAGGCTGAAAGGTTCCATCTCCGTTGCCCAGCAAAACGCTAATGTAAGGGCTGTCAATAATAGCGATATCCAGCTTGTGATCGCCGTTAAAATCGCCCACCGCGATGAAGCCAGCGGCGCTTGTAGTAGGGGAACTCTTGGGGGGCTGAAAGGTACCATCGCCGTTGCCCAGAAACACTTCGACCGTATCGCCGTCGGGCGCGACGACCAGATCCAGGTTACCGTCGTTATTGAAATCGGCAGCGACGATGGAGTAGAAGTCGCCCGGGTAGCTGACCAAAGAGCGAAAAGTCCCATCGCCGTTGCCCAGCAGTATATACAGGGAATCGCCGGCGGGAATCGTGACATCCAGGATGCCGTCATGGTTGAAGTCCCCGAGGGCAAGGTCGAAAGACTCGCCCAACACCGCCTGAGTGGCGCGCGTTTCGAACTGCGCCCACGCCGGCGCGGCAGTGCCAACAACGGCAAACAGCGCGGCTAGCGCATATACCACGGGGCGGAAGCGGAGACGGCAAAAGGGCGTCATCACGATCCTCACTCCATTGCTTGTTTTGCAGACGGCGCTGCGGCAGGGGGAGCCACTTACTAGCCGCAAAGCTTATCACGACATCCGCATCTCTCCAAGCAGCCTTTCTTCTCCCTATGGCGCCCAGCCAGACTAACCCTCGCGACTTATCCACACCTCGCTGTGACATCTAACCTTGCCCTCACCCAAAAATCAGTTCATCCTAGTCGAAGCACTGACGGCAGCTACAGCCCGGCCAAGACCGGGCCTAAGTCCTGTGTTTCTGGTATTTTGCGCCTAAGTTCTTTAGAAGACGTATTTTGCGGAGAATTTCGCGCTAGCCCGATGATTCCAATAGGGGGGTGGGGTGGGGGGATACCCCAGATATTCAAGAGAATGAAATCACGCAATCCTCAAGAGCCCCTCGATGAAGACGGTCGCCAGAATTATTTTGCAGCAGAAATCCACACGGAGCAGCAAGCATTCGAAGCCCGAAGCCCGAAGCCAAGAAGCGGAAGCCGCTTCTCAAAAACCCGAGCTCGTCTTCGCTGGCCGGAACGGAATCCAGAAGGTAGCTTCCACGTCCACGGGAGTTCCGTTCTTCGCGGCCGGTTGGAATCGCCATTTCGCGATCGCGGCGCTGGCGAAGCGGTCGATGCGCTCATCGACGCTGCGCAGCACGCGCACGTTGCCGACGGTTCCGTCCGCGTGGATCACGGCATAGAGGATCACCGTCCCGCCCACATTCTGCCGCATCAGCTCCAGCGGATACGCGGGATCGACCTTGCTGGTCGCCACCGGCGATGTCAGATCGTCGGAAGCTGCGCTGGCGGAAGCAGGATTGCTGGACGCTGATTCCGCCTTGATCGCGGCGAAGCGGATGATCCAGCTGCCTCCCGCCGAGTTGAGGTTCGGCATATTGAGGCTCATCGAGTAGATCTTGCGGTTGCCGAACACGGCGCGTTCGGCTTCGGAGAGCTTGCTGTCGCCTTCCGGTTGCGCGGTGCGAGACGCGCGCGGCGCGCGCATTCCGGCGATCAGGTTGGGATTGACGGAGTTGGCGCTCGCGGCCTTGCCCACATACAAACCCGCAGGCAAGTTGCTCGCGCCCTTCGCGCTCGCTCCACTTCCATCCGCGGAAGCGCCCGCGGAGCTGCCCGGAGCGCCCGACGCTCCGCGATGTCCTTCGGGAGTGGCGGCGAAGCTGCCGCGTCGATTGCCGCTTACCGCCGCTGGAGGCGCGCCCACCGCGGGATGCAGGCTGAGTGCGACCACGCCTGCGCCCGAGCGCGAACCTCCCGACGCGCCCACTGAAGGCGGTGGAGCGATCACCTGAGGAGAACGTCCACGCACCGCCGAGCGTGCTGGAGCGACGGTGCGCTGTTCGTCCAGGGAAAGCTGCGGAGCAGGCGCGATCACGGTGCTGCGCCCGATGTTGAGCTCGCCCACGCGGCGGTTGGAAGCCGCTTCCAGCGCCGGAGGCGGAGCGATCACCGCCGCCTGCGGCGCCTGCACAGCATTGCGCGACTTGTTGCTCACATCGGGCGGCGGCGCGATCACGGAGCGTTCCATCCGCGGCGCCAGCCGCGTGATTTCGGATGCCAGCACGACCGGCACGGGAGCGATCGGCATGCGCGGCTTGTCTGCCCAGGCTACGGTGTTGGGCAACGCAACGTCGTGCTGCAACTGAATGTTGGGTGCGGTGACGATCGTCTGCGCATGGTTATCGACTTCGCGTGGCAGGGAAATGATGGGCTGCGCCGAGAATTCAGGATCAGCCTTGCGCGGCCGCGCGGCGGTCGAGCGGCGAGTATCGAGCGGAGGAAGATATTCTGACGGCTTGTAGTAGACCACGTCTTCGTGCGTGAATGCACTTTGCGATACGGCGTGAAGTTGTAAGTCCAAGAAGCGCGATCCCGCTAAGACCGCGACTATCGCCAGCACGTGATACGCGCCGGACTGCGCGAAGCGGCGCCAGGGAAGTCCGCGGTTGACGAAGACATCCGGCCAAAAGTCTGCGGAGGCGGATGCTTGATGGAGCGCAGGTTCACGGCGACGGAATAAATCGCGAAGATTTTGCAGAAAGACGCGCGACCGAGGTTCGGGCGCGATCAGCAGGCGGAGGTCGGCGACGGGTGCTTCGGTCTCCTCTAGCTCCAGGGGGCCTGCCAGGCGCATCGTTCTATCTTAGATGCTCGGAGCGTTTCGTGGGGAAGGACGGCTCTAATAATTGGAAGGGCAGGCCGGGCAAGGGATCGGCCCGGGGCGAAGGTAGTACGATTGATGCAGCAGGAGAACCTCATGAAAAAATCGCGCGCCATTCTTGTGACTGTGGCTTTCGCTGCCGCTGCGTTCGCTTCGTTGCAAGCCCAGGATTCCAAGGCGACGGCTCCCAAGGCGGATCAGCCGGCAGCGGCGCAGGAAGCGAAGGCAGGTAGAGAATATTCCGGAATGTACAGCTTTCTGAAAGATGGAGAGTTTGTGCAGATCACGGTGGAAGAGGAAGGCCGGGTGACGGGATTTGTTTCGCGCTATGGCGAAGGGGAAAGCGACAAAGGAGCGTTTCTCGATCAGTACTTTCGCAGCGGCAAGCTCGACGGCGGCAAGCTGAGCTTCACCACGGAAACCGTGCATGCGGTGTGGTTCGAGTTCAAGGGAACGGTGGAGCGGGGCGAGGGGAAAAATCGCGGGGACGAGGCGTATTACGTGCTGAAGGGAACGCTCACCGAGAATGCCAGCGACGCGCAGAAGAAAGTCACGGCGCATGCGAGCGAAGTCGAGTTTAAGATGTTTCCGGAAGAATCGTCGCCAGAGCCGGCGGCGAGGAATTAGGGATTTAAAGACCTTGCAAGAAGTTGCAACCGTGGTTCCGCTCCGGGTGACCGCAAACGCTTGAACAGTGGCGAGCTCGATGCTAGCCTCGTCCATGGGTTTCGTTTTCCGGAGGTATCAAGTGTCTTTTCGACTCGCGTGGAGCGTCGCGCTGCTAGCCCCCTTGACCGTCTCCCTCGCTTCGTCGGCACAAGCCCAATTCGAGACCCGGGCGGCCTTCGCTGTCGGCGAGGTCATTCCGTACTCGCTCGTGGTCGGCGACTTCAACGGCGACGGCATCGTGGATGTGGCCGTGGTGAACGTCGTGCAAAACACCACCGGCAATGTTGAAATTCTCCTGGGGAACGGCGACGGGACTTTCCGCATGGGTGCGACGTACCCGTTGACAGACCCAGCCGTCTACGCCGTCGATGGAAGCCTGAGAGGCAACGGAATACTCGATCTAGTCCTTGGCGTCGTGGGCGGGGGAAACGAAGTTTACGTCATGCTCGGGAACGGTGACGGAACCTTCCAAGCGCCGGTCTCCTACCCCACGACCGCCGAATCCGAGATGATTGCCCTCGGCGACTTCACCGGCGACGGCATTATCGACATCGCTGACTTGGAGGGAGTCAGTACGCAAGGAGTTGTCTGCTACTGCATCGAGGTGCTTCCCGGCAATGGCGATGGCACGTTCGGGGCGCCCATCGCTACCATCCCGGTACCGTACGGCATATTCGGTTACTCCATTGCCGCCGGAGACTTCAATGGCGACGACAAGCTTGACGTTGTGGTCGCCGGATTTCAGGGCTCCAGGTATCAGGCGGACATTCTCCTTGGCAATGGCAACGGCACTTTCACCCCCGATGGCTTCTACCCCGGAGCGTCGGCCGGATCCATCGCAACCGGCTATTTCACCGGCGACAATAGGAAGCTCGACATTGCGCTGACCACCGGCGGACTGGCCGTCATGCTGGGCCACGGCGATGGAACGTTCAATGCGCCGGTCTATTACAACGAGAACACGAGCGGCGCATCGTGGGTGATCGCGGAAGACTTCAACGGGGACGGCAGGACTGACCTGGCTGCTTCCATCGACGGGGGGCCGCCGCACTCCAAGGCCGGCGTGACCGTACTCAACGGAAATGGTGACGGCACCTTCCAGAAGGGTGTCTTCTACCCGGTGGGAACGACCGAGGGGGGCCAATTTGTAGCGACGGCCGATTTCAACGGCGACCACAGGCCCGATCTCCTCGTCCTGAACTCAGTGAACGGCATCATCACCACTCTACTCAACACCGGTGTGGTTAGCTTCTCACCCACCACGCCGCTGAATTTCGGGAACCAGGCCATTGGAACAACCGGCCGACAGCAGTCGGTCACACTCACCAACACTGGCACAACAGAGCTGAAAATCCAGTCGATGACCGCCAGCGCCGAGTTCGGGATGAAGTCAACCTGCGGCGACAGAGTAGCGCCGGGCGCAAATTGCGACATAAGAGCAACCTTCTCGCCGACGAAGCAAGGCGCGCAGACGGGCACGATCACGATCACGATCATCGACAACGCCTCGTCGAAGCCGCAGGTGATAGAGTTGCTCGGGACGGGAACGTAGGTTGGAACGGTGTTGCCGGACCTACTGCCCCGCGCGCGCGGGCGAGACGACTAGGCGGCTGGGGGCTTTCTTCTTTATGTCGGGCTTTTCCTGGGCGTAGACGAGATCGAGTCCGCCCTCGGGAGTGGAAGCGGCTTCGGCCAGCGCCGCCGCCAGGGCGCGATAGGAGCGGCTTACTTCCTGACCTTCCTGCAGCACCACCGGTGTGCCGTGATCGATGGCGGGCGAGATCGCCTGAAATGCGTTGGGAATCTTCCAGAGGACTTTGCAGCGCGTGGCCTGTTCCACGTCTTCGTCGGTGAAGCCGGGAATCTTCTTATAGCGGTTGAGAACCATGCGCAAACGATTGCGGCCAGCGCCTTCTTCCAGAAAAGCGTGGATGCGGCTGGCGCTCCACAGCGAGACGACGTCGGTTTGAGCGACCATCAGCACCGCGTTCGAAAGGTCGGAGAGCAGGCGCGTGGTGGAATCGAGCCGGCTGGAGGCATCGACGACGACGTAGCGATAGTGATTCACCAGCAGGTCAAACAGGCGGGCCAATTCGGCCGGCGTGGGGATGGAAGGATACGGTTGCTGCGGTCCGGCGAGAAGGTGCAACCCTTCTTTGGTGGTGGTCATCAGGCCATCGAGCAGTGAAACATCGAGGCGGTGCAGGTTTTCGAGCGCGTCGGGAACTCCGAAGCTGGGCCGCAAGTTGAGATGGAGTTGGGCGTTGCCGACGGGAGCGAAATCGACGAGCACCACGCTGCCATAAGCTTGCTGCAGGGCGACGGCGGTGTTGACCGCGGCCGTGGTGGCGCCTGCGCCACCTTTGGCGCTGAGAAACGTGAAGATGCGGGCTTTGCCGGCGCCGCCGCGCGTGCGGGTGCGGTTGGAACTGAAACGCGTCAGCGCTTCGAGAAGAGCTTCCGAGCCGGCGGTATCGTCCAGGTATTCTCCCGCCCCGGCGCGCATGCTGGCCACGATGGTGGCGGGCTGCCGCAAGCTGCCGTTGGCAAAAATTGCCAGCTGCAAAGTGTTGGCTTGAAGAAGTTCGATAGCTTTGATCGCAGGCTGAGGATTCTCGGTGGAGATGTCAACGATGACGATTTCGGCGCGCAAATCCTGAATCTGGCGCAGGACGGGGTCGGTGGGTCCGGTAGGAAATCCGGTATGACTGAAGACCACCCGGCCGAGACGCGTAGTTTCGAGGCGGCTCTGCAACTCCGATAGATGTTCCCGGTCTTCCGTCAGGAGCGCAACGGCGATCCCATGCATGGCGCGGTTCTCGCTGATTTCTCTTGGTGTTTGCATGTTAAAAAGAGAAAGTACTCTTCGCCAAGTGACTTAGGTAACGGTCCGACGGCAATGCGTACACAGTTCGCGCGGAGGCGGATGAACAGCTATCTGCAAATTGGAGACCCTGAGTGACGTGCACCAACGGGAATACTGCTCCTACGAGTCCGCACTAGTGACATCATTCTAAGCCAAGGCTGGGAGATTTGAAAAGCACTCAGAAGGACGGAAAGGAACTAAAGTTCGCGGACGGCAGGCCCAGAGCGGGATTTCCTCCTGCGGTTCAGATTGGGGAAGAGATGCGGAATAAGGATCGCGAGTTTTCCGCAAGGCGAAGCATCTGGGCTCCGATCATGAATACCGCAGGCTAGTGGGTAGCGGCGGGCGGACCCTCGGGCGGGGCCGTGGCGGAACGCTCGGCTTCCTCCACGCTGTGCAAGGCCGCGATGCGCCGGAAATCGGAGGAATTGTCCTCCATCTCGGGAAGATATTCGTAACCCTTCAGGCAGACCGCGACACCGATCTTTGTTTCGGCTAGTCTGGTTTCGGCTAGTCTGGTTTCGGCTAATTTTGTTTCCACCGAAGCCGCCGGCTTCCATCCATCCGCGGGTTTGGTGACGCGGAGAACGCGGCCGCGGCAGCGCACGCGCATGCTTTCGCCAAGCGTGATCTCGGAAGGCATCTTCAACGTGAGTTCGACTTCTGCGCCTTCGCGAAGCGCCATGTCCGTGAACAGGAAGGCGCCGCGGGAACTGAGGTCCTGAGTGACCCCGAGGCCTTCGGCTGCAGTTGCAACATCACGTAGCGAGACGGGAAGGTTAAAGGCAAAGCGCTGTCCGATGCGGCGTTCAACACCCACGGGAGGAGTCGTCATGGTAGTGTCCCTTTCTTAGGGAATCGCCGGGGAGAGAGCAAGTGCAACTGTAGCGCAGTCTGGCCGGTCTGGGAAGTCAAAAGTTGATGGCGCGTGAGGAACACGGAACTCAGCGGTTTGAAAGCGGTTACCGCATTTTACTTCCTAATGCAGGGTGCTGAAATCTCTCCCGCCTGTGGAAAACTTCTCGAGGAATAAACGTGCGCCTGCACATTGGGAACACCATACAAATTATAGTAATCGGAGAACCGGAAGCATCATCCAAAGAAGCGATCGTGACTGAATCAAGAGTTTCAATCCAGGAAAATCCGGCAACTAGCGGCGCGGAAGCGACTTCCCGGCCGGGATCACGCTGGCAGGCAGCGGGACGCGCGCTGCGCCATCGCAACTTTCAGCTTTTCTTCAGCGGACAACTCATCTCGCTGATCGGCACGTGGATGCAGAGCGTGGCGCAATCGTGGCTGGTCTACCGGCTTACGGGTTCGGCGTTGCTGCTGGGATCGGTGGGATTCGCCAGCCAGATTCCCGTGTTTCTTTTTGCGCCGCTGGGCGGAATCGCAGCGGATCGCTTCAACCGCCGCCACATCGTGATTGCCACCCAAATTTCCGCGATGCTGTTGGCTTTCATTCTGGCGGCGCTGACGCTGCTGCATCGAGTACATGTCTGGCATGTCTTCGTATTGGCGGGTTTGCTGGGAGTGGTGAATGCGTTCGACATCCCCGGACGGCAGTCTTTCCTGGTGGAGATGGTGGGCAAGGATGACTTGATGAATGCGATCGCGCTGAATTCTTCCATGTTCAATGGCGCGCGCGTGGTCGGTCCGGCCATCGCCGGGATTCTAGTGGCGAAGTTTGGCGAAGGTTACTGCTTCTTTGGCAATGCGGTGAGCTACATCGCAGTAATTATCGGGCTGCTGCTGATGAAGGTGCAGGACCGGGTTGTTGCCTCGATGGCGTCGCCGCTGGAGCACATGATGGAAGGATTCCGCTTCGTCAACCGGACTGAGCCGATCCGCGCTCTGTTGCTGCTGCTGGGGTTGGTGAGTCTGGTGGGGATGCCCTACGTGGTGCTGATGCCGATTTTCGCCGACAAGGTTTTACACGGTGGAGCGCGCGGATTGGGGATTCTCATGGGTGCGACCGGCGTGGGTGCGCTGCTGGGCGCGCTGACTCTCGCGTTCCGCGAAGGAGTGAAAGGCCTGGGGCGATGGGTGGCGTGGTGCTGCGCCGGCTTTGGAGCCAGTCTGGTAGTGTTTGCGCTGTCGCACAGATTCTGGGTTTCTGTGATTCTGCTGCTGCCGGTGGGCTATTGCATGATGCTGCAGATGGCGTGCTCGAACACGCTGATTCAGGTGATGGTGCCGGACGCGCTGCGCGGGCGCGTGATGGCCGTGTATTCGATGATGTTCATGGGGATGGCTCCGGTGGGAGCGCTGCTCGGTGGCGCATTGGCCGAACGCTTGGGTGCGCAAGTCACCGTGGCGATTGGCGGCGTGGCGTCGGTGGCGGGCGCGTGCTGGTTCGGATTACATCTGCCGAAGATCCGCGTGGAAGCGCGGCGCTTGATCGTCGCTCAAGCCGCGGCCGGTGGCGAGCCCTCGGAAATGACGGCTCAGGCGGTGGAAGATTAGACCCCGATCGCACCCTGCTTAGTGTCCCCAACTTAGTTTTCTCAACTCGGATTCCGTAATCTGAGTTCCTCAAGCCGACGTTGCGAGCTGCCTGCGCAAATCAATCCAGAAATTGCCGTCGGCGGATCGTTCATCCAAAATTTTCATCGGCCGCATTCGGCGGCCAAGGTCGAAACCCCGCGTGTATGTTCATGAACATTCTTGAACATCGGCGGAGGATCGTGATATATCCGCTTACTAACTCACCTCATATCTATGCCGCCTATCGATCTACCGTTTCGAGGGCGAGTGAGCTACAGACAATCGCCGCATTGGAGGACAAGATGAGTTCATTTCGAAAGTTGACGACATCGGGTCTTTTCATGGTGGTCTTCACGGGAATGATGTTGGCGCAGGGCGGAGCAACCGGCGCCATTGGAGGTGTGGTTCAGGACGCATCCGGAGCCGTAATTGCGAATGCCAAGGTGAGCATCAAGGGCGAAGCCACAGGCGAACTGCTGCGCGAGGTGACGACTGACGCGTCCGGACTGTTCACGGCCACACTGTTGCCGGTGGGCGCGTATACGGTGGAAGTGAAGGCGGCGGGCTTCCCCGATACCAAGTTTCCCGGCGTCGTGGTGCGCATCACGGAAACCACGCGCATGACTGCGGTTCTGAAAGTGAATACGGTGAAGGAAGTCGTGGAGGTGCAGTCTCAGGTGGAGCAAGTCAACACGACGGATGCTACCACGGGGCAATCGCTGGGAGCGCAGACGATTACCGATCTTCCTTTAGCGACACGAAACTTTCAGCAGTTGCTGGCGCTCTCCGCGGGCGCTTCTTCCGATTTGAACGGGGCCGCGCAGCTCGGCCGCGGCGTGGTGTACATGCACGTAAACGGCGGCAGAGAAGATAACAATAACTATTTGATCGATGGCATCACGGTGGCCGATTACGCTTTCGGCGAATTAACTTATACGCCACTGCCCAGTCCGGACGCGATTCAGGAATTCAAAGTCAGCACCAGCCTTTACGATGCCACGCAGGGTCGCAACGGCGGGGGCAACATCAACGCCACGCTCAAGAGCGGAGGTGCAAAGTTTCACGGCGATCTGTGGGAGTATTTCCGCAATACGTCGCTGGACGCCGACGACTATTTCTTGGGCAAAGTCGTGGTGAAGCAGAACATCTTCGGCGGCGACATTGGCGGGCCCATCGGTTCCGGGGCGAAGTTTGGTTTCTTCTATTTCAACCTTCAGGGGACGCGCCAGCGCAGCGGCGATTCGCCGGGCACATACATCAATACGCAGGTTCCTGTGCTTCCGACGGCGCGCGATCAGACCACGCTGCTCGACACTTTTTTTTGCGGCGCGGCCTGTGGCGGGAATACGGCTACATCCATCGACCCGGTGGCGTTGAACTTGCTGAACGTGCAGGGCAGCAATTTTGGTCCCGGCTTAGGCGGCGGCTTCCTATTTCCCAGCGTCCCCGGCACGCCTGGCTTCACCCAAACGCCCAGCGGCCCCTCGCTCAACTACGGTCCGCTCGTGCTGACCGATCCCGGTAAGTTTACCGATAACCAGTTCACCCTGAACTGGGACCGCGAATTCCGTGGCGGCAAGGACCGCTTGTCCGAGCGCTTCTTCTGGTCTAATTCCGATACCTTTCAACCCTTTGGAGCGGATTCTTTCGGGATCCAGACCGGCGGCCAGCCCGGCTCCAACAACCTCAACTTCCCCCTGGATATTCCTTTGCACAGCCGCTTCGGCAGCATCACCGAAACTCACGTATTCAACAACAGCCTGATCAACGAGTTCCGCATTGGCGTTAACATCATCAGCGACAAATTGAATAATGAAGCGCCCATCACGGGCGCGCAGATTGGAATCAACTTGCCCACTGCGGTCGGGGTAAATGGCCAAGCGGGCGATCCCAACATGTACCGGCTTCAGTTCGGTACCTGGGCCTTTGGAGCGTATCCCACCCAACTGCAATCCGCGCTCTCGGATAACTACTCCTGGCTGGACACCGTGAGCTGGACTCACGGTCCGCACCAACTGCGCTTTGGCGGGGAGGCTGACCGTGTAGCGATGCGCCGCAGCTTGCCCATCGCCGATAATGGTCTGGTCTACCTGGTCGCAGGCGCAACCGGCTACTTCACAGACTTTCAGAGTTTTCTGGCAGGGTCCCCGTATCTGGGCGAGGGCGGTGGCGGCCTCGGCAACCACGATTACCGTATTCCCAGTTATTCCTGGTTCGCCCAGGATGACTATCGGGTCAGCAGGACGCTCACTCTCAATCTCGGTTTGCGAAACGAGTTCATCGGTGCGCCGTACGACACGCTTTGCCATACCGGAAATACCGAACCAGAATTGGCGAACACGACCGGGCAGCCGTACGTCTATCCTAAGTGCATCAATAAGTTCGGCCTCTCGGGCATCACCGGAACACTGAATCAAGCTGGACTCGACAACGAATACGCCACAGTCTGGGAGCCACGCATCGGCTTCGCCTACGACGTGGCTGGCCGTCACACCACATCGATTCGCGGCGGCTATGGCATTTACGCCGTCCGCGAGGACTTGGGAGCGGTAGACAATCTCGCTATTGTTCCTCCGACCTACCCGTTCGGCGTTGCCTTCGAACCCGGGCCGGGGAGCCTGGCCAACATGTTTCAACCCAGCGCGACCTTCCAGGGAATCCCGGCTCTGGGCGCGCCGCCCACCCAGGCTTATGTACCCACAGCCTCGATCTTCCAGGGCTTCTCGACTGGCGGCGGCGCCTGCCCGTTCACCTTGACCGGCGTTATCCAGCAATGCTATCCAAGTTTCAGCGGCAATGTGAACAGCTTGATCCAGCTCACCGTGCCGTTGCATTGGGTTGTTGGCACTACCCAGCAGTGGAACTTCACGATTCAACGTGAACTGGGGCGAGACTGGTTTATGGAAATCGGCTATGTAGGCACCAAAGGCAGCCGCCTGCGCTCGACCTTCGATCCCGACCAAGCCACGCTGGCCACGCCGCAGAATCCGGTGACTATTCCTTATGCCTGCGGAGGCGGTCCTGGCACCTGCACCATTGTGGATTCAACCAACGAAAACGTGAGCGCTCGCCCGCCCTACCTGGGTATTGCCCCCGCTGATTTCGAGGACTTTGCTCCCAACTCCGATTCGCACTACAACGCGTTGCAAGCCACCTTAGCCCACCGTTTCGGAAGAGGGCTGTATTTCCAGAGCGCGTATACCTGGTCCAAATCGATTGACGACGTCTCCACCGCCTCGGTGGCGTTCCTTACCAGAGTCAACAATCAGGATAGCGGAGCAGCTTCTCGCGGTCTTTCCGATTTCGACCGGAGGCAGCGATCCGTGACCAGCGCCGTCTATCAGCTGCCCTTCTTCGCCAATGCCAGCGGCTTAACCAAGGGAGCGCTGGGCGGCTGGGAGACGAGCGGAGTAATGGTCCTACAATCGGGAGCCCCGTTCACGATCTATGATCCCAATGGAGGCACTGCCTATGCCCTGGCAAGCACTCCGTCGTCGACCGCGACATTCAACCCTGGGTTCAGTTGTGCCAATGCTCCCAGCTCGGGCAGCCCGCAGTCGCGTCTGGCCAACTGGGTAAATCCCGCCGCTTACACGCCCGACCCGCTGGCGACGCTTTCCACAGGCGGAAGCAGCGATGCCACGGTGTACGGCGACACGCCGCGCAACTGCATTATTGGGCCGCCGCAAAAGAACGTAGACTTCACGCTCGGCAAGACGTTCAAGCTCGGCGAACGGCAGGATCTGCGATTCCGGACCGACTTCTTCAATCTGTTCAACCATCCGTCGTTCGCCATCCCGTCGGCGACTTCGGTGTCGGCGTCTGGGGGCGGGTCGGCACCGATTACGTCAACGATCGGCACGCCCCGTCTGATTCAGTTCTCATTGAAGTATTCGTTCTAGAGGTTGAGATAGATGAATTACTCGTAAGCTTCCGGCGGCAATCCTGTAATCCGGATGCCGCCGTGGCCTTTGTGGCGGATGTTGAGGCCGATGAGCAGGGCGGTGATCTGCTCGAGGATGCGCGCGTTCTCCAATCTTCCGCCGTCGATGGCGCGGACGCCGGGAAGCTTGCCGGCGAGCGTTCGAGTGAGTTGCAAGGCGTTGGCGTCATCGCTGCAGACGATGACGTCGCAATCGAGCGCCTCGTCTCCATTGAGGAGATCAGCTGACAGATTGTGGAAAGCTGCGACCACGCTCACTCCTTTGGGAACGAGTTCCGCGGCTTGTTGCGCGGCCGAGCCTTGCCAAACACCGAGTGTGCGCGAAGCGCGTCCACCGACTCCGGCGGCGAGTGCGACGGTGGCGTCGACCAGAATGCTGCCTGAGCGGATCGCAGGCTTGAGCTGTTTGAGCAGCGCGGCTTGACCTTCGAATGGGACGGTGAGCACGAGAAGATCCGCGGCGGCGCAAGCGGCGCTGTTTTCCATGCCGGAGACGCGGGCGTGATCTCCCACTCTTTTCTTGATTTTGTCGGCAGCATCCTGCGCGCGCTGCGCATCGCGCGAGCCGATGATGATGGTCTCTCCAACGCGCGCCCAGCGCAGTGCGAGACCCATGCCTGCGGGCCCGGTTCCTCCAAGAATAGCGATGGGACGCGAGGCGTCGCTCATGCAAATTCCGGCTCCAGAGTTTCTTCCGTGGTGAACTCTTCCAGCGGCGACTTGAGCTTGATGCGCGTATAGAGCGTATTGCGCTCGGCGGGAATGCGGCCCATTTCCAGAATCAGAGACTGAAAATCTTCCGGGCTGGTGTATTGTCCGGCGGTGGCTCCGGCTTCGCGGGAAATGTTTTCTTCCATCAAAGTGCCGCCGTAATCATTGGCGCCGGCGTGCAGGCAGAGTTGCGAGAGGCGGCGGTTCAGTTTTACCCATGAAACCTGAATGTTGTTGATGGAACCGGACAGCAGCAGGCGTGCGAGCGCGTGCACTTTCAGATGCTCCTCCAACGTCGGCCCCGTCCGAGCCAGTCCCTGATGAAACAGCAGCGTGTTCTGGTGGACGAAGCCGAGCGGAACGAATTCGGTAAAGCCTCCGGTTTCCTCCTGGATCTGGCGCAGCAGGAGCATCTGCCGGACCCAGTGCTCAGGGGTCTCGGTGTGGCCGTACATCATGGTCGAAGTGGAACGGATGCTGTTGCGGTGCGCGGTGCGAATCACTTCGATCCACTGCGCGGTGGTGAGCTTGTTGGCCGAGAGAATGTGCCGGATCTCGTCGTCAAGAATTTCGGCGGCAGTGCCGGGCAGCGTGCCCAAACCGTTATCGCGCAGCATGGATAGATAATCGGCGAGCGGCATGCCGGTGAGTTCGACGCCATAGACGATTTCCATCGGCGAAAAGGCGTGAATGTGCATGCCGGGAACCGCGCTCTTCACCGCGCGCAAAATGTCGCGATAGTAAAACGGAGGCAAGCCGTGCGGCAGTCCGCCCTGGATGCAGACCTCGGTNNTTGCATCCCACGAAACAAATGTTGGTGAAGTTGATGTTGCGATTCACCACGTAGGTGACGAGATTCCCGGCGAGTTCGGCGCGCAGCAGGTTGGCGGCGGCAAGCAGTCCGAGCAGGTCATCGCCTTCGGAGTGAGCGAGCGCGTAAGCTTGTTCCTGTGAAATGGAATCGCCATGCTGAGTTTCGAGAATTTTTTCGAGAGATGCGCGCAACGCGGGCGCGACGGCGGACGCTATGTCTGGCCAGTCGAGGGAAGGGAAGTCTTCCAGTTCGGATGTTGAAAGATGGCGGGGCACAAGATTCTCCAAACTTGCTCGCATTCCAAATTACTCCTAGAGACTGCTTTTTGGCGAGAGGCTAGCGGAATAGGTCCTTGGCTGCGGGGCGAAGCAGGTCACGCGTGCGGCCGCGGGCTAATTCGTAGGGGAATCCGCGAATGATGCAGGCGGGGGTGCGGTTGAGTTTGCCACAGACGAGTCCGGCGGCAGCGGCCAGTTCGTCAGCCACGGCTTCAAGGCTGGCGTGCAGAGTGTAGCCGTGCGGGTCGCGGCGGCCGCGGTCGTCACGCAGCGGCTTCATGCCGGCGATGCCGATGCAGAAATCGACCAGACCCTCGCGCCAGGGCCGGCCGAAGCTGTCCGTGATGAGAACCGGAATGACGAGCGAGATGTGCTTTTTGAGTTCGCGATGAAGTTTGCGCGCGGATCGATCGGGATCAGTGGGCAAGAGCACGGCGTGGCTCCCACCATCAACATTGGAGACATCCACGCCGCTGTTGGCGCAGATAAAACCGTGGCGGGTCTCGGTGATCAACACGCCATTTTTTCGGCGGATAACCGTGCGGCTCTCGCGCAGGGCGAGTTCGATGACGCGAGCGTCCAGGTTGTATTGCTTCGCCCAGGCGGCGGACTCGGCGGACGGTTTGATGGTTGCCAGATCGACGATACGGCCCTCCGCTTTGGAAACGATCTTGTGTTTGACGATGAGAATATCGCCGGGCTCGAATGCCAAGTTGTGTTTGACCAACGATTGCAGCAGTTTCTCGGCCGGCGAATCGCCGGGGTTGATTTCATCAGAGAGAGGGATCGGGATAATTTGCAGGCTGGCGGACGAGGTTTGTTTCTTCCGCGGCTTCGCGGCCGGTTTGCTTGTCGAGGCTCGAGACTCGGTCACTAGCCCTCCGTCCCTGTCGCAGGGAAATGGCCTGCGAGCGCCCATCGGCGAAGCAGGCTCTGAGTGCGGGTCTCGCCGGGGCGCGCGAGAAGCTGCCGCAAGTCATCGGGATTGTCCACATCGAGCGCGATGCCGGGAAGCTGGAGCACAACGCAAGGTTTGCCCGTGGCCCGGGCCGCCGCGAGATGCGGCTTGAAGCTGTCGTTGCCGAAGCGCAGGGGGAACAGATTCGCAGGGCGGCGGAAGGCTGCGTTGGTGCCGCGTCCGTCGGCCGCGGGAGCCAGCACTGTGCCTTCGTCGGGTGCATGCGCGAAAATTTGGTCGAGTTCACTGGTTTGAACCAGCGGAATGTCGCCGGGGATGACGAGCGTGCTATCGATGCCGCGGGCCACGCATAACGCCGTAGCCATCTCAATGGCGCCGGTTTCGCCGGGATTCACGCGATCGCGAATGATTTCAAAATCGTACTGCTCTGCAAGTTCGAACGCCAATGGGTCGCTGGTGACAAGTGCGCAATCACCACGGCGCGGCCACGCAGCCAGCGTTGCTACAACGTCGTGCAACATGGCTTGCGCCAATTCCGTTCGTGAAGCCTGATCCATTACGGCGGCGAGGCGCTGCTTCGCCGCCGACAGATTCTTTACCGGGATGAGGATCACAGCTGGTCAGTGGCACTGGCCGTCGATTTTTCGAGAGCAGGCTCGTCAGAAATAGTTTTTGTGGCCAACTCTCCGCTTTTTGCGAATGAGAGGACGGTTCGCGCCAGCGCGGCCTTGTCTTCGGCGGAGCGCATGATGGTTTGCGTGCACTCAACCCGCAAACCGTTTCCGCGAAGCGCCTCGGCAGCGCGGGCGTCGCGCGTATCGCAAATGAGGATGTCAAGAAAGTCTTCGTAAGCCTTGGCAACCCCTGCAATCGAGCACGGCAGCCCCTGCGCGGCCATCAGAATTCCTGCGGGTCCGGCAACGGGAGCATTCCCCACAATTGGGCTCACCGCCGCAACTTTGCCCCGTGCACCGCGCAGAGCCTCGCGAATACCGGGCACAGAGAGAATCGGGCCGATACTGGTGCTGGGATTGCTGGGAGCGATGAGCACGGCGTCGGCGGCTTCGATGGCTTCAATCACTCCCGGCGCAGGTTCCGCGTCAGACGCCCCGGCGAAACGCACCGAGTTCACGGGATCCTGATACCAGCGCTGCACGAAATACTCTTCGAAACTCAGCTCACCGGAGGGCGTATCTACACGCGTCTCGACCCGCGAATCGCTCATGGGAAGGATGCGCGCTTTCACGCCCAACTTGTCGCAGATGATCGACGTAGCCGCGGAAAGCGTTTTACCCTCCGCCAAGTGGCGCGAGCGCAGCAGGTGCATGGCGAGGTCGCGGTCGCCAGTGTGAAACCAAGTGGGCTCGCCGAGTTGCCCCATCGCTTGCAGGCACAAAAAGGTATCGCCCTTCACACCCCAGCCACGCTCGCGGCTGAGCAGGCCGGAGAGAACGTAGGTGATGGAATCGATATCAGGCGAGACATAGAGACCCCACCAGAGCAAATCATCGCCGGTGTTCACGACAATCGTGATTTCTTCCGGCGGCATGACTTGCCGCAAACCATCCACGAATTTAGCCCCACCTGTGCCGCCTGTGAGCACACAGATCATGCGGGCCTCTCGCTTTTCGCTAGGCCGTCACTGTCGCGGGCGGCTTGAAGTTTCTCCGAAAGCAGTCCGGGTTTCGACGTGACTGCGGGCAGGAACTCGGGATAGACGGGCAGGCGCTGGCGCAACTGCAATCCCTTGCTCTCGGTGCGCAGGCGGAGTTGTTCGAGATGCGGCCAGGGCTTCTCAGGATTGATGTAATCGGGCGTCAGTGGCGAAATCCCTCCCCAGTCGTTGATGCCAGCATCCAACAATCCTTCATAATACGGCGCATTGAGGTTGGGAGGTACTTGAATATTGACGTTGGGCATTAACAAGCGAGCTACTGCCACCGTGCGGAGCATCTCGCCCGCGCTGGGTTCGGGCACATGCGCCATAGGGATGGTAGGTTTGGCCCTAAAGTTCTGGATGATCACTTCCTGAATGTGGCCGTAGCGGTCGTGCAAGTCGCGAATGGCGAGCAGAGTGTCGATGCGGTCTTCCGGGGTTTCACCGATGCCAATCAGCAGGCCGGTGGTAAAGGGAACTCGCTGCTTTCCCGCCTCCTCGATCGTGCGCAGACGCTTGGCCGGCACTTTGTCGGGAGCGTTGTCATGTGCCGCGCCGGGAGCGAGCAGAGCGCGGTTGGTGGTTTCGAGCATGAGGCCCATGCTGGGCGAGACGGCGGCAAGGCGTTCAATCCATTCGGCGCTGAGCAGACCAGGATTCGGGTGCGGCAGCAAGCTGGTCTCGCGCAGAATGAGTTCGCACATCGCTTCCAGATAGTGCAGCGTGGACTTATACCCCAGGTGGTGCAGGGTGGCGCGCATCTCGGGGAAGAGCACTTCCGGCTTATCGCCTAAACTGAAGAGCGCTTCGGTACAGCCGAGCCTTTCGCCGGCGCGGGCGACGGCAAGAACTTCTTCCGGGGTCATGGTGTGCGCGCCGGGCTGGCCGGGATCGCGGCGGAAAGTGCAGTAGCCGCAGTAATCGCGGCAAAGATTGGTGAGCGGCAGAAAAACCTTGCGCGAGTAGGTGATGACGCCGGGTTTGAAGTTTTCTTTTGCCGCGCGGGCGGCGGCGAGCAGCGCGGGAAGATCTTCGCCGCTGCAACGGATCAGGCGCAGAGCCACGTCGCCTGAGATGGGTAAGCCGGGCTGTAGGTAGGCGAGTTCTAACGCGCATGATGAGGCGTGGTCAAGGGCAGCCGGCCTGAGTGCGCTTGTAGTCACGACAGTTGGTTCCGCGACCTGCGGATGTGCCGAATCATACAACAGTCGTCAGGGGAATGAGTGTAATGGGGATACTACGCCAATCGTCATCGCAACGGTTTGACGGGTTCTCGCTTATCGGAGAATCTCCCCGATTGGCGCGAAGCACTTTCAGATCGCGCCCGTCTGATGCAAGTAAGTTCCAAGGAAGAGAACGGCACCGAGGTAATACATTGCGACTACCCACCAAAACGTGCTCGGTTCTTCAGCGCGATAGATCCAACAACCAGTGCGTGCCGACGTTTTTCCTATGCACGTCGAAACCACGGCGCCGGAAAAAAGAATATCCCGAGTATCAAGTAAATATAGTGCGAGTACCAATCAGGCATGGATAACCGTCCCATTTTACCGGCAGCCATTATAGGTGTTGAGAACAGGCGATTACACCATCGACCCTGGCGCGCCACGACCATGCTAATGTAGGCAGTCGAGGCAGGTAAAATTCCAGGTACGACATGAGCCTGAGTCCGACTGAATTCCGCAAGGCGATGGGATGCTTCGCCACCGGCGTGACCATTATTACTGTCGATTTGGAAGGCGAAGTCCATGGCATGACGGCCAACGCATTCTCGTCCGTCTCGCTCGATCCCCCGCTTCTGCTGGTATGCGTCGACCACAGCGCGCAGACCCACGCTCATCTGCATGCCAGGAAGCGCTTTGGGATCAATATTTTAGCGGAGAATCAGCGGCGGATTTCCGAATACTATGCGCGCCTGGTCCACACCCATGAACGCGCGGATGAGGAAGCTGGCGCACGCTTTGACCGCACCGCGCACGGGACCCCGATTTTGCATGGAGCGTTAGCCTACCTGGAGTGCCGGCTGCAGTCAGCGCAGGTAGCCGGCGACCACACCATCTTTATTGCGGAAGTGGAGGAGGTGGTGGTGCGCGAGGGCGAACCTCTACTATTTTTCCGGGGCAAATATCGGAAGATAGGGCAGGAATTGGCGGGCTGAATGCTTTAAAGGCCCGGCGCCTCCTGAGGGGGGATGCCGGGCCCGAGGGACTCGCAGACGTTTAGCCATCTTTGCCCAACGGGCCTGTGGATAACAAGGTTAGATGTCACAGTATGGTTGTGACGGATGTCACATACAAAGCAAAGCACCGAGGCGAGCCGCGGTTCGCCACTTTTGCGGTTGCGGAACATCTAACGAAATTAGTGGCCAGTGGTCGGTGGTCAGTGACCAGGATTTTGTGCTGCAGTCCGTACTGGTCACTGACCACTGGGGTTGTGGCAAAGCATTTTTCGACCTGGGGTGCAAATTGATGGCAGAAAAAGTGGCAAAGAAAGAGTCAGAGTGGAAACAGCAGCTTACGCCGGAGCAGTATCACGTGACCCGCGAGGCGGGAACAGAGCCGGCCTTCACCGGTAAGTACTGGAAAACAAAGGACGCCGGGACCTACCATTGTGTTTGCTGCGGGGAGCCTCTGTTCGATTCTTCGACGAAATTCGATTCAGGAACGGGTTGGCCGAGTTTCTACAAGCCGGCCGACGCGAGCAAAGTCGAGGAGCACAAGGATTCCAGCTATGGGATGGTCCGCACCGAGGCCCGTTGCTCGAGCTGTGGTGCTCACCTGGGGCACGTGTTCGAGGATGGCCCCGCGCCGACCGGGCTGCGCTATTGTATGAATTCCGCGGCGCTGGATTTGAAGCCGAAGGAGAAGTGAGGCCAGGGTTTAGGGGGCAGGGCTTAGGGGTCAGGTCATGGACCACTGGCCACTGAATCCTGACCCTTGGAACCCTAAACCCTGACCCCTGACCCCTGATCCCTGCTTACGCGTTGGCGGTTGCGGCCATAGTCTTCGGTGGTTCGGCCACGGAAGGCTTCGGTGCTTCCGCCGGCTTCGCTTGAGACTGCGCCTGATTCTGCTGCTTGCGTTCACCGCTCCGCACTTCGATGCCGCCCTTGAGCACGGCCCCGTCTTCCACGATGATGCGTACGGTGGAAACGTCTCCCGTGACCGAGCCTTCGCTGCGGATATCTACGCGGTCGCTGCATTCAATGTTTCCGCTCACCTTGCCCATGACCACAACCTCACGGGCGGTGATGTTGGCGTCCACTGTGCCGTTCCGGCCAACGGTGACGCGATGGTCCGGCAGGCTGATCTTGCCTTCGATGCGGCCATCGACATAAAGCGCTTCCGCGCCGCTAATTTCGCCCTTGATGACGAGCGTACGGCCGATGGTGGCCTGCTCAATGGGCACGCTGGTCGTTTTGACCGGATTGGGGTTAGGGTTAGGGTTGGAGACTGGCGAACTCGACTTGCCGCCGTACGAGTACTCTGAGGACTGGAGCATGCGACCTTCCTTGATGACCGCGCGGCAGGCTTTGTCGCCGTTCCTGCGGTGGGGTCTTGAATCTTGGGCCTTTGGTCGGTTCGTTTCCTTTTGGCCAATCCGACTATCGCACAGAAGTAAGTAATCCTCCGAGATTACGGAAGAGGCTGTCCGATTGCGCAAGAGTCATCAGTCGGCTTCCTGCAGAGACTGGCTGAGATCTTCCCATTCCTTGATAAAGGCAGCATGCGCGGCTTTGCGCCGTTCGAGTTCTTCAGACTGGCGCTGGCTCTCTTCGGCGCTGACGAAGTCCTGCAAGGCGGTTTCACACTGCGCGATAACGGCCTCGGCCCGGCTGATTTCCGCCTCCAGTTCGTGAATGCGATCTTCCATCTTCTTGCGTTTGATGGGATTCAGACGCTTCGCCTTGACGGCGGTCTCGGCCGCGTGTGAGGGCCGGTCGCCGTTAGAAGGTGCTTCCGGCGGAGGCTCAACTTGTTTCAATTGTTCGCGGATAGCCTCGTTCTGCTTCACGCTGCCGCCCTGCTTGCGCCAGAGATAATCTTCGTAATTGCCGGGATAGACTTCTACTTTGCCGTCGCCGATCTCGAAAACCCGCGTGGCCAGCTTGTCGATGAAGTAGCGATCATGGGAAACGAAGACAACGGTGCCTGTGTATTCCATCAGCGCATCGAGCAGAACGTCTTTGGCGCGCAGGTCGAGGTGGTTGGTGGGCTCGTCGAGCAGAAGGAAGTTCGCTGGATGCAGCAGCAGACGCAGCAGGGCGTAGCGCCCGCGTTCGCCGCCGGAAAGCACTCCGATCTTCTTGAATACATCGTCTTCGGAAAACAGAAAACAACCGAGCAGGCTGCGCAGTTCCGTTTGCGTCGAGCGTGGCGACGCTTCGCCAAGATCGTCAATCATGCGTGCGTCGGCATCGAGTTCTTTGTACTGATCCTGGGCGAAATAATCGGCTTCCACGTTGTGGCCGAGTTTGAATTCGCCCTGGGTCGGTAGCTCCGCGCCTGCCAGCAGTTTGATCAGAGTGGATTTGCCGGCGCCGTTGACTCCCACCAGCGCAATGCGGTCGCCCTTCTCGATCATGAAACTGACGTCGCGGAAGACTTCCTTTTCGCGGCCGTTGATCCCAGCCTTGACCGGATAAGTCTTCGCCACTCCGACGAATTCGGCCACGATGCGGCCGCTCGGCTTGGGCTGCGGAAACGAGAAATGAATCGTCTTTTCTTCCGGCGGAATCTCGATGCGCTCAATCTTCTCCAGTTCTTTAATACGGCTTTGCACCTGCTTGGCTTTGGTGGCCTGGTAGCGAAAGCGGTTGATGAACACTTCCAACTGCTCAATGCGGTCGCGCTGATTGCGGTATGCGGCCTGCAGTTGCTCGTTGCGCTGAGTTTTCTGCACCAGAAATTTGTCGTAGTTGCCGGTGTAGAACCAGAAGCGCCTGTTCCAGATTTCCGCGATCTTGCTGACCGTCACATCGAGAAAATAACGGTCGTGCGAAATGAGCACTAGCGCGTACGGATAATCGTGCAGATATTCTTCCAGCCAGTTGCGAGCTTCCAGGTCAAGGTGGTTGGTGGGCTCGTCGAGTAACAAGAGATTCGGTTTTTGCAGCAGCAACTTGGCCAGCGCCAGGCGCATCTGCCAGCCGCCGGAGAATTCATCGGTCTGCCGCTCCCAGTCTTCCTTGCGAAAGCCCAGGCCCATCAAAACGCGTCCGACTTCGGCCTCAATCGAGTAGCCATCGCGAGTGCGGAATTCGTGTTCCAGGCTGTGATAGCGGTCGGCCACGTCGGCATATTCGGGGCTGGTATGGTCGAGTTCGGAGATCTGATGCGTGAGCGTTTCCAGTTCCCGCTCCATAGCGTGGAGTTCGGTGAACACGGCCATGCATTCGGCAAACACGGTGCGGCCCGAGAGCGAGAGGCCGTCCTGCGGCAAATATCCTGCCGTGGTTCCCTTGGCGACGATGAGCGAGCCGTAGTCGAACGTATCCAGGCCGGCGAGAACTTTCATCAGCGTGGATTTGCCGGTGCCGTTCGCGCCCACCAGACCCACGCGGTCGCGGGACGTGATCAACCAGTCGGTGTTTTCGAAAAGAAGTTTGTGGCCGAAACGTTTTCCGGCGCCGGAAAGCTGGATCATGGGCTGGATTCATCGTCTCATAAAGCGGCCTTAAGAGGATCGTTGAGTTAAGTCAAGGAAGCCGTCTCCCTGGGTTGCTTCAATCCACGTTCGAATCCGAGCCAGCAGATTTGGGCCCCTGTCAGGTTCATGGGCCTCGTGTGCATTCACTATCATGCTGAGCTTTCGCATACGAATTCTTTCGTTGTCGATACTTTGCTCCAGTATTATTCCGAGGAGCAAGTTCGCAGTTCCCCCCGTTTCAGTGATCGTCTCGATCGCAACAAGCCATCGGCCGTCGGCAGTGTCAACTACGGCCAGATCAATCGGCAATTTCTTGGGAGGAGCTTGGGGGTGCCACGGCATATCGGAAACATCCTACACCTCGTCCGGTCGAGGTTAACTTCGCAGGCGGGTTACGAGTGCGCGGCGGCGCGCCCGTTGCGGCTTTCCGGATACTTGCCCCACAGCTCGCTGTGGAAGTGAATGCGATCGAGGGCGCGATCGATCACGGCTTCCAGTTCATGCGCGTACTTTACTTCACGCCCTTTGGCGAGGCGCTGCCGGGCAGCTTCCGGGCTGAACCAGGTGGGATGACGCATCGGCTCATCGGGCCGGCGCAATTCGTGGATTTCCATCAGGAAAGCTTTGACTACGAATTCCTGCACGCCGCCGGGCTGCCAGAACACGCCCTTGGAGTGAATGTAGAGATGAAAGTGGCGCGGTTCAATCGTGCCCAGAGCGCCGGCTTCTTCCGCGGCCTCGCGCTCGGCGGCCTGGCTGTGCGAGAGGCGCGCTTCCGGCGATCCTTTGGGGAAGGTCCACTTGTTTCCGCCGTTGGTGTTCACCAGCAGAAATTCCACCACCGTCCCCCGCCTGCGGTAACAGATCGCGGCCACTTGCAGCGGCAGAGACTTCGCAATGCGCGGCGAACCCATGGGGCGCCCTCCTGCTTTCATCCTAGCTGCAGGACATTTCAGGAATGTTAACATGCAACAAAATTTGTGCAGTGAGGGAGTTACGGTAGTTACCAAAAGGGGCCAAAAACTGCTAAAGTCCGCGTGAACCCCGCATCCAGCTAGGCTTCTGTGACATGAGTTCCGAGGCCGCCGTTGGCTCCGGCTACCAGGGCACTCTTTTCGGACATGGTCCGTCTTCCGAGGCGGGAATCTGGGTGAAATTGGTCGGGGCGCGCGGATTTGAACCGCGGACCCCCTGCGCCCAAGGCAGGTGCGCATACGGCGATTTGACTTTGAGGGGGTCAAATGTTCTGAGTGTGGCGAGTGCTTCATTCCAACGTCGCGGAGTTGATCTTAGATCCAAAGGAGAATGGATTCTGTATACCATCGTGCTCCACGTGCGACTGCTTGTAGAGAAGGTTCGCGATCGCCTCAACATCTTTCTTGGCCCTCACAGCGTTCTCTTCGGTGCTGAATTTCTCCCATTCGGTCTCGGGTATGTGACCTAACTTTCCATCCAGAAGGCCGTCCACGTCCTCCACGCTTTCCGCGAGTAGTATCTCGGGTTTACCGTGAGCGAGGTCATTTCTGAAGGCGAAAAGCTCCTTCACAATCTGCCACGGACGCGAGCCGTAATCGGGTGTCACGTGGATTAGACCATTCAATAAGTCCAGTTTTTCTTTTGGCTTCAACCGCTCCAGATAGCTCCAGTGGGGAACAATGAGCTGCCCTAGCCAATTCAAAAAGGCCTCGAGGAAGAACGCCCGGAAAACCAGACTAGCCCTGAATTGGTGCGTCGATCCTTTGATGTCCTTCTGACCCGCCTCAAGCAGACAGTTAGCCGTATGCCACAGCTCAGAGTGGATTCGCACCTCCCTCTTCTGTTGGACACGCGCCCTTCTAATTTTTGGTTTGTCCATGGGGGCAAACGGGAATCGATACAGTTGCCAAAATCGACCCCTGCCTTGGAACTCCCGGAGTGAAAGCCGCGTAACTACTGCGTTTTGTTTTTGGTCGGGGCGCGCGGATTTGAACCGCGGACCCCCTGCGCCCAAGGCAGGTGCGCTACCAGGCTGCGCTACGCCCCGACTTTATCGACATCAACGATTCTTCTGAATCAACGTCTGCTGCAATTATAAACGACAGAAGCGCGCTATAATTTTTAGCTGACATGGCGAGCCTGCGGTATGCGTTAGTTGCGTACGTGAAAAGTCCGGTGGGAGAGTTCGTGGAGAACCTCCGGCGGGAACTGCATCCCGACTTGCCTCATCTGGCGGCTCATCTTACCTTTCTGCCGCCGCGGCCTCTGCAGGGAACGGAAAATGCGGCGCTGCAGTTGCTGGCCGGGATCTGCGGCCAGGCCGAGCCCTTCGAAGTGACTTTGGGCGACATGGAAAGCTTTGTTCCCACCACGCCTACGGTTTATATCCGTGTAGCCCATGCCGCATCTCGTCTTTGTGAGTTACACAACCAACTGAACGCGCAAGCGCTGGCCTTTGCCGAAGAGTGGCCGTACATCCCTCACTTGACGGTCGTGAAAATGCCGACGGAACAAGCGGCGAGCCAAGCTTTGGAAATTGCCCGCGAGCGCTGGCAGCAGTATTCAGGAAGCCGCCGCATCCTGCTCGACCAACTCACCTTTGTGCGGGAAGACGCGCAAAACTGCTGGGTTGACCTGGCCCCAGTATCCCTCGGCGGGACCCTGGTTTTGCCGTAACCTCCGCTCGATTACCTTTCATTATGTTACCCCCGCCACGCCAGCATGGCCCCTGGTACATTTCACTCCCGTGCATTGCGCCGCCGGTGCGTGCGCTGTAAACAGAAAGAGAGGGAACTGTGTGTAATCCGCGCTGGGAGCCGCTTCAGGCGCGCGTTTCGGGAAAGACAGGAGATAGAGGATGCAGATCGGGGTCTACGGTTCGGGTTTTCTGGGAACAGTGATTTCGGCCTGCCTGGCGGATTTTGGCACTCCCGTTTCTTGCTGTCATCCCGACCGGACGCGCATGGTTGAGATGGCTCAGGGCAACATTCCCTTCTTCGAGAAGAATCTGAAGGAGATCATCCGCCGCAATGTGCGGGCCGGGCGGCTGGCGTATTCCACCGATATCGAATCGTTTGCGCGCAAGACACAAGTCATCTTCCTGGCGGAAGACAGCGCGGACCACCTGGCCGACGTGGTGATGCGTATCGCGCGGCTGGCCCCGAAGCCGCCAATTTTGACGATTGTTACGCCGGTGGCGGTGGGCACAGCTTCAGCTTTAGAAAAAAGTTTGAAGGATGCGGGACTGGAAGGAACCATCGTCTCCCAGCCTATGTTCTTTACCGACGGTTGCGCGGTGGAAGACTTCAACTGGCCGGACCGCCTGATTCTGGGGTCGACCTCCAGCGAAGCGGTGCATATTCTGAAGCAGATTTTTCATCCGCTGGTGATGCGCGGTGTGCCGGTGATTGTGACTAACCAGGCTACGGCCGAGTTGGTGCGGGAATCGGCGACAGCATTCGTGGCGACAAAGATTTCCTTCATCAATGAGGTCGCCGCGCTGTGTGAGCGGGTGGGCGCGGATGCAGTGAACCTGGCGCTGGCTCTGGGCTTGGATAAGAAAATCGCTCCGCGCTGCCTGCAGCCGGGAGCGGGCATGGGCGGTGTGTTTGCCGAGTCCGACATGGATTCGCTGGCGGAGTTGGCGAAGGCCAACGGTGTCTCTCTGAAAGTGCTGACCGCGGCCCGGGACGTTAACCTCACTCTGGCGGATCGACTGGTCGATAAGATCGCCATGGCGTTGAATTCGGTAGAAAACAAGGATGTGGGAATTCTTGGTCTGGCTTTCAAACCCAATACGAATTCAGTGGCGGGTTCATCTGCCATACGCTTGGCCGAAACGCTGGTCGCCAAAGGCGCGCGGGTACGAGCTTATGACCCGGTGGCGCTTACCGATGCCAAGACGCGTTTAAATGGATCGGTACGCTATTGCGATTCGGCATACGCGGCCGCGGAAGGTATGGACGCGCTGGTGGTGGGCACGGGCTGGCCGGAATTTCGCGCACTCGATTTTGACCGCATCAAGCATCTGCTCAAGAAACCGATCATCGTAGACACGAAGAACTTGCTGGACTCGGCACGACTGCGCGCCATGGGATTTGAATACGTCGGAGTGGGGCGCGGGTAGGTGTCGTCCATTGGCCTTCCCGGCCTGACGGAACAAATTAGGTTTGCAGGCAGACGAAATTTCCCAGGATTTGTGAGCGAAGAATTTGCCAATCCGACACAGCAGGCCGCGCGCGCGCCGCTGCTCTCCCGCCTCTCCGTTTTGGTCTCCGCCGCTCTCGATAGTTTCTCGTTTCTCTTTTTCTGCTTATCGTTTTCCAGCCTGACTCACCTGCTCGGCTCCTTATGGAGCCGGCTTTTAGCTGAGGAGTGATAACTTCCGCCGAGGGGCTGGGTTTCGGTTCCTGACATCTCCCCAGCGCGGTTGTATCATCGAAGTTGCTATAATAATGCCGGCGGTGGGAATAGCTCAACTGGCAGAGCACCGGACTGTGGCTCCGACGGTTGCGGGTTCGATTCCCGTTTCCCACCCCAGAATTTTTCCTGTGGGGCTCCTCGTCTCCTAAGGTCTCTGAAGCCGAGTGAGGCGCTTCGCAGCGCCCCTCCGTCCCATATCGGGAACACAAACAGCAGGGCCCGCCTTTCCCGAGTAGTCGCGTTGACCATCGCTCCACGCAGGAACTACAATTCGCCATGAAACCCTCCCGCGGGGGCACTTGCGCCCTGCAACGGCCGCCGCCGCGGCCTGGAGCGGAAGCAGATTTACGAACCCAGGGCTCCTTAGGAAGTCTTCAGTTTAAGGAGGAGTCTCCATGAGGAGTTCTCCACGCAAGCAGGTCCAATCAATCCGAAAAGCCGGAGCCGGGAACGAGGCTAAGACCCTTCTCGCGTCGTTCCCAGTCGTTGGCATTGGGGCGTCGGCTGGCGGATTGGAAGCTTTCTCCGAGCTATTACGCAACCTGCCGGAAAAAACCGGCATGGCCTACGTGCTGGTGCAGCACCTCGATCCCAAACATACGAGCGGGCTGCCGGAGATTCTGGCGCGAACCACCAAACTCCCCGTCACAGAGGTCACCCAGGACGAAAAGTTGCAACCGGACCACGTCTATGTAATCCCAGCCAATACGAACCTGCTCATTAAAGAAGGCTCGCTGCAGTTGGGGCCGCGGGTGCTGGTGCACGGGCAACACATGCCCATCGACAATTTCCTTCGTTCCCTGGCGGAAAGAATCGGACAGCGGGCCATCGGCGTAGTCCTATCAGGCACGGCTTCGGACGGAACCGAAGGCTGCCGCGCCATCAAGACAGCCGGAGGGATCACTTTCGCTCAGAATGAGGAATCCGCCAAGTACGACGGCATGCCGCGCAGTGCCGTCGACGCCGGCGTCATCGACTTCATCCTGACTCCGAAGGACATTGCCCGCGAGTTGGGCGGAATCAGCCAGCATCCTTATGTGACCCGGGTCTTGTCTGATGGGAAGGATGAATTCCGCGGGATGGTTGGCGCCGACCTGGATGCGCTCTTCGGCCTTCTGCGCGACTCGACGGGCGTGGACTTCACCAATTACAAGCACACCACCTTGCAGCGCCGCATCCGGCGCCGCATGGTTGTGCACAAGATCGAAAAGCTGAAGGACTATCTTCGCCTGATCGGGAAGAAGCCGGAAGAACTCGACGAGCTTTACCAGGACTTGCTGATCCACGTCACCGGGTTTTTCCGCGAGCCGGAAGCGTTCGTGGCCTTGCGCAAACATGTTTATCCCGCTCTGTTTGAAGGCCGCAAGCCGGATAATCCCATCCGGGTTTGGGTTGCCGCCTGCTCCACCGGCGAGGAAGCCTACTCCATTGCCATTACTCTGCTGGAATATCTTTGGACTCACACCCGGAACATCTCGCAGGCCGCCATGGCCATCCAGATTTTTGCCACCGACATCAGCGAAACGGCGCTGGATCGCGCTCGCGCCGGCCTGTACCCGGAAGCCTCCGTGGCGGAAATCTCGGCCGAGCGCTTGAAAAGATTTTTTGTGCGCCAGGAGGGTGGGTATCAGGTCAACAAATCGGTTCGCGACATGTGCATTTTCGCCAAGCAAAACCTGGTGAAAGATCCGCCTTTTTCCAATCTCGATTTGGTGAGCTGCCGCAACCTGCTCATCTATCTGGGCCCGGTTTTGCAACGTCGCGTCATCCCTACTCTGCATTACTCCCTGAAGCCCAGCGGCTACCTGGTGCTGGGAGAAGCGGAGAGTCTGGGGGGGTTCGCCGACCACTTCGCCCTGGTGGATAAGAAAGACAAGATCTATCAAAAGCGGAAGACCACGGCGCGGCTGACCACGTATTTCGCGAGTACGGATTATTCCCCGCGCAGAATCGAAGACGCCAGGACCGGCAAGCTTTTGCCCGCTCCGTTTACCGTGGAAAATGAAGTAGAGCAACTGCTCATCAACCGCTTTGTCCCGGCCAGCATCGTGGTCAACGATCAGATGGATATTGTGCAGTTCCAGGGGAAAACCGGACCTTACCTGGAGCCGGCCGCCGGGCATCCCACTTTTAACTTGTCCAAGATGGCTCGCGAAGGCCTGATGGTGGATCTACGCACGGGCTTGGCCGCAGCTAAGAAAACCAACGAGCCGGTGCGAAAGGAGGGCGTGCAAATTCAGTCGGAGGGGAAGGTGCGGGAAGTTGACCTGGAAGTGCTTCCCCTGCGCCGGCATTCCTCGCAGGAACGCTATTACGTAGTCGTTTTCCGGGAGAAGATCCAGCCGCCCGCCCGGGCAGCAGCGAAGGGCAAGAGTGACAAAACGAAGCCAGATCACCCCACGGCGCGGGAGAACGCCAACTTGAAACGTGAGATGGCGCAACTGCGGGCGCAATTGGGGTCGCTGCTCGAAGACCACGAGACCACTCTGGAAGAATTCAAATCGGTCAACGAGGAAGTTTTATCGGCCAACGAAGAATTGCAGAGCACCAATGAAGAACTGGAGACGGCCAAGGAAGAGCTGCAATCCACCAACGAAGAACTCACCACCCTCAACGAGGAAGTGCAGAACCGCAACGCGGAATTGAGTTCGGCCAACAACGATCTGCTCAACCTCCTGAGCCAGGTCGACGTTCCGGTGGTGATGGTGAGCCGCGACTTGTGCGTTCGCCGCTTCTCGCCTCCTGCGCAAAAAATCCTGAACCTGCTGCCCAGCGATGTGGGCCGGCGTCTGGGCCAGATCCGGCCGAACCTGGACCTGCAGGACATGGAGCCGATAGTTCGCGAAGTCATCGAACGCTCGACCGCTCAGCAACGCGAAGTCCGTACGAAAGAAGGAGCGTGGCACATATTGCATGTGCGGCCCTACGAAACCTGGGACCACAAGATCGAAGGTGCGGTGATCAGCCTGCAAAACATTGACGCCTTGAAACGGTTGGTGATCCAGACCCGCGAGTACGCCGACGCGGTGATCGAGAATGCCAGAATACCGACGCTGGTATTGGACGGCGATCTGCGTGTTACCGTCGCGAACCCGGCTTTCTACCGTGCTTTCGGCGTGTCTCGCGAGCAAACTGAGAACCGGCTGATCTTCGAACTGGGCAATAGACAATGGAACATCCCGCGCCTGCGCCAATTGCTGGAGGAGATTGTCCCGCGCAATTCCCGCGTGGACGATTTCGCCATGAGCCATGATTTTCCCGGCCTCGGACCACGAGACATGCTGCTCAACGCCAGCCGGGTGGAAATGCAAAAGGGCAATCCTTTTATTCTGCTGGCCATTGAGGATGTGACGGATAAGAGCAGGGAAGGAGCGGCGTAACCCGCATTAGAGGCTGTGCGGGGGAAAACCGCCAGGCTTGGCGGGCGGTCTTTACCATGGAAGAAATGCTCCTGTTATGGGCTCCGTATTCGCGGTAGAATGCGGAATTCGAGAATGAACCGCATTTTCCATCCCTTTCGCAGCGCTTCGCGGCAGCTTGGACCTCTGGAGCAGAGGATGCTCGATGGCCTGTGGGCAAGGCGCAGCGCGACCGTCCGTGAGTTGGTCGAAGAGGACTGCCGGGAGTTGGCATACACCACCGTGATGACCACCCTCGATCGTTTATTCAAGAAGGGGCTGCTCACGCGATCGGAGGAGGGTAGAGCGTTCCGCTACGCTCCGCGCTTCAGCCGGGAGGAGATGCATCGGGAGGCGGCAGGCTTTGCTTTCCGGCAACTGCTGGACGCTAGTCCAGCTTCGTCTTTGCCGCTTTCATTCCTGGTCGAAATTCTGGGCGAGCGTGACGCGCAGTTGCTCGACGATTTGCGCAAGCTGGTGGAGACTAAGCGCCGCGAGCTGGGTCGACGAGAATTGGAGTTGCGCATCCCCGGTTCTAAGGAGACAAAGTGATGTTCGCGGTGCGCGGGATCGCGGTCTGGTTTTCGATTTTTGCCGTGCTATACATTGCCCTGTCGGTGGCGGTTTTGTCGGTGTGGCGAAGGCTATGGCTGTATGGCCAGCAAGGCTCCGCGAGACGGTGCGCGGACCTGCTCTTCGCCTTACGGATGGTTCCGTTCGTGTTTGCGATTGGAATCACTCTGGTCTTGGCTGTGCCCTCGTTCCTGCTGCTCGAACCCCGCACTGTGAATGAATCCATGGGTGTTATGCCGGTAGCACTGGGCTTGTGCGGCATGGCGGTGATGCTGGCGGGAATGTGGAAGGCCGCAGTGGCGTTGGTGCGGGCTTCGCGAACTATCGCACAGTGGTCGAGCGCAGCAAGCGTGGTCGGATCGAGTGCTGCCGATTTCGGGGATTCGACGGCTGTGCTGCGGATTTCGGCGGCTGCTCCACCGCTCACCGCAGCGGGAATTCTTCGGCCCAGCGTGTGGTTGTCAGTCGCGGCGGAGTTTGTGCTGACCGAGCGGGAGCTGCGGACGGCCCTGCGGCATGAAGTCGTGCACGTGCGGCGTTGCGATAATCTGAGAAAGTTGATTTTGCGTTTCGTTGCATTTCCGGCAATGGCAGAGTTGGAAAGTGCGTGGCGCGAAGCGAGTGAAATGGCCGCCGATGATGCCGCCGTCTCGAGCGCTTCCGAAGCTCTGGATCTCGCTGCGGCGGTGATCAAGTTGTCGCGGCTGGCTCCGCTGGAGCTGCCTGCAGAGCTGACCACGGCGCTGGTGCACAGCCCGGCGGAGTCAGTGAACGCCCGCGTAGAGCGCTTGATCGCGTGGACGGAGCGGCGGCAAACTCCGGCGAAAAAATATTCGTCGGTATATACGCTGTGCGCGGCTGTGGCGGTTCTCGCCACCATGGCCGTGACTTACGGCCAGCTGCTCGTCCGCGTGCACGCGGCTACGGAGTGGCTGGTGCGGTAGAGAGCCTTCAACGCCGCAGGCTACTTCGGCATCACCACGACTTCTTCCTTAGGCATGGCGTCGAGTGTCGCCTTATCGATGCCCAAATGGGCCATCACAAGTTCCGGTGGCGTGTGCGTGAGCCATTCCGAGAGCGCGAGATCCTGATAAGAGCTGCTCTTGAACATCTCCAGGAACTTCAGGTCGGTGTCGCCTGTGTTCTGCACGTAGTGGGGCAGCGTCTTCTGAATATAGCCAACGTCTCCGGCTTGAAAGTCCATGGTGCGGGCGCGGCCTCCGGTAGCGAACACGGTCATCCTTCCCGTACCGCTGATGAAGTACTGCCATTCGTCGGCGTTGGGATGCCAGTGCAGTTCTCGTATCCCTCCGGGATGAACGGTCACGATTGCCGCCGCGATCATAGTGGAAATTTTGAAAGTACTCGAATCGACGATTCGTACCTCGCCGCCCTTGGTGCGCTTCGAAACTGCTTGCTGCGTGGTGCGGAAGGCGAAATCCTGCGGTGACATGCCAAGCGAGCCAGCGGTTGCCTTTTGATCCGCAGACAGCGGGCCGGGAACCGCAGCCTGGAAAATAAACTTCTCCCGCCTCGGCATTTTCTCCATGGCCTGCTCACTGACCCCGAAGTTTTTCGATAAGATGTCGTGGGGCGTATGCGCCATCCAGTCGGTGAGCAGCACGGTTTCGTATTCCGAGAAGTTGCCGTCGTCGAACACCAGCAGGAATTCACAGCCATCAGGATTCAGCCCTTGAATGGAATGCGGAATTCCAGTTGGGAAGTACCAGAGATCTCCTTTCGTCACGTCGGCGACGAAGCTCTTGCCATCCGCATCAAGCCCCGTGATCCGGGCATTGCCGTACAACATCAAGGCCCACTCGGCAGCGGTGTGCCAGTGCAGTTCTCTTATGCCTCCTGCCGTCAGGCGCATATCTACGCCGGCAATCGATTTTGAGACCGCCAGTTCGCGCACCGTGACCTCGCGCGACCATCCGCCCTCTTGCATGCGCTTGTGAGCAAGTCCGAAAGGATATTTGAATGTCTGCACGCCGCCTGCGTCGCTGGGTGGCGGCAGGAAAGAATCCGGATTCTGGGCATCCAGCGGCGGATTCCCCGGCCCAGGAGCGCTGGCGCTGCGATCATTCTTGGTCGGGTACGGTTTCTGATCTTGCGCCGCCGCATCCGTCGCCGAGAGCATCCCAGCGGCCGCTAAAGCCGCCGATCCCATTTCCATGAATCCGCGCCGCGAAAATAGGTCTTTCCTGGTCTCGTCGCTCATAAGAGTTCTCCTTTCGGAACATCAGTTAGAAATAGAATTTTAGATTCCAGCTCTCCGGACTCGCAAAAGATAATGACAGTTATTCTACAGTGTCAATCGGACCTCGGTTGACTGGATTCGGGAACGGGTGTAGGTTGATGTCCTCCCCTGAGTAAGAGTTCTGTTCTTTCCCTAACTCTTCGAGACCACGGGCCCCTTAGCAATACCTGAGCATACTCGTCGCATCGCGACTAAGGAGGACTATCCATGAGGAGCAGAAGACTTTCGATCGGATTCACGGTAGTGCTGGCCTTGTCTGCCATGGCCACGCTGATGACGGCCACGCGCGCGGCGGCGCAGACAGAAAAGGTGCTGCATAACTTCAACTATCTGGGTCCCGTAAAGGACGCAGCCTCTCCCTATGGCGGGGTCGTCGTGGACGCCTCCGGCAGTATCTATGGCATGACAAACGGCGGCGGCACTGGGCTGTGCACTATCGACGGCAGCATCGTCGTGGGCTGCGGGGCGGTGTTTGAGCTAAGTCCTAAAACTGGCGGAGGATTGAGTTATAAGATCCTGCATAACTTTACCTACACCGGGGAGGACGGATACAATCCCGCGGCTGCACTGACGCTCGATGCCAGTGGAAATCTCTATGGGACGACGGTCTACGGGGGCACCGGGCTGTGCAACAACATTTTCTCGCAGACGGGCTGCGGAACCATATTTGAGTTGAGCCCGAAGGCGGGCGAGGGCTGGACCTAATAAGATCGTGCATAATTTCCGCTCGACCGCCGCGGATGGCAACTATCCCGAGGGCAGTGTGACCATCGATTCCGAGGGCAACCTCTACGGCACGACGTTCGGTGGCGGCCTCTATGGCTATGGGACAGTGTTCGAATTCAAGCCCGTTGCCGGTGGGGGATGGACCGAGTCAATCGTGCACAGTTTCAACGATGACGGCGTCGATGGGTACTATTCCGACAAGACCACTCTCGGTGGGCTTTTGTACACGGGCGCGACGCTCGCGCGTGATAGCTCGGGAAATCTCTATGGAGTGACGGACTGGGGCGGTGCGAATGATTACGGCGCTGTGTTCGAAGTTAAGCCTTCTAGCGGCGGTGGCTGGACGGAAGCGGTGGTGCACGATTTTGACTACCTGGACGGAGCGAATCCGGCGGGCGGACTCACGATGGACGGCCCTGGCAATCTCTACGGCACGACGGTGTATGGCGGGGGCCAAAACGAAGGCTCAGTGTTCGAGCTAACGCCAGGAGGGACCTGGACCTTGACCCAGTTGCATTACTTCACGTGTTGTACGGACGGAGATGCTCCCCAAGGGGGCGTGGTCTTCGACTCGTCCGGCAATCTCTATGGCACGACGACATGGGGTGGGAATGGAGACTCAGCGTGCGGCCCCCTAAGCTGCGGTGTCGTCTTCGAGTTGACGCCTTCCACAGGGGGAACGTGGACCGAGACGCTGCTGGAAAACTTTGGGGATATCGCTACTGACGGGGCCAATCCTGTCGGCGGTCTGGCGATCGATAGCGCTGGCCGCATCTATGGCACAACGTTAGACGGCGGGAGCGGAACGTGTCTGAACTACAATGACGACCCGGTGGCGACCTGCGGGACCGTGTTTGCGATCAAGCCATAGAGGGCGATTCGAGGCCCTTCGTCATTAAGAGGGTTGATGAGAACCGCTCGGCCGAGCGGTTCTCACCCAATTGGCTGTGCCCGCGAGGGGTGGCCTCCCGATACTTTGGAAGCTAGAACGTGATCCGCACGCCCAATTGTGCGGCAAAAGGAATGCCGACGGTTGTGCCTGGACCGAAGAAATCTCCCAGCGCGCCCTCGGGGATCTCAAGCTGCTTCAGGCTGGTGATGGCGGCGGTTTGGGTGCAACTCGGATTCGAGCAAATGCTGGTGACATTGGTGATGCCCTGTGCGTTGGGTTGCATCTGGAGCTGCGGCACCGGGAGTTGGGCCACGTTGACCGCGAAGTTGGCGCCGGGATTGTTGCGGTTGAACAGGTTGAAGAATTCGATGAACGGGTCGACCTGCCAGCGCTCGTTGATTTTGAAAGGACGCGTGACGCGCAGGTCTGACTGAATATAAGGCGTTCCGCGAAATTCGTCGAGGCTGGTGTACGCACCATTTACATAAATGCGGTCGGTGTTGTCGGCGTTCGTGATGGTGATGGGGCGGGCGCTCTCAAACTGATTAATGGTGCTCAACTCGAAGCCGCCGGGGAGGTGCACTGTGCCGGCCAGCACGAAGCGATGGCGAACGTCTTCGCCAGAGGGTCCGTAGTCGCCTGGTCCGAAAGCGTTCAGGAAGCCGGGATTCGGCTGATTCGGCTGTTGTGGGCAGACGCCATCCACATAGTCGAACAGTTCGCCGAGCAAGCATCCCCAGGTCTGCGCCTTGGAGAGTTGGTAGTTCGCGACCAGATTGAAGCGGCGCATGTTGCCTTGCAGGTGTAACAGCAGTCCGTTGTAGCTGGAACGGTTGTCGGACTCGAACACATTCACATTCGGCACGACAGCCTGCTGATCGGCAGCGTATTCCGTGGGAGGCTCTGATGTGGAAATGAGCGGAGTGAATAGGCTGGAGCCGCTGGTATAGGGGAAGCCGCGGTATCCGTGATTGCCCTGCTCGTGTACGTAATCGGCACTGGCCAGCCAATGCTCGTTGAACGCGTGCTGCACGCCGCCGGTGGTATGAATGGCGTAAGGCGTTTTATAAGGAGAGCCGACCAGATTGCCGGTGGCGCCTGCGCCGCCCGTCAGGCAGCCTGAACCGGAGAGCGCGTAAGTGCCCGGGCCTCCCATAAGGCTGCACGTCCCGGTGGTGAAGTTCGAGTCGTTGACCCCCTGAAACGCAGTCGCCCATCCGTTTTGTGCCAGATCGTCATAGTAGAGGCCAAAACCGGCACGAATCACCGTCTTCCCGCTGCTACCGGGTGAGTAAGCGAGCCCAAGGCGAGGCGCGACTTGCTTGCGATAGTCACTGGGTACGCTGGGCACGATTGGAATCTGCAGCGCTTGCAGCGTCACATACGCGGCGTTCTCGGCTTCGTTTCGTCCCGAACCTATGAAGAGCCCCCAGGTCGTCTGATAACGCAAGCCGTAGTTGAGGGTGAGTTGGTGCGAGACGCGCCATGAATCCTCGGCGTAGAAGGCGAGACGTTGAACGTTCTGCGAAAAGCTGCCGTCGCCGGCGGGGGTAAATTTGCAGTTAATGCCGCTGCCCGTCGGAGGTTCTGGATCACACATCGCGCTGGGAGGCGTGTAGTAAAACGGCAAAGCAGCCGTGATGCCGCCGCAATCGGGGCCGGGCGGATTGATGTAGCAATCGGGATTGGAGGGATAGGTGGTGAACTGCTCCGCCGTCGCAGCGAACGCGCCGCTGAGCACCGGTTCGTGAATGAAGTCGACTCCGAACTTGAACGCATGGTCACGCACAACGTGGCTCAGATCGTAGCGGAACTGGTATTTGTCCTGATTGCGCAAGGCGGGGAAAAGAGTGATGGGAGTGGCAAACTGATTGTCGCCGAATGTCTCGAAGCCGGAGACGGTCAGCGCTGTCACGCTGAAGGGAAACTGTATGGCGAAGCCGAGGTCCGAATTCCGCGTCTGCGTCAGATGCAACAGGCTGGCGTCAAGCACCAGATTGCCCAGCCAGTTTGAACTGAAAGTATAGGTATTGCTGAGCGCCACGTTCCAGTAATTGTTGTGCGTGGTCAGACCGGTAGAGGGCAGCGTAGCCTGCTGCACCAATGCGTTATGCGTGAGGTAGCTGTCTGACGATGCGCGTAGGAACCAGGTCGATTTCGACGACTGGGCCCAGTCGAAACGCAACGAACTCAGATAGTCGCGAAAAGGAATCGGAACGGTGGCGGGAACCGGGATGGAAGGAATGCCGGTGATCAATCCTTCCGACGCCAACTGCGCCAGCGCATCGAACTGAGTCGTGCTGGCGGGGCTGTAGGCGATGCTCGCGTTCTCGTGGACGTTTTCGAATGAGGTGAAAAACCACACCTTGTCCTTCGCGACCGGACCCCCGAAAGTTCCAACGTAGTTCTGGCGGGAGAACGGCTGCTTCGGATTCGGCGCCGGGTTCTCGATGGGGAAGCGCGCGTTCAGCGCGGCCTGGCGGTCATAGAACGCTCCGCTTCCGTGCCATTGGTTGCTTCCGCGCTTGGTTGTGATCACCACCGACCCGGCCGTGGTCCAACCCGTGTCGGCGTCTTCGTTCGAGGTGCGCACCGCAAATTCCTGAACGCCATCGGGCGAGAAGTTTTGCAGGAAGCCGCCGATCCAGTCGTCGGAGTTTTCCGCGCCATCCACCGATAACTCGTTGTTCAAGCCGGAACTGCCCCCGGTCGAGACCGCGGTGATGCGCGCCTTGGTGGGGTCGGAAGGCTCGACCGGCTCGGTTCCGGGCACGAGATAGGCAATGTTGGCGAAACTTCGTGCCGGAAGCGGCAGAGTTTCCAGGTCCTGGCTGCCCACTACGCCTCCGCGCACCGCGCTCGAGGTGTCAATCGTTTCGGTAGTAATCGAGGAAGAACTTCCCTGCACATTGACGGTCTGCTGGACGGACGACGGCTTCATCGTGACGTTAATGTCGCGGACAGTGGCGACTGCGATCCAGACCTCTGCCTGCGCCGGAGCAAAACCTGCGGCACTGATGGTGATGCGGTAGTTGCCGGGCTGGAGGTCATCGAGACGAAACTCGCCCCGGTCTTCGCTGAGGGCCTCACGTTGAATGGAGGAGCCGGATAGTTGCGCAACGATTTTGGCGGAGGCGATGCGGGCACCGGTGGCATCCTGCACCGTGCCGCGCAACGATCCGCGCGGGTTCTGGGCATGGAGGGCTGCCGTGAGCAGCAGGGTGAAGAGGACTACCGCGAACACGGTTTGGCGCGAATCTGTCTTCATGGTTGCAAGCAGCCGGGGGGCGAAACAAACAGACTAGACCGCGTTGCGAGCTACTACCACAGATCGTAGGGCGGGAGTATCTCGATTGGGAGATTGATCGTCGCGCGATGCATTACCATACCAGCATGTTTCCCGTTGCTCCCGTTATCGTCGTCATCGCTTTCATTCTGTACGCGCTCGCCGGGATGGCGATTGGTGCGTTCGGCGGATGGTTAGTTTCGTTCGCAACGAAGTGCGGCCAACAAGGGATCGTAAGGGACGCCTTTCTGGGATCGTTTGGCTTTCTGGCTGGTTTCTTCGGGTGTATGTCTATGCCCTGGCCCAGAAACACCGTCTTGGAACATTTAGAGGGAGGCGGCATGGTGGCAACAACCATGAACAGATATCAGCATCCTTACCGGGTTGCTATCGTGGTGGCTGTTCTCTTGCCACTCCTGCATGAGCTGTATCGGTTGAAGCGGGCTCGTGCGAAACTGACTCAGATAATGGACGGCAGTGTACGAGCTTAGTCCGACCAGCGCTGCGGCTTGCGGTCCCAGCGATGTTTTTTCAATTCGGTGAGCAAGCCGGAATCGAGCGGGCCGGCGTCGCTGGCGGCAATGTTCTGGCGCACATGTTTCGGGTCGCGCATGCCTACGATTGTCGTGCTGACCGCGGGATGAGAAAGGATGAAGCGCAGAGACATCTCCGGCAGCGTCATGCCTGTAGGTGCGATTTCCTTGAGCTTGTCTACGCGTTGAATCGTATTCGCCAAATTTTCCGGCCCGAAGTAGAGGGCCCGCCAATCGTCCTTCGGGAAGCGGGTTTCGAGCGTCATCTTGCCGCCGAGGCTGCCTTCGTCGAGCGGCACGCGCGCGATCACACCTATGTTGAGTTCCTGGCACAGCGGAAACAGCTTGTCCTCGGGCGTCTGATCGAAGATGTTGTAAATCACCTGCACCACGTCGACTAATCCCGTGTGCAAGGCCTTGATCCCGTTCTCCGGCTCCCAGCGGTTCAGGCTGAGCCCGAAGTAGCGAATCCAGCCACCATCCTTCAATTTCTCCACCGTTGACCGGAACTCCGGATTATCCGTCCAACTGTCATCCCACACGTGGAACTGCAGCAGGTCAATCGAATCGACGCACAACTTCTTGCGGATCGAGTCGGCGTACCTGAGCACGTGGTCTTGGGAAAACACATCGTGATATTTGTATGATGGCAGCGCGGGCCACTTGTCGTTGGCGGGAGGAATTTTCGACGCGGCGTAGAGTCGCTTCGCAGAGTTACGCGCCATGGTTTCGCCAAGCAGACCGTCGCTCTTGCCCTCGCCATAAGCCCATGCGGTATCGAAGAAATTGCAGCCGGAATCGACCGAGAGTTGCAGAGAGTCGAGCGACTGCTGGTCGTCGGAACCGCTCCAACCGCTCATGCCCCAGAGTCCATAAGCAATGTCGCTGACTTCGAAACCGGTTCGGCCCAACTTGCGGTACTTCATGAGAATCTTCCTTAGGTATGAGGCGATAATTTTTCAAAGCACGACGCGAACCTGACATCCTAGCAGCTTTATCGGAAATGCTCGAAATGGGGCAATCGCTCGTTTTATCAAGCCCGCTGATTTTCCGATACAACGCATCGATATTTTGCGGCCTCCGGACTGCTGGTCAAGTGTTCCAATGAACCTACATCATTAACCCCTGTGGAGGTCCCATGAACACCGACTGTCCTTCTATCCCGGCACCCGGTTACCCTGCTGATAAGCTCAACGCGCCTTCGTCCCGTCTGCTCGACGAAAAGATTTCGGACGACTCCGGCGCAGAAACGAAGACAAACAGCGCTCTCGCGCCTGCGGGGCTGAAAAATCCGTTCTGGAAGTAGAAGCCGCAGAATGCGCTAAAGCAGGATCGGCAGGCAGAGGCAGGGTTTCAGCGCGAAAGGCAGAGCCGACATTTCCTGCAGCGCCGGGTGCAGTTGCGCGTCGCGGCAAGGTTCCAGCGTGATCACGAAAGGCAAAGCGCCCTTATCGAAGCCCGGCTTCTGCAGCACGGCATCGATGTTCAGTTGATGAGCCGAGAGAATCGCGGCCAGCCCCGCGATGATGCCGGGCTGGTCCTTCACCAGAAAGCGCAGGTACCAGGGCGTCTCAAAATCGCAGCTTACCGTTGGCGAAGCGAGTTGCAGCTCGCGGTGCGAACGCGGTCCAGCGGAAATACTTTCCGCGACAAACATCAAGTCTGAGACCACCGCAACGGCCGTGGGATCTCCTCCCGCGCCGGCGCCCAGGAAGGCCATGTCGCCGCCATATTCTCCCGAAGTCAGAACCAGATTCAGATTCCTCTGCACACGCCCGAAGGGCGACGAAGCCGGAACGAGGCTGGGGCCGACGTCGGCAAACAAAGTCTTTTCTTTCAAATCGGCGCGCGAGATTTGCCGGATGGTGCAGCCCAGTTCGGCAGCATAGTCGAAATCGACCGCGTCGACGGGGCGAATGGTGCGGGCGCGAATGTCTTGCGGAGAAACGCGGACGTGCAATCCTGCCAGCGCGAGAATGGAGAGTTTAGCGCGGGCATCGCCGCCGTCGAGGTCTTCACTGGCGTCGGCTTCGGCATACCCGCGAGCCTGCGCCTCTTCGAGAGCTTCGCTGAAGGGGATGCGAGCGGTCTCAATGCGGCTGAGAATGTAGTTGCAGGTTCCGTTCAGAATGCCGGCGATGCCATGCAGTCGATCGCCACAGAGACCGGTGCGCAACGCCGGCAGAACGGGAACGCCGCCGGCGACGGACGCTCCAAACTCAAGCTGGCAGCCCTTCGCACCCGCCAACTGCAGCAAGTCCGGGCCATGACGAGCGATGAGTTGCTTGTTCGCCGTCACCACCGACTTGCCTGCGCTCAAGGCGCCACGCACCAGATCTTCGGCGGGATGAAGGCCGCCGATCAGCTCAATGACGATGTCGGCGTCGGAGTTGAGAATGGTTTGGAAGTCCTCGGTCCAAATGACGTCGTTCGGCACCCAGGGCTGCTTCTTTCGTTCGAAGTTGCGATTGCAGATTTGCGTCAGGCGGAGCAGGCCATCAGTACGCTCACAGAGAATCTTGGCCACGGCGCGGCCCACGGTTCCGAAGCCCACCAGCGCGACGCGACATGGGGCAGCAGGACCCCGTGGCACGAGTGCTGGGTTGGCGTCCGATAAACGCTCTGGCGGAATCTTGTCCAAACTATGCTCTCAGGAAACTCATTTTTATCATACTTGGGACTGGCGACTGATGAAGCGGAAGGCGAGCAGGGCGGCCGCGGCTCATTCGTTGACTCGCCGCTGTGGCCTCCGTAAGATGAAGCGTCCGAAAACTCCGCCTCTCCATAATGATCGGCCAAACTATCTCGCACTACCGCATTGTCGAAAAGCTCGGAGGCGGTGGCATGGGTGTGGTCTACAAGGCTGAGGACACCGAGCTTGGCCGCTTTGTCGCCCTGAAATTCCTGCCCGATGAACTGTCGAAAGATCCGCAAGCTCTGGAACGCTTTCGCCGCGAGGCGCGGGCAGCATCCGCTCTCAACCATCCCAATATTTGCACCATCTATGAGATCGGCAAGCACGGTGAGCAATCGTTCATTGCCATGGAGTTTCTGGATGGCGTGACTCTGAAGCATCTCGTCTCGGGAAAGCCGATAGAGAACGAAGCCATCGTCTCCCTGGCGATTGAAATTGCCGACGGGTTGGACGCCGCGCATTCCAAGGGGATCGTTCATCGCGACATCAAGCCTGCCAATATTTTTGTCACTGGGCGCGGACACGCCAAGATTTTGGACTTCGGGCTCGCGAAAGTCGCGCACGCGAACAGTTCTTCAAGCCAGATTGCCTTCGCGAACACGCAGACCGCTGTCGACGAGCAACATCTCACCAGCCCAGGTTCTACTCTGGGGACGGTTGCTTACATGTCGCCGGAGCAAGTGCGAGCCAAAGAACTTGACGGCCGTACAGATTTGTTCTCCTTCGGAGTCGTCTTGTACGAAATGGCGACGGGTGCGTTGCCTTTTAGTGGAGAGAGCACCGGCGTGATCTTCGACGGAATTATGAACCGTGCGCCGGCTTCGGCGCTGCGATTGAATCCGGCGCTGCCAGATGGGTTCGAGCACGTCCTGGAAAAGTCTCTGGAAAAAGACCGTGAGATGCGCTACCAGTCCGCCGCCGAGTTGAGATCGGACCTGAAGCGCATCCAGCGTGGCAGCGACTCGGGACGAATCTCTGCTGCGGAAATTCAGGCCAAGGCGCGTCCAAGATCAAAACGTGGGAGGGCCTTGGCAGGAGTTGCGGTACTGGCTTTACTGTTCGCCGCCGGCGCGATCGCCTGGTATGAAAAGCATTCTCCTGCGCAGTCCGCGACCGTCGCCGCCAAGCCGTCTGTGGCCGTCCTTCCACTGCAAAACCTGAGCGCCGAACCCGACAGCGTCTATTTCAGCGATGGAATGACCGACGAAATCACTACCAAGCTGTCGAAGATTCAGGCAATCGACGTGGCTTCGCATTCTTCCGTCAGCGCACTGAAGGCAACTGACAAGAGCGCCGCGGAGATGGGGAAGGCGCTCGGCGTCCGCTATCTGCTCGAGGGAAGTGTGCGGAAAGCGGGTGATCAGGTGAGGATCAATGTGCATTTAATCGACGCAACCACTGGATTCCAGGTGTGGGCCGATGACTTTACTGGGGAAATGAAGGACGTCTTTTCCTTGCAAGAGCAAACTGCCCTGAAGATCGCGGAGTCGCTCAACCTCAAGCTTAGTCCTCAAGAGCAGCAGGCCATTCAGCATCGTTACACCCAGAATCCTCAAGCTTACGACGACTACTTGCGAGGAGAAGAGTTAATTCAGTATGGCGACCAGGCCGATAAGTTGGAAGCTGCACGGCGATACTTTGAGGCTGCACTTCAGGCCGACGCGAATTATGCTCCAGCCCTCGCCGGGCTGTCATGGATTGAAGGACAGTTCTATCGCAATATCGACGCGAGTCCATCTCATCTGCAACGTGCCGAGCAATTCGCCCAGCGTGCCCTGGCCCTCGAGCCGCAATTGTCCGAGACCCACATGGCTCTGGGGATGGTCAGCGCGGATAAGTATGACTATGCGACGGCGACGCGAGAGTTCCGCACTGCTACCGATTTGTATCCGGGCAATGCCTATGCCTGGGATCTGCTTTCCTGGACACTGGCGTATGAACAGCCGCCAGAGGCAGAGGCCGCGGAGAGAGCGGCAAGAGAATCCCTGCGTTTGCGGCCCGCGAGCTACCAAACTTACTATCATCTTGGTCGCGCCCTTTTGCTCCAGCAGCGTTATCCGGAGGCCATTGCCGCCTTCGAGCAGTCGCGGAAGCTAGACCCGGGCAACACGGCGGCGCAACTGGGACTCGGACAAACCTATCTGGCGCAAGGGGACTACGATAAAGCTCTAACCGCCCTGTTAAAGGGTCTTCGCCCAGTCGGCATCAACTATTACTGGCTCAGTGCGGCCTATGCAGCTCGGGGCGATAAAGAGAAAACTCTTGCCACGCTGCAAAAAGCATTCGACGCGGGCTTTAACGATTTCACGGCGCTCGATGCCAGCCCGTATTTTGCTTCCCTGCGCACGGACCCGCGCTTCCAGCAATTGGCCCAGCGTTACCGCAAGTAATGCGCGTAGTGCTGCCGCGTTAGCCCTGCGGGCGGCATGTCGGGCAGAATCAGCATCAAAGTTGGTAATATAATGCGATCCCGCCGCAACCAAGGCAAACCGCCTTCCTGCGAGGAATCACAAGCGGAACCTTTGTTGACGGCGCCTCTCGCCTTTCCATGCCGAGCGCTACGGTCCGCCACCACGCCCGGTTATGGGAGGAGAATGGATGATTGGAAAGTTCGCCACTGCGAGTGCGCTGCCGCTGCTGATTCTGACCATTTTGTTGGGAGCGAAAGGGTTCGGCCAGGCTGCACCCCCCGCGCAACCCGCCGCGGCGCCCACTCCTGCCGCACAGCAACCCTCGCCGCAGCAGCCTCCCGCCCAACAACCTGCAGCGCAACCGCCGGCTACTGAGCAGGAACCCTCCGAGGAACCACTTCCGCGGCGAAAAGCGAAGCCCAAGGACTATAAGAACTGGACCTTCGACATAGGCGCCGGAGCCAATTTAGATAGCGGCACGACTGAGACCTACGTGAGAGGGGGGGGCGGAGTAGGCACGGTCGGCGTGGCCCGTAACGCTAATAAGTATTTGGGTCTGCGCGCGGATTTCATCTTTGCCAACCTGCCCCTGCGCGACTCCACGTTGCAACTGGCACAGGCCACGGGAGATAACAACAATCTCTACGCCGTCACGCTTGACCCCATCATCAACATTCCGGCGAGCAAGCTTTACCATGGATACTTTCTCCTCGGGGGCGGCTTCTACCACCGCACCGGAAGCCTTAGCGGAGATACTTTCCCTCCCGGTTCAGGGTGCAACGGGTTCTGGACATGGTGGGGCTCATGCACGGGCGGTGTCAGCCTCCCAGTCAGCGGCAATTTCGTCGACTCCAATCAGAACTCATTCGGTTACAACTTTGGGGCAGGCATCACGCGCACGCTGCCGAGCGGCGTTGAACTCTACTTAGAGGCACGCCTGATGCACGGGAAAAATTCCAACGTCACAACCGACGTGCGGCCTATCACGATCGGCGTTCGCTGGTAGGGGCGGCCCGGCTACTCGGGATTCGTGCGGTAGCTCCAGAGAGTTGCGGCCCGATGCTGCAACTGCACGAATGAGGCAGCGGCAACGGGCTGCGCAACCGCAGCGCCGGAGTTCACCTCGGCCAACGCCGCTTCCACGATGTGATGCGCGGGCGCGAGCGAGCAGGCGGGATCGGTAGCGGTGGCGTCGCCGGCGAGAAGGAGAGCCTGACAGCGGCATCCACCAAAATCTTCCTTGCGCCGGTCGCAACTGCGGCATGGTTCCGGCATCCACTCTTCGCCGCGAAAACGCTGGAACGACGAAGACTCCCGCCAAATCGACTCCAGCGTTTGCTCCCGAACGTTCTCGAACTCGAGACCGGGAATGACTTCCGCCGCGTGGCAGGGAAGAACCTTGCCCGCAGGATTGATGAGCATCAATCTACGGCCCCAGCCCCCCATGCAAGACTTCGGATATTGTGCGTAGTAGTCGGGGACTACAAAATCGACACGAATGCGTCCTGAGAGACGTTGTTCCGCAGCGGCTACGGCCTCGACTGCTTTATCGAGCTGGGACCGCGTGGGCAGCAGTGCGGCTCGATTCTTTAATGCCCAGCCGTAATACTGGGTGTGCGCGATCTCCATACGCTCAGGCGCAAGCTGTTCGATGAAAGCGATCATCTCGTCGAGGTGATCGATGTTCTGCCGGTGAATCACAAGATTCACGGTGAACGCGATTTTGTGACGGCGGATGAGGCGCGACAATTCGATTTTGTGGGCGTGCGCTTTGGCTCCTGCAATCCAGTTGGCCGAGTCCTCGCGCGAATCCTGAAAGCTTACCTGGATGTGATCGAGTCCGGCCTCGACCAGCGCCTGCAATCGCGTTTCGGCAAGTCCGAGGCCGGAAGTGATGAGGTTGGTATAGAGCCCCGCAGCGCGCGCTCCGGCGATGAGTTCGGTCAGGTCCGGACGCGCCAGAGGTTCGCCGCCCGTGAAGTGCGCGTGAAGCATTCCCAACTTGGCGGACTGCTGGAGAACGTCGATCCACTCTGCGGTGGAAAGCTCGGAGCTTACCGCGGCCAGCTCCAGGGGATTGGAACAGTAGACGCAGTGCAGCGGGCAGCGATGCGTGATCTCGGCGATGAGGGCGAGCGGGTTGGGAATCATCGGTGCTGCAGTGGAGTCATCCTGTGGATTTCTGCCTGAAATAATTTCGTCAGCGACGCGGCCTCAGCCCTCTGCACAGTTCGGATTCTAGGCTCGAAAGTGCTGTTTGTCGGGAGGGGCCCCCCCTCCTACAATATTTTCGCATCTGCAACAAAACATGCGGGTAGGGCGCATTTGCCCCGCGCGAAATCTGTGCAAATAATAGACTGCAAATGGTTTATATGCAAAATCTAGACAACAAAGGACTTGCGCTCACTGCCCTCCGGGCTAACTAAACTGCTTCGCCTTGACCATCATGGCTTGATTTTGAGTGGAAGGCAAGGTCAGATGTCACAAGGAGCTTGTGGATTCTCGGGCAGACAGCCCAACGCACCGCCCTAGGAAGAAGTGCAAGGGACGCGCGGTCTATAAAGTTCTTTACACGTTATATTGATGGCCTGCAGTTTCCTACGGGTTGTGGCAGGGGACAAATTGGAATCGAGTCTTTGTCCTGTGCGGGAACCTGCGGCACGGCAGCCACCCCCACGTAAGTGCCCACTAAGCCCAATGTCAGGACGGTAATTCTTAGTATGCGCTTCATTGGATTTGCCTCTGGCTGCGTGTCGTCTTCCGGGAACCTGGTCACGTGACGCAGTGATAGATTATAGGCACGAACGAAGCCCCGCTGCAAAAATCGAATGAAACATCTGCGGAAGCTAATGGAAGACGCGGAAATGCTGGCCGACGTGAAGGCGTACGATGCCGCAAAGGCGCGCCTAGAAGATGGCGAGGACGAGCTCATACCGCTGGAGATCACCGAGCGCGGGCTGAGGGGAGAGGCCGCGCTCCGCATTTGGCGTGAGTACCGGAAACTTACCCAGGAGCGGCTTGCGAAGAAGTCGAAGGTTTCGCGGGCGCTGATCGCGGCGATTGAGACCAAGCGAAAAACCGGCTCTGTGAGCACATGGAAGAAGTTGGGAGCCGCGCTTGATGTGGGGTGGGAGCAACTGGCATAGGGTTCTTTCCTTACGTGACGCTGTCGTCAAACCGTGGTAAGAGGTTTAAGATTAAGAGGAGGTCGAACATGGCAACTCTCGATTGGTCGCAATGCCCTGCGGTTGAAAGCGTGCCGGGAAGGCTGAGCGGCGCGTGGGTGTTTCGGGATACGCGCATGCCCGTGTCTGCCGTGTTCGAGAACCTTGAAGCTGGCGCGACTGTAGATGAGATTACTGAATGGTTTGATATCTCGAAAGAGCAGGTGATCGAGGTTTTGCAGTTCGCCGCACGCAGCCTTGCAGCGCCGATTCCCTCACCACCGGTAAGTGTGTCTTCCCGAGATGCTCGTTCTTTTTGACCATGGCGTACCGGCCCCACTGGTTCCGTATCTGATCGATCACACTGTCGTCAAAGCAAGGGATCGAGGATGGGACAGGCTTTCCAACGGCGACTTGCTGGCCGAAGCGGAGCGTGCTGGGTTCGAGGGTTTTTCTTACCGCGGACAAGAACATCCGATACCAGCAAAATCTTGCTGGCCGCAGAATAGCGATTGTGGTGCTGAGCACTCCGCGATGGCCGCTAGTTCGATTGCACGTCGCGAAAATTGCGGCGGCGATAAATGCGGCTAGGCCCGGCAGCTATGTTGATGTGCAGATTCCGTATAAGTCCTGATGCAGGCGGAGACACAGGCACGGGGCAGCGCCAACTTACCTGAGTGAACTTTGCGGCGGAGGTAGGCGCAAAGGGGATGGTTCCCCCTCAGGGTTGTTTTTTGCTCCCTCTTGAACGCATGAAATCGGGCATATTCAGCACGAACCAAATCAAAACACTGACACTTGCGAGAATTTCCGCAATTCTATCCTGGAGAGTCAGTGTAAAAACAATCATGGTCACGGCAAGCCCCCACTTGGAAGCTTCCTTGCGCAACGCCTCTCTCCAGTGGCCTGCAAACCCGCGAGCCGGAAAACGCGGACGAAGCGACGGCAAAAAGCGGGGCACCTGCTCCCGATATGGGCGTAACACCCCCGCGGTAGATCCCACGTAATCGCGACCGAGCAGCCTGAGGATGAGAACGATCTCGCCCGTCAAGAGAATGACGGTTCCCAAAGCCGGTGCAAGGAGCCCAATCCCGAGCGCAAAGAAGATTCGTCCGAGATAGAGCGGGTGTTGGACATATCGGTACGGACCATCGCAGGCCAGCACTTGTGACTCGCTTGCCGCGTCAAGCCCGGCGTATGCGCTGGCCCACGTCTGGAATAGAGCTGAGCTCACGATCAGGAAAGCTCCGGTTCCAAAAACCAGCCGTTCCAGGAGCGCTCGATAGGTCGTGTGATTTCTTACCGCTGCCCACACAATATCGTCGGGCTCGATTACGTAGGTCAGAAGCGCCAGGCCTACAACCAGCATGCGAAGCAAGGTTTGATGTCGATACTCAAAATCAGTCGCTCTCATCTCGCACCTCGTTCCTTCCTTACCAAGATCAAGCCGAAGCCGATGAGCTGGCTCGTTCCGATTCAGTAGTCGACAATCCGTTTGTGGCGCAATTGCTCCAGAAACTGGCTGATATCGGCGCGAATCTTGGCGGGATCGGCGTCGCCGAACTGAGCTTGCAATTCTGCGATGATCTGGGCGAAGGTGCGCTCGCCGTCGCAGCGCTCGAGCACTTGCCGTCCGGTGCCTTGCAGCTTGATTGCGCCTTCGGGGAAGAGCACCACGCGCTCTTCGGCGCCAGCTTTACTCTCTGCTCCCCAGCGGCAACCGGTGGCCAGGCGGGGCTGGCTGGTGTTTTCGGGAGGGGGCATTAGTGCAATGACTCCGAGGCCTGAAGCATAAGAAAATGCAAGCTGCGCTGGAGCCGCAAGCGAAAGCAGATTCCTCCACTTCGCTCGCTTCGCTCCGCTTCGGTCGGAATGACAAAGTTTTGGATTTCACTCATGCTAGCTGGCCTCGATGCGGAACGCGCCGGGAGGCGGCCATCCCGGCTGGACGTAGGCGAAGTAGAGTGCATCGAGCTGCGCCCATAAAATGTCGCACTTGTCGCGCAGGGCCTGAATCGCCAACTCCTGCTCGGCGCGCGTCTTCGCATTGTCGTAAACATAGTTCACCGCGAATTGCGAATCCTCCGGCGCCTGATAAAGTCTCGCCTCGAAATAATCCAGACCTCCCGAGAGCCAGGGATAGTATTGCCGCAATTTTTCCACGCGCAAGGTGATCAGCTTGGTCGAGAACAATTCCGTCAGCGAGGAAGCGACCGCTTCAAGCAATGACCGGGTGCGAACGATGTTCAGATATTCGTTCACGGCGAAGCGAGTTGCGGGAAGAATGCCTTTGCCGGCGCGAACCTGCGCCCCATCGAGCCCCGTGGCTTCCGCCAGCTTTACCCAGCGTTTGATGCCGCCTTCGCTGGTGGCGTCGCCATCGTGATCGATCACGCGCTTGCGCCACGCACGGCGGAATACCGGGTCCGGACCGCGTGAAAGAATGATCGAGTCTTTGATGGGGATGATGCTTTGATAGTAGTAGCGATTCAACGCCCAGGCCTGCAGTTGTCCGCGGGTGAGCTTGCCTTCGTGCATCAAAAGATGAAAAGGATGCTTGTGATGGTAACGCTCTTCGCCCGTGGCCTGCAGTTGCGCGCGTAACTCGTCGAGAGAAAGCAAGCGGGCGGCTTGCGATGTGGTGTGGGCGTCTACAGGTTGAACTGCCATCCATCCTCCGCGATTTCCCAGCCCGCCTCCCGCACCTGGCGATATTGAAGGCTCGCCTCGTTCAGCATGGGATTGGTGTTGTTGATGTGTAGAAATATTTTACGCGGACGGCGCACTCCCGCCAACTTGTCTAAAATATTTTCGACCGGGATGTGGCCCATCTGCAGCGCGGTTTGCCCGCTGCCCTGCACGCGAATTAGTTCGTC